>CAZMEC010000093.1:0-12008 GCA_964565265.1 uncultured Myxococcales bacterium
AGTTGGGCTTGGAGGAGTAGGCCACCAGGAAGCGCACGGTCATGAGGTCCAGGATCACCCGGAAGGTGCGGGAGAGGCCGTACTTGGTCTTGCCCAGGGTCCGGGGGTGGTGCTGGACGGGGACCTCTTTGATGCGCCCGCCGGCCCAGGCCGCGTAGGCGGGGATGAAGCGGTGCATCTCGCCATAGAGGCGAATTTCACTAATGATTTCGCGGCGATAGGCACTTAGCGTGCAGCCGTAGTCGTGAAGCTTCACACCCGTCACCTGGCTGATGATGGCGTTGGCGATGCGGCTGGGCAGCTTGCGGGAGAGGGCCTTGTCCTGGCGGTGCTTGCGCCAGCCCTTGGCCACATCGAAGCCTTCGTCCAGCACGGCCAACAGCATGGGGATGTCCGCGGGGTCGTTTTGGAGGTCCGCGTCCATGGGCACCACCACCTCCCCGGAGGCATGGCGAAAGCCCGCCTCCATGGCGGCGGTCTGGCCAAAGTTGCGCCGGAAGGTGATGAGCCTGAAGCGGGGATCCGCGGTGCAGATGGCCTTGAGCAACTCCTCGCTGCCGTCCCGGCTGCCGTCGTTGGCGAAGATGACCTCCCAGGGCCGGGCCAGGGGGCTCAGGGCCTCCAGCAGCTTCTGGTGCAGCAGGGGGAGGTTGTCTTTTTCGTTGTAGATGGGGATGACCACGCTTAGAAACATGGGCCCTCTTTGTTCATTCATCGTCGGTCCCCTTGCTACCAGAAGAGCGCCGTCAGGGCAAGCACAATGCCCACCTAGAACCGGGCCGCAAAGGCCGCCTGGAGGCCCGCCACGGGGTCGGTGGCGAAGGGCCTGGCCTGGTTGACGAACACCGAGGAGGCCTCCCCCGGCAGGAAGACCTGGGCCACCAGGATGAAGGAGGCCCGGTCCAGCACCGCAAAGTCCACCAAAAGGTCGCTCTCCAGGCCCAGCAGGCGGCCCCCCGCGGCGTTCTCCGGGTTCAGCGCAAAGCCCCCCGCCAGCACCAGCACGGGGCTGATCCGGGGGGTCAGGCTGTAGCCCACGGAGGCGTCCAGCAGCAGCAGGCCCGCCCGGTTCACAAAGAAGGAGCCGACGGTCTGGCTGACCCGCTCGTCCAGGTTGTCGTAGCGGTCCCGCAGCTCGTCCTCGGAGAGGATGAGCGAGGGGCTGCGGTTCTTGCCCGAGTAGAAGAAGGCGCTGTTGCCGCTGTCCCCTTCGGCGTCGTCATCCGGGGACAACAGCAGGGCCCCCGCGGAGAGGTACACCGGGCCGCTGCGGCGGGAGGCCCCACCCTGGACCGCCACTGCGCCGTGGTAGCGGTTGCCGCCGCCCGTGGCGAAGCCCTCCAGGACCCCCGCCTGACCAAGGGTATGCAGTTGCCCCCGGGTGTTGCCCTGTTTGTAGCGAAAGCCCGCCTCGAAGGTGCAAAGGTGGACCGGGCGGCCCTCCCGGCTGTAATCCCCCAGGCCCCCTACAAAGAGATCCAGTTCCAGGCTGTTGTAGATGCGACGGGAGGCGCCGAGGTTCAGGAAGAAGACCTCCCGGGCGAAGGTGTCGTGGCCCTGGACCAGGCCCTCGTAGCTGTCGTCGGGCAGTTGTCCCAGGGCCCCCTCGAAGGACCAGAGGCCCCTGGTGGCGGACAGGGACAGGGCGCCGACCCAGTGGGCCAGGTAGACCCCTGAGGGGTCCTGCAGGTACTGGTAGCCGGACTTGAAGAGGACGGCGCCGGGCAACATGATGGAAGCCCACAGCTCCCGGTGCCTCAGCAGAAAGGCGGTCTCGTCACCGGGGTTGGGCTGGTCGGGGTTGGGGCGGCTCCAGGCGTTCCAGCCAAGCTCTACTTGATAGAACACCTTGAGGTGGTCCTCGGGGGCCCAGAGGAACTCGGGGCGAAAGAGGGTGGCGGCCTGGCCCACGGTCTGGCCCCGGGCGTCGTAGGCGGGGGCCTGGTCATCAAAGTCGCTGTCCGAGCGGAGCAGCACATTGGAGGAGAAGAGGCCCTTGGCGCTGAGGTCCCCGGCGGGGGCTGGGGGGGCGGCCAGGGTGAGGGCAAGCAGCAGGGTCAGCAGGCAGGTGAGGGGCTTCATAGGTCACCTCCCGAGGCGGAGCGCGGCCCGTCGAAGAAGTAGTCCCAGTCCTGCTGAGTGGCGCGGGGCCGGAGGCGCAGGCTGTGGGTGGTGCCGGGGGCTTCGTTGGTGGGGTACCAGAACAGCAACTGGGTCTCCCGGTCGTAGTAGGCGGCGCCGTCGGACAGCCAGACGAAGAAGCCCTCGGGGTACTGGAGGGTGGGGACGAAGACGGCGGTGGGGGCGGCGGTCTGGCGGGTCTCCATGGTCAGCTCGAAGAGGCGGTCCTCCAGGGCCTCGCCGGGGGCCGGGTCGAGGAAGGCCAGGGGCCCGTGGAAGCGCTGGGAGATCAGCCTGCCGCTGGTGGCCCGGGCGTGGGGACGCAGGAAGGCCTGCCAGGCCCGGGGCTTGCGGTCGGGGCCCAGGATGGAGAAGTCCTCCCGGTTCCAGCCGTCGCCGTTCTCCGCCGTGTTGTCCGGGGAGTAGCACCAGAGGATGCGGCCCAGGCCCAGCTCCTCGAAGGCCTCGTAGTAGCGGTTCAGGATGGCGGCGCTGATGGCGTAGTCGTCGGCCTGGGCTTCGGCGATGCCGTTGAAGTTGAAGTAGGTGCCGAACTCGCCAAAGACCACGGGGATGTTGCCGGTGGTCTGGGCGTTGGTGGCCAGGACCTTTTGGATCTCGGGGACGAAGTCCCGGTACAGCCACTCGTCAACCTGGAAGTCCCGGGGGTCCACATTGATGCCTATGACCGGATAGATGTCGGGGTACCAGTGGGGGGCCAGGACGGCCTGGCGGATGCCCTCGGGCTTGACGAGGTGGCTGTTCCACTGGGGGAGGTTGCCCGTGACGGTCTTCAAGGACATGCCCGGCTCCAGGAAGATGATGGCGTCCGAGTCCTCATTCTGGATGGCCGTGGCCAGGCGCTGATAGAGGGGCATCAGGTACTTGCCGTCGAAGCTCAGGTTCAGGTCCAGCACGGGAAGGGGGTTCATGCCCGCCAGGCCCCACTTTTTGAGGGTCTCAGGGGAGCCATCGGGGGGGATCACCTGGAGGTCCACGGCGAGGCGGTAGACCAGGGCGCCGGTGCTGTCCCCCAGGGCCGCCTTGAGGAGGCCCTCGGCGGCATCGGGGGCGCCCGTGGAGATGAGCACCGAGGCCACCAGGGCCGCGGGGAAGAAGCCCACCGGTTCGTTGAAGAGGTCGTAGCCGATCACATTGTCATGGCCCTTCATGCGGGCCGCCACCAGGCGCCAGGCCTCGGTGAGGTGGGCCTGGAGGTACTCCTCGATGTTGACCCCGTCCACCAGCAGGTCGGGGAAGACCTCGCGCCCCGCATAGAGGGCCAGGAAGCAGCGGTCCAGGTCCAGGGAGATGGCGGCGTTGACGCCCCAGAAGGTGGTGGGCAGGAAGTCGCAGGTCTCGGTGAGGTCAAAGCGACCGGGCAGGCGGGTGGCGGCCTCTTTGACCCAGTCGGGCAGGTCCCCCGTGCCCCCGGGGCTGACCAGCTCCAGCAGCTCCTTGAGGCGCAGCAGGATCTGCAGGTTCTCCGTCACCAGGCCCAGGGTGATGCCGTTGGCCGGGTCCAGGATCTTGGCCAGCTCCGCCAGGATGGCCAGCTCGCCGTTGGGCAGGTCCAGCAGGTCAATGTTCTTGAAGACCGCCTCCACGACCTTGGGCTCCAGGGAGCCCAGGACCCGCAGCTCGCCCCAGTGGGGGCTGTCCAGGTTCTTCTCGGGGAGGCAGGCCTGCACCACCCAGCGGGGGGCTCCGTCGCCCCGGACCCAGTTGTCGTAGGGAGGCAAGAGGGACAGCACGGAGCGCTCCAGGCTGCCGGATTCGCCGCTGGCCTTGGAGTTGTATTTGGCCAGCAGGTGCCGGGAGAAGATGTCCTGGTGCATGTCCAGCAGGACATAGAGGCCGTAGTCGGCGGCCTTCTGGACGATGGCCTCAAGGTATTTCAGGTATTCGCCGTCGTAGACGCCGGGCTCGTTGGGCTCCAGGGCCTCCCAACTGGTGATGAGGCGCAGGGTGTTGAAGCCCAGGCCTCGAAGGCGCGCGAATTCGGCGTCCGCTTGGGCCAGGGGGAAGGGCTTGCCAAGGTAGATGGGGGGCGTGGTGGTGTCGGGGAAGACCTCGTTGACGGGGAACTTGCTGCTGCCCGCGAGGTTCACGCCGTTGACCTGGACATAGCGCCCCCGGGCGTCCATGAGGTAGGGCCGCTGGTGGACCACGGGCTTGCCGTCGGGGCCCTTCTTGGTCACCGTGGGCGTCACCACCCGAGACACCAGGGAGGCCCGCTCCTTGGCGAAGTCCGGGTCGTCGCCGGTGCAGGCAGTAAGCAGCAAGGCCAGCGCCAGAGGCGCAGCCCAGAGCCGGTGCAAGGCCATCATCATGGGGTCCCTCCAGGGTCGAACTCGCGGGATTCTAAAGCAGTCCAGGGCAGGTGGCAACTGCGCCGGGCGGGCGGCCATTGAATGGAGAAGCAAGCGTCAAGTGCGGGGGGCGACCCCGGTTCTCCCTAGCTCCCCTGGGTCACCCGTCACAGGGTGGTGGAGTAGGGAAACCTGAAGTGCAGCAGGACAAAGGCCTGGCCGTTGTGCCAGAGGCTGTTGTCCAGGGGCCTCTCTCCCCACTCGTCCAGGATGCCTGCGCCTATTCGCTGGGGCGGATAGAAGTAAGAATCCCAGCCCACGGAGACCAGGAAGGACGGGGAGAGCTTGAACAATAGCTCGGCCTTGGCGTTGGCGCCGGGCCGCAGAAAATGCATGTTGTTGTCCTTGTAGCCCTGGGTCTTCCAGTGGTCATTTCCCAGGTAGGCGTAGCTGAGCACCAGGCCCGCGCCAAGGGTCAGCTTGAACGCACTGTTGTTGAGGAAGGACAGCCCCAGGGCCACTGGCCTCAGGGTCACGCCGTAGGCATAGGTGTTGTGCAGTTTGGGGGAAAGGAGAAGCGAATCGGGCAGCCACCAGAAGGGGCGGTAGACGATCTCGTCCATCTTCATGGCCATGTTGCGATACTTTTTTGGGATTCGTTTCCGGTTCTTTTTGATGGTTGCCTTGTCGATGATGGCGGCCAAATCCAGCTTGATGCCGTAGTGAGACCGCTGGTCGTCGCCGACGGGGCCAGTGAACCAGTTGGTGGTGGGGCCAATCCCCAGGTCAACGGGCAGGGTAACCTCGGCCTTGGTCTTCTTCTTGGTCTTCTTGGGCTTGGTCTTTGCGTCCCCAACCGAGGCAAACGAGACCAGAAACAGTAGCAGCAGCAGGGACCTGGCAACAGTTCGCATGGTTCGTTTCCTTGGGGAGGGCGCGCCAATCTTTCCTCGAGTCACGCTGCCACAGGGGGCCCTCCCGTGGCAAGTCCTTCCGGGGGAGGGTTGGGGAGAGGGGGGACTGTAGGGGAGACAGCCAAGTGTGGCTGGCGGTGGAACCCGTGCCCTCATCCGGCGCTTCGCGCCACCTTCCCCCACGGGGGGAAGGGAATTTGGTAGGGGATATTGGGGGGGTCTTACAGCAGTCGCAGGGAGGCGCGGACCACCTGGGCGAAGGTCTTGGCGGCTATTTTGGCGGTCTCGCCCACTTCTTCGTGGGTCAGGGGGGTGGGGGAGATGCCGGCGGCCAGATTCGTGATGCAGGAGATGCCCAGGATCTTGGCGCCCATGTGCTTGAGGGCCAGGACCTCCTGGGCCGTGGACATGCCCACCGCGTCGGCGCCCAGGTTGGCCATCATCTGGACCTCGCTGGGGGTCTCGTAGGCCGGGCCGGGCAGGGCCCCGTAGACGCCCACGGCCAGCTTGATCTTCTGCTCGTCGGCCCACTTGCGCAGCCGCTTGCCCAGTTCCTTGTCGTAGGGCTCGGTCATGTCGGGGAAGCGCGTGCCCCACTCATCGATATTGGGGCCGGACAGGCAGTTCACGAACTGCATATTCAGGTGGTCCTTGATGATCATCAGGGTGCCCGGGCTCATCTCGCGGTGCAGGGATCCGGCGGCGTTGGTGATGACGAAGCGCTTGGCCCCCCAAAGGCACAGGGCCCGCACGGGCAGGACCACCTCCTGGGCGCTGTGGCCCTCGTAGAGGTGCACGCGGCCCTGCATTACGACCACCTCCACGCCCTCCAGCTTGCCGGTGATCAACCGGCCGGCGTGGCCGGGCACGGTGGAGACGGGGAAGCCAGGCAGCTCGGAATAGGGGACGACCAGCTTGTCCTCAACCTCTTCGGCCAGGGCCCCCAGGCCGCTGCCCAGCACCATTCCAACCTTCGGCGTGAAGCCTGGGCGCAGGCGGCGCAGTTCGGCGGTGACGGCCTCAACTCTCTGCTTGTATTCCTGGACTGTGGCGGCGTTCATTTTCGACAGTTCTCCCTCGTTGGTGGTGCCAGTGGCGGTTGTCCGGTCAGGAAATGGTGTCCAGTATCAGGTCCCAGGGCTTGGCCGGGGTGTCCCCCAGGGGGATGGCCTCGTCCAGCAGTTTGAGGCAGCCCGGGAGGCGGGCCTCGTCGTTGTAGTGGATGTCCAAGATGGGCTGGCCCTTGGCCAGGCGGTCCCCGGTCTTGGCCTTGATCACGAAGCCCACGGCGGGGTCGATGAGGTCCTCCGAGCGGTCCCTGCCCGCCCCCAGCACCAGCGCCGCCAGGCCCACCTTGCGGGTGTCTGTGGCCTGGATGATGCCATCCCTTGCGGCGGTATAGACGGTGTGCTTCTTGGCCCCGGGCAGCAGGCCTGGGTTGTCCACAACGGCGGGGTCGCCGCCCTGGGCCTTGATCATGTCAGCGAACTTATGCAGGGCCGCCCCTGAGGCGATGACGCGGTCGATCTTCGGCAGCGCCGCCGCCCGGTCGGGGACCAGGCCTCCCAGCACCAGCATGGCCGCAGCGAACTCCTTGGTGAGGGCCACCGAGTCGGCGGGGCCACCGCCCTTGAGGATCTCAATGGTTTCCACGATCTCCAGGGCATTGCCCACATGGCTGCCCAGGGGCTGATCCATGTTGGTCACGAAGGCCTGCACCCTCATGCCCAGGGCGCCACCCAGGGAGACCAGCACGCGGGCCAGGTCCCTGGCGGCCTGGGGGGTCTGCATGAAGGCCCCGCTGCCACACTTCACATCCATGACCAGCCCGCTGATGCCTGAGGCGGCCTTCTTGGACAGGATGGAGGAGGCGATGAGGGGGATGTTGTCCACCGTGGCGGTCACATCCCGCAGGGCATACAGCTTCTTGTCCGCGGGCACCAGGGTGCCGGTCTGCCCCGTGATGGAGCAGCCCACGGTCTCCACCACCTGCCGGAACTCGGTGGTGCTGAGGTTCACGCGGTAGCCGGGGATGGCCTCCAGCTTGTCCAGGGTCCCGCCGGTGTGGCCCAGGCCGCGCCCCGAGATCATGGGCACCTTCACCCCCAGGGCCGCCACGATGGGGGCCAGGGGCAAGGAGATCTTGTCGCCGATGCCGCCCGTGGAGTGCTTGTCCAGGTAGGGGCCCTTGGAGTGGTCGAAGTGGAGCCGCTCGCCGGAGTCAATCATGGCGTTGGTCCACTGAGCCAGCTCTTTGGTCTCCATGCCCTTCAAGAAGATGGCCATCAGCAGCGCCGCGGCCTGGTAATCGGGGATGCTGCCCCCCACGAAGCCCTGGATGAAGAAGCTGATCTCCTCCGGGCTGAGGGTGCCACCTTGGCGCTTGTTCAAGATGATGTCGTAAGCTCGCATGATCCCTCCGGAGGCTGAAGACGGGGGGCATGATACACGAAAGCGGGACCTCGCAAAAGGCCCCGCTTCGTGAAAACACTGTCCCGGAAAGGACTGGTGCGAAAGGGGGGACTCGAACCCCCACAGGCGTATTGCCCACTAGAACCTGAATCTAGCGCGTCTACCAATTCCGCCACTCTCGCACAGCTTGCCAAAGATGGCGCTTCTATATCCGAAGCCCCCGTTGACTGTCAAGGCAATAGTGTCGGCGGGGCTGAAGGATCTGTGTGGTGCCCCGCCCTCGAGGCTGCTATAATCCCCGCGTCATTGTTCAGTCCTGCGGAGGCCTCCATGAGATCAAGGTTCCTGCTCCCCGTATTGCTGCTGCTGGCGGTGGCCCTGGGCCTGGGCAGTCCCCTGGCGCTGGCGGCCGAGGGCAAGAAGAAGGCCCCCCGGAAGGTCCAGCCCAAGGCCAGCCCCAAGGAGGAGCCCCTGGTCTGGCCCAGCCCCCTGGACCCGGGTCAGTTTGATCCCTTCCTGACAGAGCTGCCCTTCGGCAAATCCAAGGAGGACTTCCAGCCCGTGCTGGAGGCCCGCGTGGCCGAGCAGGCCGCCCCCCTCATGCGGGCCACCCTGGACCCGGTGGAGCGGGACGCCCTCAAGGAGCGCATGGAGAAGACCGCCAGCAACATCCTGGCCACCTGGACCGAGTTCACCGGCCAGGACAGCGGCTACCGCATCTCGGTCATCGCCGACGACTTCAAGAGCAACGCCTCCGAGGGGGTCCTGCGGCACCTGGAGGGGACCTCCTCCTCCTACTTCCTGTTCAGCGGCGGCAAGCTGTGGAAGCTGGTGGTCTGCTCGGAGGATGAGGGTACCTTCCCCGAACTCCAGGCCCGGCTGGTCAAGCTCTACGGCAAGCCCCGCCAGGTTGAAGAGAAGCGGGGCGTGACCCAGGCCCAGTGGCAGGACGGCGCCTTTGGCGTCACCGCCTCCTCACCCTCGGGGATGCTGCGCTGCAACCAGCTGCGCTGGGTCTACCGGCCCATGGAGACAGAGGTTGAAAAGCTGCGTCAGGGGGCCGCGGGGGACGGCCGCGGTTTTGGCACCGAGGAGGCCGTCAACAAGGTCACCTCAGAGACCGACGAAGATGTGGACGATGTGGTTGATCGCATGCTGCGCCAGAAGCAGCAGCCCCAGCCTGCCCCCGCCCCCGAAGCCCCCTGAAAAACCCACCCGAACCCCGACCGCCAGGGAGGGGGTTGCCCGCCCGCCCGTCCGAACCCCGACCGCCAGGGAGGGGGTTGCATGGGTCCCTACACTCCCCCGGATTTCCAGATACCCAGCAGGGTCCAGCCCAGGGTCACCAGCGCCAGGGCGAGGTCTGCCCAGATGATCAGGGCCGGCACCTGGGCCGGTACGGACAGCAGGTAGACCCAGCTTCCGAAGGCCACCGCCGAGAGGCCCGCCACCAGGGCCCGGTTCACCCTCCGGTCCGCCCCCTCCTCCCGGGGCCCAAAGTCGGCGTCCTTCACCGCCAGGGAGAGCTGGCCCCGGGCGGCCTTCCCCAGCAGCGTCCGAAGCTCTCCGGGCAGGGCCCGGGCCAGCTCCTCCCAGTCCTCCACCCCCTCCACCAACTGTTCGGCCAGCAACTGGGGGTCCGCCGCCCGGCGCAGGAACACCGCCGTGATGTAGGGCCGCAGGGTCTCCAGGGGCTTCATCTCGGGGTCAATGGCCAGCGCTGCGGACTCCATGGCCGCCAGGGCCCGTCCCATGAGCAGGAGGTCCGCCGGAAACAGCACCCGGTGGCGCCTCATGATCTCCAGGGCGTTGCCCAGAAGGCCCTGCACATCCAGGTCCCCCAGGCGCGCATCCCGGACCCGCTCCAGCAGGTCTGAGAGGTCCTTCTCCAGGACCCGACGGTCGCAGGAGGCGGGCACCAGATCGGCATCCCGCAGGACCTTGACCATCATGGTGGTGTCCCCCGAGAGGAGGGCCGCCAGGAACCCCAGCATCTGGTCCAGGCGGCGCTGGGACACGGTGCCCATCATGCCGAAGTCCAGCAGACACAGGCGGCTGCCCTCCAGCACAAAGTAGTTTCCCGGGTGGGGGTCGGCGTGGAAGAAGCGGTGCTCAAAGATCGAGCTCAGCATGACCTGCTGCCCCACCTGGGCGACCTTTCGGCGGTCAATGCCCTGCTCGGGCCAGCGCTCCAGTTCGGAGAGCTTGAGGCCCCGGACGAACTCCATCACCAGCAGATCCTTGCAGCTCAGCTCCGGGTAGACCTGGGGCAGCACCAGGGCCTCTTCGCCGGCGTGGTTCCGACGGAAGCGCTCCAGGTTGGCGGCCTCCGCCAGGAAGTCCAGCTCCCGGCGCAGGCTACGGCCGAACTCGTCCACCAGAGCGGGCAGATCGAAGTCCGCCAGCTCCGGCACGGCGGCCTGCACCTGGGCGGCCACCAGGCGCATGACCGCCAGGTCCTCCTCCACCCGGCGCCGGATCCCGGGCCGGCGGATCTTGAGGGCCACCTCCCGGCCGTCCCGCAGCACGGCCCGGTGGACCTGGGCGATGGAGGCCGCCGCCAGGGGCACCTCGTCAAACTCCGCAAAGACCTCCCGCACCGGCCCCCCAAGCCTGCTCTCCAGCCGCTCCTTGAGGCGCGAGAAGGGCAGGGGCGGCACGGAATCCTGCAGCAGGGCCAGCTCGTCGGTGATTTGCCGGGGCAGCAGGTCGGGGCGGCCCGCCAGCATCTGCCCCAGCTTGATGAAGGTTGGGCCCAGCTCCTCAAAGGTCAGGCGCAGGCGCCGGCCCAGGGACTCCCGGGCCCGGTCCCGGTCCCGAAAGCGCGCCGAGAACAGGGCCAGCCCCCGCAGACCCAGGCGATGGGCCACATCCCCAAAGCCGTGCCGGGCCAGGATCAGCAGGATCTGCCGGAAGCGGCGGTTGCGGCGGTACTCCAGGGGCAGACGCAGCAAGGAATAGAGGCTCTTCATGGGCGGCCCCCACCAAAGAACCGCTCCAGGGAGCCGCTCAGGTAGTGGGACAGCAGCTCCCGCTGGGGCCGGCCCGTCTCTTCACACTCCCGGAGGCGCTCCAGGATCTGGGCCTTGAGGGTGGCCCGCTGCTCCTCGGAGAGGCCGCTCTTGGCCAGGACCTCGTCCATCAGGGTCTCCGGGTTTGACGCCAGCAGGGCCTTGCCAATGGCCGAGGCCAGGGCTGTCACGGCGGCCGTTCTCACCAGGCTTCGCATGTTCACCTCCGGACCTGCAGGACCAGCAAAGGAGGTTGGCACAAAGGCGCAGCCCAAGCAAGCCCAGCGCCAGCAGGCAAACCCAGGTGGGAGGGGGGCCGGGGGGGACCCGGGCGTGGTGGGCGCAGCCCCCGCCCCCCGCGCCCCCGCCGCCCTTTTTGCCGCCGCCGTCACCAGCGTCTTTTTGCCCTTCGTTCCCGTCGTCTTCAGGCCCCGCGGCCGCCCCCTGGCTGCCTCCGTCCAAGGCGTCCGACTCCTGGCCTGCCTGGTCACTGGGCTGCACGTCCGGCCCAGCGTCGCAGGCGGCAGCGGGGGCGCAGAAACGTCCAGTGGGACCCACCAGGGGGCTGGCCTCCAGGCAGCAAGGCGCGTCGAACCAGGGCAGGCAGTCCTTGGGGGCGGCGCAGGGCAGGCTGCAAAAGGGCGCAAGGCCTGGCAGGGCCAGGCACGCGGTGGCGCCGGTGTTGGGGTTGCAAAAGGTGCTGTTGAGGCCCACCTGCTGGCAGGGGCTGCCGGGTTGGCCCTCCAGGGTCGGTTCGGGGAGGGCGCCGCAGGGGCCGGGCAGCTCCTCCGTGCGGACCTCCAGCACATAGGCCCCCGGGTGGCCCTGACCGCTGGCGTTGGTGAAGGTGTCCACGGCCAGCAGCCAGTCCCCGCAGTCCAGGGCCAGGTCCAGCCGCCGGTCATCCCGGGCCACGCAGTCGAAGCTGCTGCGCCCCCGGTAGAGGGCCAGGTCCAGGTCCGCCGAGGCGTCATCCTGCACGGTGGCCACCAGCCGCGCGGGGCGACCCAGGGTCAGGTGGTACAGGTCCTCGGGGCCCAGGGTGTGCTTGGTCGGGGCGGCCCCGCAGAAGTCCAGCACCTGACTTTGGGAGCGCCGGGTGTCCCCCAGGGCAGTGAACGGCAAGACGCTGATCTCAATAGGAAATTCCAGGGTGCCCCTGGGCTTTGCACAGGTTTCCAACAGGCCGTCCCGGCGGATGGGCTGGTAGCCCTCCACGGCGGCCCAGCCCTCCCAGG
>CAZMEC010000094.1:0-11851 GCA_964565265.1 uncultured Myxococcales bacterium
AGAAGAAGGTCGCCCAGCGGGTGGTGACCCTGCACGAGATGAAGGTCAAGAAGCTTGGGGATGACGAGACCTCGGCCACGGCGTCGGGGGCGGACATCGTCCAGGTCGACGCCCGCGGGTTCCTGCTGCCCCTGGCCACCTCGGTCCAGTTGCAGTTCCGGGCGGAGATGGTCAACAAGGCCATCATCCTCAACGAAATCCTGGAGAACCTGGATCGCCTCCAGGAGATGGCTTCGGCGGCCAATCCCGAGGCCCTGAAGAGCTACCTCAAGAAGCTGAACGCCGAGTCCCGTTTCTTCACCCTGTAACCTTGGTGCCGTCCTGCGGCTCCGGCTGGGCCTGACTGCCCCGCTGAGGTGAACCCCGATGGAAACTACAAAAAGCAGGTTGCTGGCGGCTTTGAAGCGCTGGCTGGTCCCCCGCCGGATCTTTGATGTGCTGCTGCTGGTGCTGGCGGCCTGGGCCCTGGCGGTGGCTCTGGGGATCATCCGCACGGGTGGTCACCTGGAGCGGGGGCTGGAGGTGCCGCCTTTGATCGTCCAGGCCGTGCCCGGGGGGGCCCCCGTGGCCCTCAAGGGATTCCTGGGGAAGCCCGTGGTGCTGACCTTCTTTTCCACCTCCTGCCCTGCCTGTCGCCGAGAGCTTCCCGATCTGGACGAACTGGCCCAGAAGCTGGCGGGACGGGCGGTTTTTCTAGTGGTCAGCCAGGATCCCCCGGAGGCCCTGGTTGAGTATTGGCGCGCCGAGGGCCTGTCCCTGCCCCTGGCCTTCGACAATGGTGAGGCCCACGGGTTCTTCAAGGTGACGCGCATCCCTTACAATGTGATTCTCGATTCCGCCGGTCGGGTGTATGAAGACTTTCTGGGGCCGGTGCGGAGTGCCGATATTCCCTTCTGAAGTTGCCGCCCCGTGGGAGGTTTGTGGTGAAACGGACGCTGCTGGCAGGGTTGCTGCTGCTTGGAGTCGTGGGGACGGGGCCTGCCCTGGGGGCCGACCTGCCGCCGGAACACTTGGCCCGCCTGGAGCAGGCCCTCAAGCTGTTGGAGGCCCGGCGCAACGCTGAGGCGGCGGACCTGTTGCACGACCTGGTGGCGGATGCCCCCACCATGCCCGAGGCCTGGTACTTCCTGGGGCGGGCGCTGCTGGTGGAGGGACGGGCCCCGGAGGCCGTGGGCCCCCTGGAGAAGGCCCTGGAGCTGTCTCCTGGCCTGGACGATGCCCGGCGGCGCCTGGCGGAGGCCCAGTACGAGGTGGGGAATTACGGGGAGGCCTCCCGGAACCTGAACGCCTTCCTGGCCAAGACCCCTGGCGACGCTGAGGCCTTCCTGCTCCTATCCCTGATTGAAGAAGCGGCGGGGCACCCTGAGGCGGCCCTGACGGCGGTGAAGAAGGCGGGGGCCTTGGCCCCTGGGCTGGACGGCGTAGCCAGCCAGGAACTGCGCCTGCTGGGGCGCCTGGGGCTGGACTCGGACCTGATTGAGGCCGCTGCCCGGGCCGACAAGGCGGGAAAACTGGATCCGGCGTTTCTGGGCGAGGTCCTGGCGGGGCGCTTGGAGGCTGGGAAACCGGGCGAGGCCCTGAAGCTGGCCCGGGGGTTGCTGCGGAAGCTGCCGGGGCACCGGGGGCTGTTGCAGGAGTTGTTCGATTTCTTCGCCAAGGCGGAGGCCTGGGAGGACGCCGTGGCGGTGGGGGAGGGGCTGTGCCGCAACCAACCCACGGCGGCCTGCCTGACGGCCCTTGGGGCGGTGAAGCAGAGGGCCGGCGACTTCTCCCGGGCCCGAAGGGATTTTGAGCAGGCCGCCAGTCTGGACCCCAGCGACCCGGAGCCCGGCTATCAAGCCGCGGTGAGTGCGGGCATGGCGGGGGACTCGGAGGCGGAGGAGCGGCTGCTGAGGGCCAACCTGAAGGGGCACCCGGCCCACCCGGCCACCCTGGATGCTTTGTCTTTGATCCTGGAAAAGCAGGGCAAACGGGGCGAGGCCCGGCGCCTGCTGGAGGGCCTCCTGAAGGTCGAGCCCACCAATGGGCCGGCCCGGCGCAGCCTGGCGCGGATGCTGGAACTGGAGGGCGACCTGGACGGGGCGGAGCGGGAATACCGCCAGGTCCTCAAACAGTCGCGGGGGGACACCCAGACCACCAAGATGCTGGCCTTGCTGCTGCAGAACCGGGGCAAGGATGGGGAGGCTGAGGCGCTCCTGGACGGCCTGGGGCAAAGCAGCGACGGGCAGGTGCAGGCGGCCCGGGGCCTGGCGGCCCTCAAGCGGGGCGAACTCAACGAGGCCCTGCGGTCCTTTGAGGCCGCCCTGGTCGTGAACCCCAAGCTGGGCGAGGCCTGGGTTGGGAAGGCCGATGCCCTGGAACGCCTCGGGGACCCGGCGGCGGCCCTGGCGGCCATGGGGGAGGCCCGGAAGCGCGGGGCCAAGGGGGGGCCGCTGGACCTGCCCGAGGCCCGCCTGTGCAATTCCCTGAAGCAGTATGAACAGGCGTTGAAGCTGTTGGGCCCTGGGGTCCAGGGAGACCTGGCCCAGGTGGAGTACCAGCGGGGCACGGCGCTGTTCGGTTTGGGCCGCAAGGAGGAGGGCCTGGGGGCCTTCGCCAAGGCCCTGGAGGCGGCGCCCCAGAACCGGGAACTGAAGCTGGAGTTGGCCCTGGCCTACTCCGTGGCGGGGCGCTGCGAGCAGGCCCTGCCGTTGTACCGGGGACTGCTGGAGGGTGGGGCCGCGGGGGAGGCGGAGGCCAAGGCCGCGTCCTCCTACCTGCGCTGCCTGTCCGTCCTGGGACGGCCCGAGGAGGGCCGGGCCGAACTGGCGGGCCTGGAGACCAGATTCGCGGGCGCCTCCGAGGTGCAATGCGAGATCGCCCGGGCGCGCTTCCTGGTGGAGGACTATGTGGGGGCGGCGGCGGGGCTGGAGAAGCACGGCTCGGCCTGCATTCTGGGCTCCCGGCTGGAGTTGATGCAGGCAGTGACGCTGGACGCCTCGGGCAAGCGAGAGGCGGCGATGGCCAAGGTGGATGGGGTCCTGAAGAGGGAACCTCAGAACAACGAGGCGCAGCGGCTGCGGGCTTTGTTCGCGTCGGGCCTGGAGGCCCCCGCGGTGGAGGGCCAGAAGAGCGGACCGGTGGTCTCGGAAGCTGCCATCGCCTACGACCGGGAGGCCCTGCGGCTATTGGGCGAGGGCAAGACCGCCACCACGGCGGGCAAGCACGCCAAGGCTCTCGAGCTTTTTGTGAAGGCCTGGGAGAAGGACAAGCGGCTGCTGGACGCCCTGCGGGGCGCAGTGAACGCTGCCTCGGAGCTTGGAGACAAGCCCCGGATGCTGACCTACCTGACCCTCTTGGTGAACGAGAAGCCGGGGGACCTTCAAGCCCTGAGGCTCTGCGCCACCACGGCGCTGGCCCTGAAGGACAAGGCCCGGGCCACGGAATGCCTGGACGGCGTCTTGCAGGCTGACCCCAAGGATGCCCGCGCCGGGTTGGCTGCGGCCAGGCTGCGCATGGAGGCGGGGGATCACGGCCGGGCGCTGCTGCTGTTCAAGAAGGTGCTGGAGGCGTCGCCGGAGGAGACCAAGGCCATGCTTGGGGCGGCGCTGGAGTCCGAGATAATCGGGGACAACGCCAGCGCGGAGGTCTTCTACCGGCGGGCCATCAAGGCCAACGCCGAGCCCCTGGCCTGGTACAACCTGTCCGTGCTGCTGACCTCCCTGGATCGGGAGGCGGAGGCCGCCACCCTGCTGGACGACTGCCTCCAGCGCCACCCCAGCTATCCGAACTGCCACTACGCCGTCGGGATCCTGGCCATCAACCACGGCGATGAGGCCGCGGCCCGGGCCCGAATCACAGTCCTCCAGAAGCTGGGGTCTCCCCTGGCCGCCGAGTTGGAGGCTGCCCTGTCGGGCAAATGATTGATCTCTTGAGAGGGAGCCCTTTGGAAATGACGGTTTCAAGAAACATGGGCCTGGGCCTCTTGGCGCTGGGCTTGCTGCTGCAGGGGGCGCCGGCCGTTGCGGCCATCCCGGAGGCGGCCCAGGTGCAGCAGCAGTCGCCCCAGTTCTTCCTGCCCACGGCCAAGAAGCAGAAGGCCCCCCGGGTGCAGGTCCAGCCAGGGGGCGAATGCCTGACGCCCTGCCCGGACAAGGAACAGCTTCGCCTGGCCGCCTGGGCTGGAGAGCGAAAGCTTGCCTCGGAGGCCCCGGGGCTGGTGGTTCATCAGGAGGGCAAGGCCAAGGCCGGCCCCAAGGCTAGCAAGGCTGCGCGGGCCGAAGCCACCAGGCTTCAGGGGCGCTGGCGGGGGGCCCTGCGGCCCCTTGGAAAGGACTGGACCGGGGCGGCCGCCGACCTGACCCGGGCGGGGGCCTTCGCCGAAACGGGCCTGGACCAATGGAAGACCGCCACGCTTGCGCCCAGGCCCCTCGGGGCCGGGCCGGTGTGGGACCTGGCAGACCTGGCGGGTCAGCCGGTGGACGGCGTCTGGTCCGCCCTGCTGGAGGTTCGCAAGGGGGACCTCGTGGACCTTCAGGTGAAGCGCGCCGAGGGCGTGAATGGCAGCCCCACAGCGGACCCCCTGGCCCTGGCCTTCGAGGTCCTGGCCAGCGGCGAGCCTGAGCGCCTGCAACTGCTGGCCCGGGCCGACGACCAGGGGGACAATCCCCTGCCCCGCCTGCGCTTCCAGGCCCCCCGCAACCTGAAGCTGAGGTTGGTGGTGGCGGCCCAGCGCCCCGGGGCCTCGGGGCGAGGCGAGCTGGTCCTGCTGCTGGGAGGCAAGAAGGTTCTGGAGGCCTCCAACGCCATCTTCGGGGGCGCCCGCGTGGCGGATCTGACGGTGGGGGAGGGGGACCGCCTGCTGGTCTCCGCCGGGACCACCGGGGGGGCCACGGCGGCGGCGGATTCCGTGTTGCTGCTGCTGGCCGACGAGGGGGTGGCGGGGACGCCGGCCCTGCTGTCCAACAACGCCACTGGCCTCAACGCCGAACTGTTGGTGCCCGAGGGCTTCGAGCCCACGGGGGCCTGGCGAAGCCTGTCTGACCGGGTCCGCTGCCTGGGTGAGCAACTGGCCAGTGGGCCCGCCTGGGGGGAGGCCTGCCAGAACCGCGTCCTGGGTTGCTTCACCTGTTTTCCCCAGGAGGGCAGGGCCACCGTGTTGCTGGCCTCCTTTGGGGCCACGCCCCTGGAGAACCCCCTGCTGGTCCACAGCAGGGTGGGGACGGAGGACGAGGACGGGGACGGCCTGGATCAGGTAGTGGAGCGCATCCTGGGCACCTGTGACGGGCCCGCCTGCATGCCCAAGGGGCTGCCCAAGAAGGCCTGGCGGGGCGCGGACTCGGATCTGGACGGCATCCTGGACCTGGACGAGTTGTTCGGCGTCAGGCGCTGCTTCCCCCGCCGCCCCCTGGCCCCTGATTTTGACCCTGGCCCCTGCCTGGACAGGGACTCGGACAACTTCTGCGACCGGGACTGCCAGGCTGAGGACTTCTCCGTGCAGCAGGTCCTGGGGGCGGCCCTGGAGGCCAACCCCATGGTGTTCGATATCTTCGTGGAGGCGGATGGCTGGGCGGTGGCCGACCAGGGGGAGAAGGCCAAGGTCTATTTGCCGCACCAGCAGCGCCTGGACGAGATGGCCAGGCTTTTCGCGGCCCTGAAGGGACCGCTGCCCATGCGCCTGCACTGGTTCAACGACGGCCGCATCCCCATTCACAACCTGGCGGCCGTGCCCCACCTGCCCAGCGGCCACCACCGCCACGGCTGGTTCAACCTGCTGTTCACTCCCGAGCGGCGCTACACAGGGACCTTCCGGCATGTGCTGGGGGTCAAGGGCAGCGGCGGCCAAAGCGATGTGGGTGGTCGGTCCTCCACCATTGGCATGGATGGCGGGGAGAATCTGGTGTTTCGGCTGGTCCACGAACTGGGGCACTCCCTGGGCCTGTCCCACAACAACGACCGCAGCGCCCCGGATCGTAATCCCCTGTACACCAGCATCATGAACTACGGCTTCGTCTACTCCCTGCCTCCCGAGGGTCAACTGGAGGGCAACCCCACCCGCTGCGCCGGCGCCGGAGAGGCCTGTGGGGCCGGGCTTCGTTGTCTGCCTGTGGACGGCGAGCGCTACTGCCTGCCTCCCTGCGGAGACCTCCGGTCCGTGTTGGAGACGGGCCGACAGGTCTTCTCCAGTGGCCAGCCAGCGGTGCCTGGACTCGCGGCCGATGAGGCCGCCGGCATCTCGGAGCGGGGCTGGGCCAAGGACTTCCTGCCCTGGCGCTTCTGCTTCATTGATGAGGGCAAGTCCAAGGGGCCGGCGGTGGGCCTGCGGCGGTTCCTGCACGAGGACTGCAAGAGCGGCCGCTGCGTGGGCTGCCAGAAGTCAGGGCGCTGCAACCTGGACTGGAACCAGGACGGAGAACTGGGCGAGACGGGCCCCCTGGATCTGGACGGGGACGGCAAGGCAAACGCCAAGCGCCTGCGGAACGGAGACGACCTGACCCGGGTGTTCCAACTCGGGGCCCGGGGACTGCAGGTGTCCGGGTATCAGAAGGCGGCGCTGTTCTTCACGGGCTTCGAGGACGGCCCCCAGGGCCCCATGCCCCTGGGACCCTCGGTGAAGGACGCCAGCGCCGGCGTCTGGCTTGATCCCACCAACGGCTGCGACGAGAAGGGCCGCTGGTCCCGCTGCAAGAAGCGCAAGGCTGAAGGGGCCCTGCTGTTCCGGGGGCCCGCCTCCGGGGATGGCCCCGTGGAGTACGACTTCTGTGCCCAGGATCCGGGCAATTGCCGGGAAGCCTGGCTGGCCCCGGAGGGCTTCGCCTTTTCCCTGCGGATCAAGGTCCTGTCTCCCAGTTGGGGGGGCGAGGGGGCCTCAGTGCTGACGGTGGGTGGCTACATCGTGCGGGTCGAGGTGGACGAGGCGGGGGACGGCCTGTTGTGGACCGTGAAGGACCCCCGGGGCCGGAAGAAGACCCTCAAGCAGCCCGCAGGCTTTGGGCTTTGGCAGCGCATCACCTTGCAGGTGGACCAGCCCAACCGAACCTGGTCCCTGGGCGTCTTCTACCGGGATCGCCTCCACTCGTTGGAGGGCAAGGCACCCAAGACCATCCCTGAACTGTCCCGCTTCTCCGTGGGGGGAGAGCCCGGCAGCACCAGTAAGCTGACGGGCCTGGTGGACGATGTCATCCTCCTGCGCGGGACCATGAAGGGCTTTTGAGTTACAGCCCGGTCTTGCGGATGATGGCGGGCTGCTCGCGCTCGCGCTCGTGGTCGGCCTCGATGAAGGGGTTCTTGTAGGAGGGCTCCCGCTGGCTGGACCTGGCGGGGGTCATGGGGGGCCGGGGCGCGGGGGTGCTGGTGGTGGCCTTGGTGCCGCCGTTGGTCCAGATGCTGGTGCTGGGAGTGGGAGCCCGCTCGGTCCAGTAGGTCTGGGGGCGCAGGTTCTCGAGGGCCGCCGCGGCCTTCAGTTCGTTGGTCACATCGGGCTGGTAGCTGTGGTCAAAGCCGGTGGCGATGACGGTCAGCTTGACCCGATCCTGCATGGTGTCGCGGATCACGATGCCGGTGATGATCTCGGCAGACTCGTGGGCCTCCTTCTTGATCATCTTCATGGCCTCGGAGAACTCCTGCATCTTGAAGTCCGGGCCGCCGGTGAAGTTCACCAGGATGCCGGTGGCTCCCTTGATGGAGTTCTCCTCCAGGAGGCTGGAGGTGATGGCGGCCTGGGCGGCCTGGGTGGTGCGACCCTCGCCCGTGCCTTCGCCGGTGCTCATGAGGGCGCGGCCGCGGCTCTTCATGATGCGGCGCACATCGGCAAAGTCCACATTCATGAGGCCCGTCTCGAGGACCAGGCTGCTGATGCTCTTGACGGCGTTGTACAGGACATCGTCAGCCATGCCGAAGGCCTCGGCGATGGTGGTCGTGGCAGAGGCGTTCTCCAGCAGCTTGTCATTGGGGATGACAATCAGGGAGTCCACATTCTTTTCCAGGTCGGCGATGCCCGCGTCCGCGTGACGAGCGCGCTTGACGCCCTCCAGGGAGAAGGGCTTGGTGACCACGCCCACGGTGAGGGCGCCGGCCTCTTTGGCCGCCCTGGCGATGACCGGGGCAGCGCCGGTGCCGGTGCCGCCGCCCATGCCGGCGGTGACGAACACCATGTCCACACCCTTGAGGATCTCCGCCAGCTTGTTCTGGTCCTCCAAGGCGGCGTTCTTGCCCACCTCAGGGTCCGCTCCGGCGCCCAGACCGTTGGTCAGTCTGGTGCCGATCTGCAGGCGATGGTCAGCCTTGCTGCGCTCCAGGGCCTGCCGGTCGGTGTTGGCCGCATAGAAGCCCACGCCCTTGAGGTCCCCCTTGGCGACCATGTTGTCCACGGCATTACCGCCGCCGCCGCCCACGCCGAAAACGACGATCCGAGCGGAACCGTTGCTGTCTCTCGCGTCCATAGTGATCATTGACCCCTCCTAGTTTGCCTTGCGGTTGTGCCTGGACCTTGCCAAGTGCCAGGCGTTTTGCCATTCAAGCCAGCGCAAGCCGGCATCAGTTCTGCCCATAGGCGTTCTTCACCCAACTGCTGATGAACCCAAGCACTCCGTTCTTCTTCTCCATCACCCGCTTCTGCCCCGAGGGCAGAACCATGTTGCCCGAGCACCAGGACACCAGGCCAAGCACGCCCGAATAGGCGGGGCCGCGAACGATATCCACCAGGCCGCCGAACTTGGCCGTGTTGGGCTGCCCCACCCGCACCGGCATATTGAGGTTGGCCTCAGCCAGATCCGCAATGCCGGGGAGGTTGGCGGTCCCACCCGTGATGACCAGGCCGGCGCTCAACATATCCCTGAATCCGGACAGCTCGAGCTGCTCGTTGATGCCCCACATGATCTCCTCGACCCGGGGTTCGATGATGTCGCACAGGAACTGCCTCTTGTGCTTCACCGGGGTGCGGCCGCCCATACCAGGGACCTCGATCTCCTCGGAATCATCCACCTGGCAGCGGAAGGCGCAGCCGTGGGTCACCTTGATCTTCTCAGCCTCGCGCCGTGGGGTGCGCAGGCATTGAGCCACATCGTTGGTGATGAGTTCCCCGGCCACGGGGATGGAGGCAGTGTGAATGACGGCGTTGCCATGCCAGATGACGATGTCGGTGGTGCCGCTGCCGATGTCAGCCACGGCCACGCCCAGCTCTTTCTCGTCCTCGGTGAGGACGGACTCCGAGGCGGACAGCCCGCTGAAGACCAGGCCGGACACGCTGAGGTTGTTGCGGTTGCAACAGGTCATCAGGTTGTCGGCGGAGGATTTGGCGCAGGTGACGATGTGGACCTTGGCCTCCAGGCGCACGCCGGCCATGCCCACGGGCTTGTGGTTTTTGACATCGTTGCTGTCCACGATGTAGCCCTGGGGCAGGGTGTGGATGAGCTGCCGGTCCTCGGGGATCTTGGTGGCCTGGGCCGCCTCGATGACCCGCCGGACATCGTCCTCGCGGACCTCCCGGTGAGGTACGGCCACCTGGCCGTGGGAGTTGAAGCCCCGGATCTGGTTACCGGAGATGGAGACCACCACCCGGTCCACCGTCCGACCTGCCATGAGCTCGGCCTCATGCACGGCCTTGCGGATGGATTCCGCAGTGGAGTCCATGTTGATCACCGCGCCATTCTTGATGCCTGAAGAGGGAGCGGTGCCAACGCCCCCAATCTCCAGCACCCCGCCGTTTTCCTCAGCGATGATGGCGACAACCTTGGTCGTGCCCACATCCACTCCAACGATGACTTCGTCTTTCATTGCCATTGCCTTGCCTCCCACGAGTCCTATTTGTAACAACGCCAAAACAACCAAATCAGGGCAGGAACTCCTGCCGCATATCGGGGCCCAAGGTGGGCTTGCGCTTGCCGGGGCTGTCCAGCCCGCCGGCGGTCACCACGGTGCGATCCGGATCTCCGGAGATGTCGAAGCTGACGGACTTGACCTGGGCGCCGCGCTTGGACAGGTCCCGCAGGATCAGGTCCAGGCGCTCCCATTTCCGGGCGAAGGGGCCGTGGCCCATGAGGAAGCTGACCTGACCCTGGGCGGTCCAGATGCGGAAGCCGTCCACCGGGTCCACATTCACTTCCTCCACGGGGTAGGCCGCCGCCAGGGACAGGGCGGAGTATTCGGTGACGATGGCCGCCGCCTCGATGAGCAGGCTGTCGGGGCTGACGCCCTCCAGGGTCTTGGCATCCAGGTTCTCGATGCCCTCGACGCTGATCACCGGCAGGGCCGGGACCTCCTCGGTGCGAAGCCTGGAGTAGGGCTGCCCATGGGAGTCCACCAGGTAGAGGTCGCCCGCCGCCAGCACGGCCACAGGCTGCTTCTCCACCACCCGGATCTCCAGGCTGTCGGGCAGCTTGCGGCGCACATCCACGGAGGCCACCCAGTCAAGGGCGCCGATCCTGGCGCTGAGTTCCCGGGGGGAGAGCTTCATGATGTGGGTGCCGGGCACGATGCCGACCTGATCCAGGAAGGTGTCCTGGTCCCGGGAGGCCAGCCCCTTGACCTCGATGTGCTTGAGGCTGAAGTGGGGGGTGGCCATGGCCGCCAGGATGGCCTGGTAGCTCAGCACCGGCAGGGCCGCCGCGATGGCCGCCAGGGCCACATACAGCACGGGCCGGGCAGCCTGCAGCAGGCGGTCCTTGGAGCGGGCCCGGCGCTGGTTGTTCTCCACCTCCCGGTTCCTCCCCTGGTGCAATCGGTCTTTGAATTTGCTGGGCGGGGGGGCCTTGAACTCGTAGCTGTTCTTGGCTTGCACCGGCTGAGCCTTGAGCTTCTTGGCAAAGATCATCTACACACCCCCTTTAGAACTTCCACTACGGCAGCGGCGGCCTCGGGTCTCGCCAGCCGACGGGCGGCGGCGGACATGGCGGCCAGTCGTTCTGGTCGCCGTTTGAGGTCCTCCAGCAGTTCCAAGAACCGGTCGCCCTGATAGGAATCCTGCGTCAACAGAACGCCGGCCTCGGCATTCGCCAGGACCCGGGCGTTGTGCTCCTGGTGCTGGTCGGCGGCGCCGGGAAACGGGATCAATATGGAGGGAAGGGCCATGGCGCAGACCTCGAAGACCGCGCCGGCGCCCGAGCGACCGATGTACAGGGAAGAGCGAGCCAGGAGCCCGGGCATGTCGTCCACGAAGCCCGTCACCTTGAGATTGCTGGGGAGGTCCAGGGTGACCTCGGCCTCCCGGCCCCGCCCAGTCTGGAAGAGGATCTCAATCTCCTGGTTGCGGGCGGCGAACTGGGCCACCGCCGAGGCCAGGGTCTGGTTCAGGAAGCCCGCCCCGCCGGAGCCGCCAAGCACGGAGATGCGTTCCAGGGCGCGGATGGGGCTGCGGCCCAGGGAGGCCTCCACGAGGCGCCGGGAAATGGGGTTGCCGGTGTGCCGGACCTTGGCCCGGGGGAAGTAGGAGACGCTGTTCAGGAAGCTGGTGCAGACGCGGTCCGCCGAGCGGGCGAGGACGCGGTTGGCCAGCCCCGGGATGCTGTTCTGCTCGCAGAGCACCAGGGGGATCCGCAGCACGGAGGCGGCGGCACAGGTGGCGAAGGAGGCGTAGCCACCCATGCCCAGGACCACGGAGGGCCGGAAGGATCGCAGGATGCTGGTGGTGGCCCAAAGCCCCGCGGGGAGGCTGGCCGCACCCCGGGCGCGGTCCTTGATGGCCATGCCCTTCAGGGGCGAGGCCTTGATGGTTTCGAGGGTGAAGCCGGCCGCCGGGACCACCCGCTCCTCCATACCCCCCCGCGCCCCCACGAACAACACCTCGCCCCCATCGGCGACCCACTGCTGGGCCACGGCGATGCCGGGGAAGATGTGTCCGCCGGTGCCGCCGGCAGAGATGATGAGGCGGGGGGCG
>CAZMEC010000095.1:0-11808 GCA_964565265.1 uncultured Myxococcales bacterium
CGTCCGCATGAAGGCCACCCCAGGCCTCAAGGATCGCGTGACCCTAGCCCCCTGATGCCCCCTTCCAAATCCCCTTCCCCCCGTTTGCCCGGTGTCCATCCGGGGCCCCCTCTCACGCAAATTTCTCTTCCCGTTTTCGGGCTCGGCTCGAAACACAAGGCAAGTTCATCCGACTCGCTCGGGCCACGGGACCGTGGTTCGGGTATCGGACTTGCCGGGAGGTGGGAAGATGGCCAAGCAAAGGTTTTTGGGGTTGTTGCTGGCGCTGCTGTGGGCAGGGCTGCTGGGGGGCTGCGGGGGCGAGGGGGGCGGGGTTTCGCTGACCCAGGACTCCCTGGCCGAGTGGGAACTGGGGGAGGAGGAGGACGCGTTGGCCGAGGTGGCAGAGCCCACGGGGCCAGCCTCCTGGCTGGAGTTCTTTGACGCCAGCGGGGACGACGGCAACGCCTGCCAGGGGTTCTCGGCGGGGGGCGCGGGGGTCAAGAACCTGCACTGCGAGTTTCGCCTGAAGCCCGGGCAGCGCCGGGAGTTCAAGCTGCTGTACCTGGAAGACGGGGTGGGGGTGGCGGGGCGCAAGTTGGGGTTCCAGCTTCAGACCCAAGGGGCCCTGCCCGCGGGGAGCCTGGCGGCGCTGGAGACCGCGGGGGTGCTCAGCGGCCCGGGGGGCCTGGGCAGCTTTGCGGTGACCAGCAAGGGGACGGAGGGGCGCTTCCTGGTGAAGGCGGACGCCAAGGACCTGAGCCTGCCGGGGGCGGGGGCGCTGTTCTTCCATGTGGAGGTGGTGCGGCCCCCGGAGGTGGTGGAGCTGGCCTTTGAGTACGGGGGCCAGCAGCGCCCCGAGTCCCTGGAGCTGGGGCTGTTCCTGTCGGAGCTGCCGGGGCGCTGCGCGGCCCTGGACCCCCGGGATCCCCCCAAGGCAAGTACGGAGCTGTTGGTGGCAGGGCTGGGGGCCACGGCCACGGTGAAGACCTCCAAGGTGCTGGGGGGCCTGCCCGAGGCCCAACTGGCGGTGCTGGTGAGGGGCTTTGGTCCGGAGGTCTCGGGGCTGCGGCCGCTGCTGGTCACGGGCTGCCTGGAGGCGGGCCTGCTGAGGGCTGGAGAGGCGCTGAGTGTGACCGTGCCCGTGGGGGATCTGGTGCCGCTCTACGCGGGGCGCTACCGGGTGCTGAGCCACCTGGACTTTCTGTCGGCGCTGCCACCCCAGGCCCAGGGCGTGCTGGACTCCGTGCTTGGGCTGCTGGAGAGCCCCGGTGCCGGCCTGCTGACCCTGGCCTGCCTGCAAGGCGAGGGGTCGGGGCTGCTGGGGACCGCCTGTGGGCTGCTGTTCGTGGAGGCGCTGGCGCCCACCCCGGAGGGCCTCACGGTGCTGGGGCGGCTGGCGGCGGAGGCGGTGGACCAGGCCTTCCAGGAGTTGCTCCAGCAGCAGGGGCTGGCGGGGGCCTGGGACCTGGGGGCGGACTTCTCCCACTTGCTGCAGAGCGTGGAGTTGGAGGGGGTGCTGGAGATCGCCGCGGAGCCCGACGCCGGGGGCGCGATTCCGGCCAGCGCCACGGCGTTGAGCCTGGAGTTGGTGCGGCTGGACTGGAGTTTTGGGCAGGACTGCCAGGGCCAGGGGGAGGGCTGCGGGCTAGTGGAGCTGGACCTGGCGAGCAGCGGCCAGGGGGGCCTGGTGAGTGGAAGCTTCGAGGCCCGGGTGCCAGGATTTTCAGCCGGACAGCAGGATCAGCTTGAAATTCTGCCGTTCTCCGCTAAGTTCCGGTACGGAGCCTTTCTGGCCTTCCTGGTGGACGAGCTGTTGCTGCCCGCCGTCGGGGGCCCGGAGGTCCAGGGCTTTGAGGGCCTGCTGGGGCAGTTGGTGGGCGGGTTGGACTGCGGCACCACGGCCCAGTGCTGTCAGGGTTTCGGAGGGCTTCTGGGGTACTCGCCAGGGGATTTTCTCTCGGGAATCCTGGCCCAGGGTTGCAGGGTCATGCTGCCCCTGGCGGCGGGCTACCTGGAGGGGGCTTTGGAGGGATTGGCCCTGGAGGGTGACGGGCTTTGGCTGGCCACGCCTCCTGAGCGTCCCTGCGGACTTCATTTTGAAGCCCGGCTCAAGCGACTGGAATCGCTGGCCGGCACCAGCGGTGATCCTGACGCCTGTCATTGGTTGATGGGGCTGGGAGCCGCCGGAAAGGAACTGCGCTTCGATGGTGACTTTGTTGGAAACCGAATACCCTGAGGGCCTCTTCCCCGAGGTCCCCTACACGCCCCTGCGCCTGGGTACGGCGGAGCAGGTCAAACCCTGGCCGCGCCAGGTTCGGAATGTGGCCAGACAGTACGGCTATCCCTTCAACGACGGCCTGGTGGGCCGGGTGCCCTTTCAGTGGAGGCGTGCGGCGTTCTTCCCCGGGTCCATGTCGCGGTACCTGGGCTGCAGGGTGACGCCCTATGAGGGTTTCCTGCCGCTGCGCCACGCGGTGACCCTGTTCCCCCCGGGCTGGGTCCAGACCGAATCCCCTGACATGGAGTTCTCCCGGGCCAGTCTGGCCTTTTCCTACATGGGTTGGTGATGCCCCAAGACCAAGGGTCGAAGAGCCGCCTGCTGGGCCTCCTGGCTGCCCGTTTCATGGGGTCGTCGGGGGGCTCCTACCTGTCGGTGGTGACCCTGATCTCCATGGCCGGAGTGGTCCTGGGGGTCTCCTCTCTGTTGATCATCTTCAGCATAGTCACGGGCTTCGAGGACACCTTCCGGGAGAAGCTGCTGGGGGTCTATCCCCACGCGGTGGTCATTGGCCCCGGCGCGGATGTGCCGGATTGGCGAGCCCTGGAGGCCCGGGTGGCCGCCATGCCCGAGGCGCGGCGCGTGTCGGCGGCCACCTACGACGAAATGATGATCTCCTCCCTGGGGGGGCAAAAGCTTGGCGTGCTGGTCAAGGGCGTGGTGCCGGGCAAGGGGCCCGGGGTGCCCTTCCTGCGGCGCCAGATGCTTGAGGGCAATCTGGACGCCCTGGAGCTGGCGCCCCTGGTGAAATGGGACGCCAAGGCCGGCCGGCTGGAGGTCTCCCAGGTCCCCGGAGGGCGCTTTTGGACCTTTGTGCTGGGGCCCGACGGACCAAGGTCCCTGGGGCCGGGACTGGAAAATCGGGGGGGCCGGGGGGCCTCCCTGCGGGTGGTCTCGGGGAGCCCCGAACCCTGCGTCCTGAAGGACCTGTTCTCGGAGGAGACGCCGCTCACGGCGGGGCCCGAGGGCTCGGATTGGTTTGCCGCCGGGCCGGGCCTGGTGCACCTGCGGGCGGGGGGTCAGGACCTGCCCCTGGAGCTGGACGAGGGCGACTGTGTGACGGTGGTGCTGGACGGCCTCGGGGGACACTGGGTCCTCAAGGAGGAGTGGTCCGTGGTGGGCAGCGCCGACGGGGCCGTAGCCCTGCTGAATCTGGCAGGTCAGCCCGTGACCCTGGTGGTGGAGGGGCGCACTCTGGAGGTGGCCGCGGGGGCAAGCGTGACCCAGGTGGCCCGGGCTCGCCCCGCGCCCCCCATCATCCTTGGAAGTGGCCTGGCCCGGTCCCTGGAGGTGGGGGTGGGCGGCGAGGTGAGTCTGGTGTCTCCATTCCAGGGGGCCACAAGATTTGAACGGCGAAAGGCGGGCTCCCGACCGGCCTCCCGGGCCTTCCGGGTGGTGGGCATTGTGGAGCTGGGCTTCTACGAGTACGACTCCCGCCTGGCCCTGGTGCACTTTGACGACGCCCGGGCCTTCCTCATGAGGGGTGACCGGGCCCGCTGGGTGGAGGTGGAGGGGGACGACCTGGAGAACCTGGATGGGTTCATCGCCAGCCTGGAGCGGACCCTGGCGGCGGGGACCCTGGACAAGCTGGGGCGCAGCGCCCAGAACCTATCGGCGCGCCTGGAGTCCCTGCTGGATCACCGGCCCCTGGAGGCGGGGGCCTCGGCCCTGGACCGGATCGCCTATTTCCAGGATCTGGCCGCCCAGATGCGCTTCGCTCCCCAGGAGGATCTGGGGCTGGGGCTGTCCAACCGGCACCGGATCATCAGCTGGAAGGACATGAACCGCTCCATGTTCTCGGCCATGCAGCGGCAGCGCATCGTGTTGTCCCTGTTCTTCCTCATCATCATCGTGGTGGCGGCCTTCAACATCGTGGGCAGTCAGGCCATGATGGTGCGGGAGAAGCAGTCCCAGATTGCCCTCCTCAAGGTGCTGGGCCTGCGTGACAGCCAGGTGGCGGTGGTCTTCACCCTCCACGGCTTGTTCATCGGGCTGGTGGGGACCGCGGTGGGGCTTTGCCTGGGCGTGGGCGGAAGCCTGGCCCTGGGATATTTTGGTTTCCCTCTGGACCCAGTGGTCTACTATGTGGACACCCTGCCCGTGCGGCTGGTGTGGTCCGATGTGGCCTTTGTGGGAGTCGCGGCGGCGCTGCTGGTGTTTGGGGCGGTGCTGGTGTCGGCTCTGCGGGCGGCGGCCCGGGCCCCGGTGGAGGGTCTTACTCGTTTGGATTAGGAGTCAGTCATGAATGATCTGCCCATGGTTTCCAAGCTGGATGCGGGCGCCAAGGTGACCTCGTTGTTTCTGGTGGGGGAGGTCTCCAAGCTGTCGGGCAAGACCGGCAAGCCCTACCTCACGGTGCAGCTTTTGGACAACTCCGGGCAGCTTGAGGGCAAGGTCTGGGACGATGTGGACCGCCTCTTTGGCCAGTTGAAGCCGGGCAGCGCCGTCAAGGCCGAGGTGGATGTGAACTCCTACCGCGGGGCCCTGCAGCTTGTGGTCCGCAGCGTGGAGGTGCTGGCCTGGACGCCGGAACTCAAGGCCCGGCTGCTGGCCGTGGGCAGCGGTGACCCGGAACAGCTCTGGGCGCGGCTGCTGGAGTTGCTGGGGGGCCTGGGGGACCGGGCCCTGGGGACCTTCCTGCGGGACTTCATCACCGACCCCGCCCTGGAGAAGCGCTTCCGCAGCGCCCCCGCGGGCAAGCAGATCCATCACGCCTACCTGGGGGGCCTGCTGGAGCATACGCTCTCCATGATGGAGCTGGCCAAGCTGCTGGGGGACCACTACAACCGCCTGACCCCGGGGCTGGTGAATGTGGACCTGCTGCTGGGGGGCACCCTCCTGCACGATGTGGGCAAGACCATTGAGTACGACGAGGAGCAGGGCCTGGACTTCAGCACCGAGGGGCGCCTGCTGGGCCACATCGCCATCGGGGTCTCCATGCTGGCCGCCTGGCAGGGACCGTCGCGGCCCGCCCCCGCCGTCATGCAGCGCCTCATGCACCTGGTGCTGTCCCACCACGGCGACCTGGACAAGGGCAGCCCCGTGCGGCCCCAGACCCCCGAGGCCATGCTGCTGCACCTGATTGACATGCTGGACTCCCAGATGGGGGCCGTGACGCGCCTGGCCAAGAACCAGGACGCCAACGGCTGGAGCGACTACGCCAAGAACTTCGAGCGCCGCTTCTACTTCGGCCAGGTGGCTGGGGCCGCGCCCGTCCAAGCCGCGCACGAAGTAAGCGGATCGCCGGAGCCCGCCTACCTGGGCACCGACACCATCCCCGACAAGCCCAGCAAAAAACCCAGCCTGTTCTAGAGCCAGCAGCCCCGCGCCAAAAGGGTGAGGCTTGTGATCGGTGAAAGGCCCTGACCCCTACTGCTCCAGGTGCACCACGCCTTGGCGGCGGTCGGCTTGTCTTTGGGCCTTTTGGAGGGTCTCGAAGAGCTGGCGGGCGTTGGGCAGGGGGCCGATGGTGATCTTGGGATCGCTGGCGTCGGAGGAGTGGACCTGGATGGTGCCCAGGTCAAACATGCCCTCCAGGATGTTGCGGGTGAAGCGCAGGTCCTGGACGCGCCACAGGGGCATGTTCTCGATGCGCTTGGTGACGAGGCCATGCTCGTACTCGATGCGCTCCTGGGTCAGGCGAAAGACGGTGGTCTTGAACAGCATCCACTGGCCCAGGAACCACAGCAGAGCCAGGCCCCCCAGGGCCACGGCCGCCACCGTCAGGAACATCCCCAGGGGGCGCCCCTGGCCGCCCGCCTCCACCTTGCCCTCGGGGGCCAGGACCACCATCACCACGGCCGCCACCAGGCACAGCAGGGTGATGGCGCCGGGGCGCAGCAGGGCCAGCCGGGAGACGGGGCCGTGGTAGAAGACCAACTCGTCGCCGGCGTCACTGTGGCCGGCCTTGGCCAAGGGGGTGGAGGCCCCCCCGGCCCCCCCCTTTACGCGGCCGTCGACGAACTCGCCGCAGAAGCGACACTTGAGGGCGTCAGCCTTGATGAGCTCTTTGCAGAAGGGGCAGGGCTTGTCGGTGGGGGTCTCCATGGGGTCTCCTCCTTTGGAAAAAAACAATCAACCCTGACGCCGGAGTCGGCGGCGGGCCAGGATGGCGGTCAGTTCGGGGATGCGCTCGCCGGTCAGGTAGAGCACCAGGCCAAAGGCCAGGACCTGGACCAGGGCGCGGGGCACCAGCAGGAGAATGCCCCCCTCGGGCCACAGGAGGTGGAGGGCGGCCACGGCGGCCAGGCCCAGCAGGAGGCGCAGGAGGGAGCGGGGGGGGCAAAAGACCCCGAAGAGCTTGAGGCTGGCCCCGGTGGCGACCAGGAAGGCCAGGGCCATGCCCATCAGGGAGCCCAGGGCGGCGCCCAGGCCTCCGTGGAGAGGGACCAGGAGGCGGCAGCCCAGGACGGAGGCGCCCAGCCCCAGGGCAAAGATGGCGATGCTGACGAGGGGGCGGCCGGAGGCCGTGAAGATGCTGGAGAGGATGACCGCGCCGGCGAAGAAGGCGTAGGCCCCGGCGAGGACCGCCAGGATCAAGGCGCCGGGGCCGTATTCCTTGGGGTAGACCAGGGACAGGAGGCCGCTGGCGTTGCTGGCCAGCACGGAGGCCAGGGCGGCCAGCAGCAGCAGGGAGTAGCGCAGGGTGGTGGAGATGTAGCTGCGGGTGAGGGCCGCGTCCTGGTTGAAGGTGCTCTTGGAGACCATGGGGAAGATGACGAAGGCCACGGAGATGGTGGCTATGTAGGGCAGTTGGCCAATTTGCAAGGCGGCGGCGTAGATGCCGGCCTGGGCGGAGGAGTCGCCAAGGGCCGCGGGGGCGAAGGCCTTGAGGACCTGGAGATCCACCTGCATGAGGCCGTTGAGGATGAAGGCAAACAGCAGGGTCTGGCCTTGGAAGGCGAGGATGCTGCGCCAGTTGGCGGTGCCGCCCTGGCCCTCGCGGCCCAGCAGGAACCAGGAGATGACCAGCATGATGGCGGCGGTCAGCAGGAAGGCGCCGATGGCCCCGCTGATGGCGAAGCCCAGGGCCACCAGCCCCACCGTCAGGGCGACCTTGAGGGTGGCGAAGATCATGTCCATCAGGGCCTGGTGCTTGAAGCGGCCCAGGCCGTTGAGGCAGCCGATGAGGACGGCGTAGAAGGCGTAGATGGGGACGATGGGGGCGGCCAGGCGCAGGTAGAAGGCCAGGGTCGGGTCCCGGTAGAAGTGGGTGGCCAGGAAGTCCGCGCCGAACACGAAGACCAGGAGGATGGCGCCCGCCAGGACCGCCTGGAGTTTGAGGGTGGTGAACTTCACGGCGTCCGTGCGGCCGCCCACCTCGGAGACGAACTTGGAGACCGCCTGGATGGTGCCCCCGATGAGCACCATGTTGACCCAGTTGATGAGCCCCATGACGGTGCGGAAGTCGCCGTACAGTTCCAGGTGCTGGTCCGGGTAGAACTTCTTGAAGAAGGCGGGCAGGGCGATGAGCAGCGCCATCCCCGTGAGCATGAAGTAGAACTTGGCGGCGGTCAGCCAGAGCAGGCCGCGCCCCGTGTCATTGTTTCTGGTGCCAGGCATTTTTCAGGATCTCCAGGGCCTTGTGGTCAATGGGGGAGAAGTCGCTGGGGCGCTCTCCGGGGATGGCAAAGTCCTTTACAACATGGCCCGCCGTGAGGGAAGGGTTTTCCCTGAAGAAGAGGTCCGAAAACGCGGTGTAGACGGCGGTCTGGCAGGCCTCGCCCTGGGCCTCGTCGCCGGCGGTGCCCAGCAGGGAGGGCCACTTGGCGCAGTAGGTCTTGGCGGGGGCGGCGGGGGCGTCCAGCAGCAGCACGGGGCTGGTGGCGGCGTCGGAGAGGGTCTTGATGGACAAAAGATAGGGCTTCCAGGCCACCTTGAGGTCCTTGGGCGCGGGCAGGGGCTCGGTGGAGAGGGGCCACTGGGCGGCCAGGGCCGTGAGGTCGCAGCAGGTGCTGAAGAAGGCCGGCTCCAGGCGCTTCAGGTCCTCCGGGGTGGCGGCGTAGGCCAGCTTCCCAAAGAAGGAGCCGTGGAGGGCGGAGAGCAACTGGGCAAGTTCCTCCGCGCCGCCGGGGCCGGGGGGGATCATTCCCGGGCCAAAGACCAGGAGGTCCACAGCCAGGGCGCTGGCGAGGGCCGCGCTGGTGCGAAGGGTCTTTTCGAGTTCGGCGCGGAAGGCCTTGGCGGTTTTGGGGTCTGCGGGGTCACCGCTGAGGCTCACCCGCAGGATGGCCTCCAGACCAAGCTCGTGGGCGGTCTCCACGGCCTTGCCCACGCAGAACGAGTCGGCGCTGTTGGTGGCGGGCAGGATGGAGCCCTGGCTGTGGACCAGGTCCAGGCTGAAGGCGGCGTGGGTGGCGCCAAGCTTCTTCAAGTCTCCCAGCAGCCCCACCATGGCCTTGCGGCAGTAGGAGTCCTTGGTGCGGTTGAGGATCTGGGCGCCCTTGATGGGCTGGCGGGGGGGCATGCCGTAGAGGCGCGTGACGCGGATGGTGTAGGAGCCCGTGTTGTCCTCGTAGAGGGGCAGCTTCTCCTTGGTGTAGTCAAGCTGGTCGCCCTCGGGGACATAGAAGACCAGTTCCTGCTGGGCGGGCAGGTCCAGCAGCATGTCATTGCGGAAGGGGACCAACTCGGTGCCCACCTTGAGGTGCAGGGCCCAGGCCTCGGCGCCGTGCCGGTTGGAGCCCTGGGGGGCGGAGCAGCGGGCGCCGTTTTGGAAGCAGGCCTCGCCGCCCACATGGGTGAGCTGGTAGACGCTCTCGGGGCTGAGCATGATGCCGGTGTAGGTCCAGGGGCTCTGGGCCGCCACCAGGATGTCCCTGGAGGTCTCCGGGGCGAACTCGCCGCGGTCCTTGCAGGCGGGCAGAAGCAGCAGGAAAAGGGCAAGCCAAAGGAGGCGTTTGGTGTTCATGGTGTACCTCATGCGGGCGCAGTCTACCACAGCCCGGGGGGATCAATAAAAACCCGCCTGTCAGGGCTGGTCCATGCCAAGGATTTTCAGCAACTTCAAGGCGTTGCCGGGGCCGCTGGGGCCTTCGCGAAGGCGGTAGTCGAAGGACATCGCAGGCCCCTGGGGGCCGTCCTCGTACTGCTCGCAGAAGTGTACCAGCCGCAGCCGCGGCGTCAGGTCCGGGGACTTGAGCATCTCGGGGTCATGGGAGGTCAGGGCCACGCAGGCGCCGCGGTCCAGCAGCGTCTTGAGGGTGAGCCGCAGCACCGCCATGCGCTCTTGGTAGTTGGTGCCCCGCAGGGGCTCGTCGAGGAGGCACAGGAGGGGGCGGGGGTCCTGGGTGCTGCTGGCCAGGGCATCCCGCAGGCGCAGCAACTCCACGAAGAAGTAGGACTCGCCCGCCTTGAGGCTGTCCTTGATGTTGATGGCGCTGGCCAGGCGCAGGAGGGTGAGGGTCATGGTGGTGGCACAGACGGGGCCTCCGGCCTGGGCCAGGACGGCGTTGATGCCCAGGGTGCGCAGGAAGGTGGTCTTGCCCGACATGTTGGAGCCGCACACCAGCATGGCCTGGCCCGCGGAGGGGCTGACCAGGTCGTTGCCCACGCGGCGCTCCGGGGGCAACAGGGGGTGGGCCAGGTTGGTGGCTGTGAGGAGGGGGGCGCCGGGGGTGGCCTGGAGGGAGGGGAGGCACCAGTCGGGGTGGTCGTGGGCCAGGCCCGCCAAGGCGGCCAGGGCCTCGAACTGCCCCAGGTTGGTCAGCCAGGTGGGGGCCAGGGTGCCGGCGCCCCGTTGCCAGCGGTTCAGCAGGTTCAGCACCTGGAGATCCCAGAGAAACAGGAACTGCAAGGGCAGGTGCAGCATGGGGGAGCGGCGCAGCTCGGCGAAGGAGGTCAGGTCGTCCAGGCGGACCAGTTCGTCGTAGGGGCTGCGGCGGCTGCCGGGGGCGTGGGGGGCCAGGGAGGCCAGCAGGGGGCTGCGGGGGGCCAGGGAGGATTGCAGCTTGATGATGCCCGCGAAGGGGCGGTAGTTGCTGCCCAGGCTCTCCAGGCGGGTGAAGGCGCGGTTCACCTTGGGGGCGGTGGCCAGGGTCAGGACCACATTGAGCAGGAGGAAGGGGGGCCACAGGGGCTTGTCGAAGAGATCCAGCAGATCCACGACCACCGCCAGGATGAGCAGGGCGGGCAGGAGGAGGGCCAGCTTTCGGCACAGGGCGCTGGTGGTGGTGGCGGCGGTGTCGGTGCACCAGTCGTTGAATGCTTCCGAGGCGCAGTCCTGGCAGGCCAGGCCCAGGGCCTCGAACTGAATCTGCTGGCGCAGGTCCAGTTGGGGGGCCAACTCGGCGACGGCCTCCTGGCGGCGGAGGATCTCGTCCTTGGAGGCGCCCTCCTGCAACCACTTGGCCAGGGTGCGCCGGCCAAAGGGGGTGCCATAGGGCATGAGGAGGTGGAACAGGGAGCCCTTGCCAAAGAGATCCAGGTCGTCGGCCAGGGCGCTGGAGGGCTGGTCCGGCGGGGAGGACCAGGGGAAGAGCTCCCACTTGCAAAGCAGGCGGGCGAGGGAGTCCTGGTTGATGTCCGCGAGGCGCGAGGCGGTGAGGGCCCGGGCGGCCACCCGGCCATGGACCAGGACCAGCAGCATGAAGGCCAGCAGGGTGGCCCCGGAGGCCACCAGCCACTCCACCCGGGGGGAGTCCAGCATCCACAGCCCCCAGAACAGGAAGGCCACGGCGGTTCCAAAGGTCACCAGGCGGGCGAGGGAGAGGCGGCGCTGGGTGGTCTCCAGGCGGGCCCCAAGGGCGGTGTTGTGCTGGTAGCGTTCCTGGTAGGCCTGCTTGGGATCCTGCATCGGCACCTCAACGATTGGTCCGGGGGCCAGGGGGGTAAGCGGCAACCGCGACCACACCCGACGAGCGGGGCCAAGTCTAAGCCAACAGCGGGTCGAAAGCAAAAGAGGAAGGCAAGCGTGGCGGCACCAAGGGGACTATTTGTCCCGCTGGCTCCAGGGGATGACGGCCAGGATGAGACTCATGCTGGCGTAGGAGAGACCAACAGCAACGGCAATTCCAGCACCCATGAGCAACAGCGTGAGCAGACTGTCCATTTGCAACTCCGTCCAGGAATTCAAGCCCGGGCCCCAATCTATCAGCCTGGCCGCCCCGGTCAAAAAACAGGCCGCACTTCTAACACAGCCGAAGGGGGGCGGCAAGGGGGAGGACGGCGGGGGGGGCCAACGGAAGCCGTCAGCCCATCGCCCCTTTGGCTACCACCGCCGGCCGTCAGCTACCACCAGGGTGCCCAATGTCCCCTTCCAAATACCCTTCCCCCCGTGGGCTTGCTATTGATCACATCTAGGATTGGGCCCTTGGAAGTGTCAGGGTGTTTGGGGTGTTTGGGGTGTTTGGGGTGTTTGGGGTCCGGCCGGCCGGACAGGCGCTTCGGCCTTCAGTCCTTGGTGGTGGCGGCCTTCAGGGTGTCACATGGGCGCAGCGTCGCTGCGCAGGCCCCGGGGTCTTTGCTGCCGCTTGCCTGTGGGCCTCCTTTTGTCGCTGCCCGCGTTTTTGGACCTCGACCTTTGGTTGAGAGGCCGCAAAAACGCGGCC
>CAZMEC010000096.1:0-11768 GCA_964565265.1 uncultured Myxococcales bacterium
CCAGCCTCCTGCAGAACCCGGCGGAGGATCCACTGCTGGTCCTTCAGGCCCCCCAGTACGAGATCGATGTTGTCCAGCAGCAGCAGGGGGCGTCTGCCCAACCGCTTGGCCCATCCCTTGAAGAGGCCAAGGGCCGCCTCGCCCTCCGGGTCGGAGTCTTTACCCAACCCAACCACCTCGCCGTCAAGTTGACTCGCCAGATCGTGCTGCCCACTGCCCTCCATCCAATCCCCAAGAGCGTCCAGACAGTTGCCCCAGAAGATGCGAAGGTTGTGGATATTGTACTGCTCTTCTCGGAAGCTCAGCGGAAGCAGCACCGCAGAAAGCTTGGGATCGTTTTTTACACCAATGGCGACACGCCGCAGCAGGCTGGTCTTGCCCATACCCCGCTGCCCGATTATCAGCCGGTGTCTGGCCAACCCCGTGGGCCCTATCTGCCCCAGCCGCGCCAGGATTGAGTTTGCCACCTCTGCCCTGGCCACGAAGCCGCGCAAAAAGCTGTCATCGTCGAGTTGGGCGGGGTTGTAGAAGGTCAGGTCAATAATCCGGTCCATGGGTCAACTCCTTGGCTGGAGGTCACTGCACATGGCGCACCCACCATTCACGCAGAAGGTTCATGCTGAAGCAATACCGCGCGCCGCCGTCGCAGCGCAGCAGATACCCGTCAGCCTCAAGCGTCTCAAGAAGCCCGCTTACTGCCCGCGCATCCAACGAGCCCCCGCCGCTGGTGCCCAGGGCCGCCAACAGTGTGTCGATAGTTGCACCCTCGACCGTGGTGGAAACCAGCGCCAGAATCCGGAACAAGTGCCCGCTTTCCGGTTCAAGGAAGTTCTTGTCCAGGTGTTCGCGCCAGGTGGCCCAGTAGGTGCGCTTCGACAACTCCAGCATGCCATCCATGGCCCGAGTGGCCTGTTCAGCCCCGACGCCATATTCAGGCAGGCCAAGGTCGCAGGCTGCCTCCGCGATCTTTTCCAAGTAATACGGAGACAGCCAGCCCAGACGGTCAATGATTGCCAACGAAGCCTCCGGTGCGAAGCGCAGGCCGCGGCGTTGGCCGATCTGTTCCAGGAACGCCTTGGCAGTGGGTCGATCGAAGGGTCCGATGGATTCCAGTTCCAGGTCAACCAAGGCCCCTTCTATTCCCTGGCGTCGGGCCACACCGTCCAGTCCGATGGACCCGGTGAACAGCCAGCGGACATTCTTGAACTTCTGCCGGTAGGACCTGAGCTGGTAAAGAAAATCGTGGGCGCGCTTGTGGCCATTCTCCTCTGTCAGCAGGGCACAAATGAAGATGGGTAACTCGTCCACCAGAACCACCCAGGGCCTGCCATCGGCGTCCTCATTCAGGGTCCGCAGAAGATGCCCCGCAAAGAGCTCCAGGTCACTGTTCAGCAGCAACGAACGCCAGTCACCCGCGCCCGCCACGCCCTCCTTGAGCTGCCCAAACCTTGCCACGAGAGCATTGAGCAGACTCTTGGCGCTGCCGGATTCCTCTTGGATTGTGGCGCAAAGGTGACGAAAGAAGGCCTTCTCGTCCCGAAAACCCTCCACATCGACCAGCACCGCCCGGACCCTCTCGATATCGCTCTCATCTTTCAACCGGTTCAGCAACACTGTCTTGCCGACCCGCCTGGGGGCAAGCATCAGGATGCTCTTCCCGCTCTTGAAGTGGCGCCACATCCTGGCACTTTCGCGGTCTCGATCGAAACACTCCATGGGTCCGCTCCTTCTTCAACACAACGGAACCGTATCACAACAAAACTGTTTTGCAACGGATTTGTTTCAATACCGGACAGAATGCCCGACTCCGTCCCACGACCCCCCCGTTTGCAATTTTTCGGGATTCCTGGTTAGTATGGCCGGAATTTGTTGCCTGGAGGCTCCCTTGCTGGCCCGCTCCTGCTCCACCTTGCTGTTGTGTTTGCTGGGCTTCCTGATGGGGGCGACTGCGGCCAAGGCGGATGATCTCAAGGTGTCGGCCTTTGGCGGCCTGGCGGGCTCCATGACTCCCATGGATTGCCGGAAGAGCGCCGTGGGCACCGGGGGCTTCGCCGCCCTCGTGGGCGCCTGCCGCGAGGCCGCCAAGGAGGGCGACCTGCTGCTCTCCACCGGAAATCTGGTGGGGGACGACCAGTTCTCCCGCTATCTGGCCACCGCTGGCCAACCCGGCGCCCAGCGCCTGGCCTCCATGCTGCGCAAGGCCCGCCCCGCCCTGGTGTGCCTCGGCCCCGGCGAGTTGATGCTGCCCTCGGGCCACTCCCTGCCCCTGCTGGAATACCTCCTGGACAACCAGGTCCCTTACGGCGCCGCCAACCTGCGCTGCCCCGCCTCCGCCACCGTCTGCCCCCGCCTTCGCGCCGGCGGCTCCCGGGTGGTGGACGCGGGAGGCCTCAAGGTCGGCGTCTTTTGTCTGGTCAGCAAGGAAGCCCTGGCCGAGGCCAACCCCGCCAATGTGGACTACTCCAGCATCGAGGACCCGGTGACCGCAGGCCGCCGCCTCGTGGACGAACTCCGCGCCCAGGGTGCCCAGGTGGTCATCGCCGTGGCCAATCTCGATAGTGGCCAGACCACCCCCACCCTGGCCCTGGACCTGGCCCGCCGCGTCTCCGGCCTGAGCCTGGTCCTGGCGGGCAGCCACCAGACCGACGACGACCCCGGCCCCCGGGTGCAGCACATCACCCTCAGCGGCGACGCCCCCACCGTGGTGGAGGTGGCCCCCGGCACCAGCGCCCTCACCCGCCTGACCCTGAACCTGGACCCAGACCGCCCCGCCGGCGCCCCGGCCCTCCAGGATCTCGGCGTCCAGGACTGCAGCCAACGCCCCGCCGCCGCCGATGTGACCGACGCCCTCATCCAGACCCGCTCCGAGTACTGCACCTCCTCCCTCCAGCCCCTCTCCTACGCCCGCCTCGCCCGCCCCATGACCGGCGCCGAGTTCCTCGTCTATGTAATGGAAGTAGCCCGCCGCAGCACCAGCTCGGATCTGTGCATCTTCTCCAAGAAAACCCTTGGGGCCACGCCCGACGAGGTCCTCTCCGGGGCCCTCTCCGAGAGCGACTTCAACCGCATCTTCCCAGGCAAGGAACTGGAAGTCCTCGAGCTTCGCGGCGCCGACCTGTCCGCCTTCCTCGAGGGCTGGCTCAAGGCCCCCAACGCCCCCCAGAACTCCGTGCGCATCCTGGGCGTCCGGCGCTTCGACGGCACCCTGGAGATCAACCAGCGCCCCCTGGAGCCCGACACCGTCTACCGCGTCGTCACCACCCGCTACCTCGCCCTGGGCGGCGGCGGCGCCCTCAGTCCCATCCTCTCCAAGGCCCGCCGCGCCGGCCCCCGGGGCCCCCTCTTTCTGCGGGAACTGATGAAGACCTTCCTGGAAAAAGAGCGCGCCCTCCTGGCCAACTCCGGCCCCGCCCTCGACCCCGCCCGGGACTTCACCTCCCTCTGGGAGCTGCCACGCTGGGACTTCCGCAATATCCTTGGCCTCTCCTTCAACCACACCTACATCCAAAACGATCAGGGCTACCAGCGCTCCCAGCTTGCCCGCTCCGAGATGCTGGGCCTCCTGGGCGAGCTGCAAAGCCAGGCCCGCCGCTCCAACCGCCTCATGCTGTGGAACAACATCCTGCTGCTGCGCTACGGCGAGACCGCCATCAATGGCGACGCCGCCCGGGAGACCCAGGACCTGGCCAGCCTGGAGACCGCCCTCTCCTGGACCCAGCTTCGCAACGCCTACGGCCACGCCCCCTGGATGCCCGTCCCCATGCTCAAGGGCAAACTCGAAAGCGAGTTCACCCAGGCCAACGACCGCGACTATCACCACCTGGAGGGCACCGTCACCCTGGGCCCCCAGTGGATCATCACCGACGACTTCACCGTGTCCTCAGGCTACGGCCTGCGCCGCGAACTGCTCTCTCCGTCGGATTACACCAAACAGGGCTTCGAAATTCTTTACAGACTCAATTCTCTGCCGATCATACGGCGAGGGCGGATCAACCTGGTGGAGCTCTCCTCCTGGTTTGAACTCTTCTGGTCCGAGCTTGGCTCCTCCAAGCCCATTCTGGAGGGTATCGGGTCGACCTCCCTTGGTTTCATGGTCTTCGATTGGATGAAGATGAACCTCAATGTGAACCTCTATCTGTTCAGGGAAGGCAGCGGCCGGACGGCCTTCAGCGCCGACAACTCTGCGGGCCTCTCCCTGACTACAGCGTTCTCCCTGCAAAGGTATTGGTGAGGTCGCCCATGGCTGAAGCATCGAAGTTCTTTTCCTGCCCCAAGTGCGGCTTCCCCCAGCCTCCCGGCGTGGAGTGCGTCCGCTGTGGCCTCATCTTTGCCAAGTTCAAGGAGGCCTCCAAGGTTGAGCCTGCGCCCGCCGCGCCGGCGTCCTCAGGTGGGGCCGGGGGGGGAGCCGGGGGGGACCCGGTGCTCAATGGCGCCATGCGGCGCGTGCTGTCCGGCAACGCCCCGCTGCTGCCCCGGGAACAGTCCTCCATCAACGGCCAGACCCACCTCCCCGCTGCCGAGGCGCCTCAGCCCGCCGCCGCCGTCCCCGGCCAGCCCGCCTCCCCCCAGCCCCCACCCTCCCCCACGGCCGCCCACCGACCCGTGATCCAAGAGGAGAGCATCCTGGACCAGGAGATCTCCCAGGCCCTCAAGGTGGTGCGCGCCGTCGGCGGCTTCCTGGGCCTGCTCTTCGGGGCCCTGCTGTTCCGGGTCACCATGACCGAGGCGCCCTCGCCCCTCGAGGCCTTCCTGATGATTGCCTACCTCTTGGTGGCCATCTTCTGGATCCTCACCTACCGGACCCACATGCCCCTGCGCCGCTTCCTGCTGGAGCTGGTCCTCTTCGTGGCGGCCACCATGGCCCTCAAGGCGGGGAACCCCCAGGTCTTCGACGGGGAGACCCGGTCGGGCCGGCGCCCTGCCCTGGTGCAGCCCAGCGCCACCGCCTCGGACGAGGACTTCCAGCGCACCGTGGCGCGGGTGGTAAACGAGGCCCAGGCCCTGCTGGAAGGCCAGCGGTCCGGCGCCCAGGACTTCAAGGACGCCTGCCAGGCCATGGAGAGCACCTTTGACCTATTGGATTCCCAGGCCGCCAGCGCCCAGGACGGGTTGCATCATCGCGTTATGGATCTGAAAGAGGCGACCCTGTCCTTCGAGAACACCCGGAACCCCGCCAGCAGACGGAAGGCCACCTTCCTGGTGGAGGACCTCAAGAACACTCTGGGCCAGGACGCGCCCCGGTAGCAGCCTCAGCCCCGGCGCTGGGCGTCCAGCACCCCTTCGGCACGCCGCAGCATCACCGCCAGCACCACCCCCAGGACCGACATGGCCGAGAACATCAGCATGGCCCCGGTGTAGTTGCCCTGGGTGTCCCGCAGGGCCCCGGCGGCCAGGGGAAACAGGAACAGCCCCACATTCTGCATCATCGCCGTGACCCCAAAGGCCGTGCCCAGCAGTTCGCCCCGGACCAGCAGCGGGATGGCGGGCCACAGGGCCGCGGGGACCAGCGAGAAGGACAGGCCCAGGACCACCATGGGAATCAGAGGGTTGATGTCCGTGATGGCCATGGAGAGGTGGCAGGGGATCATCAGGAGGGAGCCCACGATCATCATGATGGCGCGGCGGCCGAAGCGGTCCACCAGCAGCCCGAAGAACCAGGTGCTGCACATGGAGATGAGGGTCAGCAGGCCCGTGAGGCTGCCGGCGGCCTCCCGATCCATGCCGTAGCGTTCCTGGAAGAAGCGGGGGGCGATGGCCGTGAAGGGGAAGATGGAGGCGTAGTAGACCAGGCACAGCAGGGAGATGAGCCAGAAGGCCCGGGGCAGCCGCAGGATCTCGGAAAAGTGGAAGGCCTCGGGCTCCTCCTCCAGGGCGGTGAAGCCCAGGCGCTCGCCGCGGCGGTCCAGGATGGAGTACAGGAACATGAGGGGCACGGCCACGGCGGTGATGCCCGCGGCCACCAGCATGACCAGGCGCCAGGACTCCATCATTTCCACCATCTGGGGCAGGCCGAAGAAGGCCAGATAGGTGCCCGCGCGGCAGAGGAACAGGTTGAGGCCGAAGGCCAGGGCCAGGCTGCGGTTCTTGAACCACTTGGCCATGACCTTGTTCATGACCACATAGAAGCACTCGGCGCCGATGCCAAAGACCAGGCGGCCCACCAGCATCATGGGGAAGTTGCCCACGGCGGTGAGGAACGCGCCCAGGGTGAAGAGACCCGTGAACAGCAGGGAGGCCCGGCGGACCCCCAGACGGTCAGCCAGCACGCCCCCGAAGACCACCAGGAAGATGACCGGGATGCTGTAGATGCTGTACAGCATGTTGACCTGGGAGGAGGTCAAGGAGAGGTCGCGTTCGAGGATGTCGCCCAGGGGGCTGACGACATCGTAGGCGAAGTAGGAGGAGGCCGCGGCGGCGCTGATCAGGAACAGGGACAGGTAGGCAGAGGCGGTGCCGGAGAGGCCTGACCTGGGCTGGGCGATGGTGGTGGTCGTCACAACAATACCTCTGGTCTTTCAAAGGAAGAGAAGCAGGCCGGCGCCAACCTGGAAGGTCTCCCGGTAGCCGTCGCCGGAGTATTCGGAGAAGCGGGTCTGGGCGATGAAGGCGAGGCTGCCAAACAGGTGGGTCCAAAGGCCGGCCTCAGCCACCAGCCCGGGGTGGAACCGGTCGTTGCGGGCCTCGCCGCAGGGGCCAAGCCCCAGGAAGAGGGCCAGGGTCGGCAGGGGCAGCACGAACTTGAACACCAGCGCGCTTTCCGTGGACAGCACCCCGCCAAGGCCCGTGAAGGTGATGGCCGGGCTGAGGTGGAAGCTTTTCATCAGGGGGATCTCCAAGAACATGGAGCCCCCTCCGCCGGCGCTCCAATCGTGGCCATCCTGGCGGTCCGCGAGATTGCCCACGGCCCCATGGCCTACGAGGCCCAGGGCAAGATCAGTGTCGGCAGAAGCGGGGCGGGCAAAGGAAAGCAGGCAGACCAGACCAAGGAGGGCGAGGAGCAGGCGGTTCATTCGTTGTCGGGCAGGGGCTTGGCGGGGTCCAGTTCGTCGAGAACGGCGACGGCCTTGCCGTAGACCCGGCTCTTGGTTGGGGCCACCGCGATGACCTCTTTGAGGAGGCGGACGGCGCAGGCCTTGTCCCCCTCGGCGCAGGCCATGGCCCGGTCGAAGGAGTCCTGGGAAGCGGCCAGCAGGCCCTCTTCAACGCGGGCATAGATCTCCAGGCTGCGCTGATAGGAGCGGGCCTTGGTCAGGGCCCGGCGGGCGTCTCTGGCCTCGCCCGATTCCAGCAGGGCCAGGGCCCGGCGGGCGAAACCCTCAGCGGCCTGCTTGCCCACCAGCTTCTCGTAGAAACGGAACAGCACCCGATCCGCCTTGATGGCGTTCTCCACCAGGGCCAGGCCCTCGGCGGAGGCGGGATCCTGGGACAGAAGGCGCATGCCCTCGGTCAGGCTCTCGTCGAAGAGGCGCATCTTGCGGGCCCAGTAGCGGGCCTTGTTGTACACATCCTGGTCCAGGCCCCGCACCTTCTGGGCGCAGGCCAGGAACTGGTTCAAGGCGCCGTCAAAGTCAGCGGTCTCGTACAGCACGCGGGCCCGGTCCCGGGCTTCCCGCAGCATGGCGGAGGCGTCCACGGCGGCAGGGGCGGCCACTTCCGCCTGGGGTTCGGCCTTGTCCTCAGCGCTGGGGGCGGCGGGGTAATCCGGGGCGGGGGCCTCGACAGGCCCGGAGGGTTCCAGGGCGGCACCCGAGTCGTCGTCCTCCAGGGGGGAGTCGGAGTTGTCCTCAAACGAGCCATCCTCGCCGGCCTCGTCGATGCGCCGTTCCAGCTCGCGGACGAAGAGCTCGGCGCTGGGGCCGAACTCGACATCATTGCGGGGGATGGTCTTGAGGCCCGCCAGGACCTCTTCCAGCTCGCGGCGGGTCGCCGTGCTGTCGGTGGTCACTGCGAAGGCCTTGGAGATCTGCCCCTTGTAGGCCAGCAGCCTGGTCATCCGGTCCTGGATGTCGCTGAGGCGGCCCCCAAAGGGAGGCGTGAAGTCGGGGAAGCTGTCGGCCAGGGTCTGGAGCTTGCCCAGGGCCCCCTGGATGTCTCCGCCCCAGTAGGTTTCGATGGCCTCATCAAAGGACCTGCGGACGATGTCCCGGTCGTTGCCGGAGACACCCTGGTAGTCCGAGATCCGGTCCACCCGGCGGGGCTCCCGGTCCAGGCCCAGGCCAGCCTTGCGGCAGACATTGCTGCGCACGGAGGCGGGGGGCAGGACGGGTTCCTTGAGGACATCATTGTAGAGGTCCATGCCCACCCACAGGCCCGCGGAGAACACCGCCACCACAATCAGCCAGGAGATGCTGCGGGACAGCAGCCGGCGCAGGCCAAGCCCCTGGGACCGGCGATAGACCTTGGTCTCAAAATCCCCATCGGTCTCCTGGACGGAGACTCGCTCAGCCCGGGGGTTGGGGGGAAACTCGTGGGTGCGCTCGTGGTGGGGGGGTTCGTCGACCCGGGCGGCGGGCATGGCCGTCTCCGTGGTGCGCGTCGAGGTCGCCGCTTCCATCGGGCGGGGGACCTGCTTGAACGCAAAGGACAGCACCACGCCGCCGATCTCTATCTGGGAGCCTTCCTGAAGCTCCGTGTCCGCATCCACCAGGCGCCCGTTGACCCGGAAGCCCACGCCCCGGCCAAAGGGTCTGATCCGGGCGTGCTCGCCGCTGATGGACAGCACCGCATGGCGGGCCTCAATAGAAGAGTCCTCCAGCTTGATGTCAGCGTCGTCGCCGTTGCCGAGGATGAACTCCTCACCCAACAATTCGTATCTTTTTCCCCGCCCGGGACCAAACAGCACGCGCAGAATGCCGCTTCCGCGTTTTCCACCAGCGCCGTTCCCGTTGGGTATTCCGTCCGAAGCCATGAGCCCTCGCTTTCCCTTCTTGCATTCAAGGCAAGGAAATTCCGCCGCCGATTGTATCGCCCAGCCCCGATTTGGCAAGAAATGTATAGCGAAGCGAGGGGATTAGCCCAATTTGCCCGACGCCTCTTCCAGCAGCCGCCCAGCCTCCTCGGCCAGGAAGCCCAGGGCCGGGGCATCCACCAGCTTGAACAGCTCCCGGGGGTTGGCAATGGACACCGTGACCCCACCACCCGCAGCCTCGAAGACCGCCACGGTGCAGGGCAGCATCAGCCCCACCAGAGGCTCCTCACTGAGCGCCCGGTGGGCCAGCTTGGGGTTGCAGGCCCCCAGCAGCCGGTACTGCCCAAACTCAACCCCCAGCTTGGCCTTCATGGTGGCCTTCACATCCACATCCGTAAGGATGCCAAACCCCACTTCCTTCAAGGCCGCCACGGTCTGCGCCACCACCGCCTCAAAGTCCTTCCCCTGAATAGTCTTGGTAAACCCCAAATCCCCCGCCGCCATGTTGCACCTCCAGCAAACAGTCAAGTCGGGCCAATATAGGCACGCGCCAGCCAAGCGCCAACGGCCTCCTTGGGTTCTTGAGTGCCTACGGCAGCATGTCGGCTGGGACAGCCTTCAGGCCGTTCCCGGGTCAGAGTCGGGGTCGAAGGCTTTGGGCGAGGCCTCCGCAAACCTCAGCGCCTCCACCTTGGGGGCGCTCTCGGCGGCCGCCAGCAGAGGCACCTGCAGTTTCACAACGGGCCCGGAATACTCCCTCGCGACGCCCGCCTCCCAACGCGCCACGCCGCGCTGGATGGCCAGGGTCTCCATCGCCTCCGCCAGGGCGCCAAAGGCTGGAGCCTCCCAGTTGGTCTTGGGGAAGCGCCCGCCCAGGAGGGTCCGGCCCAGCTCCGCCTCGAACCGCTCCGGAGCCTGCCGGTGGGCCCACTGCCAAAGGTCCACCACCCGGTCCCGGCTGGCCACCAAGGTCTGCCGTCCCACCACGCGGTCGCGCTTCTCCTGGTTCACCTTGGGATGCGCCGGCAGCAGATTCCACAGCTCGTTGTTGTGCCACAGCGAGAACGGAATCACATGGTCCACAGCCAGTCGCTCCGGCCCCAGGGGCTTGCCTGTCCAGACGCAGGTGAGGTCCTCCCTGGCAGTCCAGATGCGTTTAGCCTGGGTCACGTCCCGGTCCGCCTCGGGCCGGACCAGCAACCTGGCCAGGATCTCCGGCACGGGCACGGCCTTATGGGCGAAGTGGTAGCTGAGTTCGGCCCAGCGCAACACAATGGCCTCCGAAATCCAGTGGCCCACCAGACACATCTCGCGCCAGAGTTCGGCCGGGAAGCTGAGGCGCCCAAGACCCTGAGCCAACTCCTGGGGACTGGGACAACGCCGGAGGCTTTGCGGACCTTCCACTGCGAAGATGCGCTCCTGCCCCTGCAAGGACCCGCCGGCGAAGTAAGCTGGTCCCTTGATGATGGTCTTGGCCACAAGGTTCACGGCCTCCACCAGCAGCCGCTCCTGGTTTTCACCCAAACGGCCTGTCTGAAAGGCCGCGAAGAATCCATCAAGCCCCCCGCTGGAGGCCGCCATCAGCTCCACCAAGGCCCCCCGGAAGCCCAGGTCTTTGCCGTCCTGGAGCTTCTCGGGCAGGTAGGGCAAAGGCGCCAGCAGGGGCCAGTAGTAATACAACCACTTCTCCACCACCATCCCGAGGGGCACGGTCACGCGACCATCGGGGAGGAACCGGGCCACATGCACGGAGGTCTGGGCCAGCTCGCAGAGGGCCCGCAGGAGGGCCAGCTTGTAGGTGGCAGATTTCTTGTCCCGATTGATGATGGACTCCAACTGGTCCACCGGCCGGCTGCCCAGGTTGCTGGCCAGGGAGAAGACCATGGTGGTCCAGGTGCGCGCGCGCCCCATCCCGTCGGCGTTTTGCGTGGTCACCAGCAGCCGAAAGCCCAGGCGCTCGAACAGCAACTGCAGCTCGGCGGGTTGGTAGTCCTGGTGCAGGCGCGGGTCGTCCTCGGGCTGGCCCCCGGCGCAGAAGCTGCACAGGAAGACGCCGCCAGGTTCCAGCAGCCCACGGATCTGATAGGCGAAGTCAAAAAGCTCGTGTTCGGGCAGGTGCATCAGCATGGCCACTGCCACCACGGCGTCAAACTTCCGGGTCAGCAGCGGATGCGAAGGCGTCAGTGGGAATGCGGCCGGGGCCAGTTCTACCTGCCTTGCCAGGTCCCGCGCTGCCAGGAACGCGCCGGCCTGCGCCAACATCTCCTCGCTGGCATCCGTGGCCAGGACCTGGCAGCCCTGGCCCGCCAGAAACGCCGCCTCCCGCCCGCAGCCGCAGCCAAGCTCCAGCACCTGGGACCCCTTGGGCACCCAGCGCGCCAGCAACTCGTGCAGGGCCGTCACCTCCGCCCGCCCATACCCGGCGGCCAGGGCCTCAGCCCGCTGGTCGTAGAACTGCACGGTCCTGGTATCCATGGGTCCCTTCTGCGGCATGTCCGACACCCGCAGACCCTAACACCCCACCAAAACGCCTTCAAGCGCCACGACACTCCCCGACCACCGCTTCCCGGTCTTCGCACAGGGCCGCAAATCAAGGCAGCATCCAGGAAGTCCGTCCAGCGCCACAAAGCCCAAGTAGAGGGCGCGGGCCAGCCGCCAGGCCTGGGGGCGTTCGTGGGTAACAGGTAGGGGCTGAGTGTTGGGGTGTTGGGGTGTGAAGTGTTGGGGTGAGAAGGACTGAAGGCCGTAGGCACTGTCCGGCCGGCCGGACCCCAAACACCCAAAACACCCCAAACACCAGGCCGGCGACGGAACCCGTGCCCTCTTCCGGCGCTTCGCGCCACCTTCCCCCACGGGGCTT
>CAZMEC010000097.1:0-11624 GCA_964565265.1 uncultured Myxococcales bacterium
TTCTGCGGCTTCGTCTGCCCCCTGGGGACCCTGCAGGACCTGGTCCATGTTCCCCGCCTGAGACTTCGCCTCCCCCGCCGCCTGGACGGCGCCCTCAAATGGGGGAAGTACCTCACCGCAGCCCTCCTCATCCTGTCCCCGGCCCTCTTCGAGTACCGCCTCATCCGGCAGGTCGAGCCCTTCAAGATCGTCTTCCGCTTCGGCGAGGGCGTTCGCGCCCCCCAGCCCCCCCAGCCTCAAGGCGAGCCCGCCACCGCCGGCGGCCTCTATCAGCCCATCTCGTCCCTGTCTTCCCCGGCCGAGTATTTCGCCGGGGTCGAAACCGAGCGCTTCTCCCGGGACTCCGCCCCACGGCCCTCCGTGACCCCCTGGTTGCTTGGGTTTCTGGTGCTGGTCCTGGGCGCCTCCGTGTTTCTGGAACGCCCCTACTGCCGCTACTTGAGCCCCGTGGGCGGGCTGCTGGCCCTGGTGGGGCGCCTGGCGCCGGGACGGATCCGGGTGGCCACCCACGCCTGCACGGGCTGCGCCTCCTGCGTCAAGGCCTGTCCGGTGGACGCCATCTCCATGGTGCGCACCGAGGGCGAGACCTGCGCCAAAGCGGTGGTGAACCAAGCCGAATGCATTGTTTGCAAGGAGTGCGAGGCCCGGTGCCCCGAGGGTGGGCTCAGCTACGGCGGGCCTTGTCCCCGGCAGGTTTCTCGGCCAGAGGCTTGATCTCAATCTCAGCGGTGATCTTGATCTTCCGCCCCTCCAGCGCCTTGACGATGGCCCCGGTGTCCACCGAGCGGATCAGGGAAGCCACCTCGCTGCGGACCGTGGAGGAGACCTCCGCCCGCAGGGTGTCCAACTGAAGGGTGACATACTCGGTGAGGTTCTTGGGCAGCATCTCCCGGAGCAGGTTGCGGGCGTCCTCCTTCGTCAGGAGGCCACCAAGGGTGAGGGTCCGCTTCATGAGGTCCGAGAGGCCGTCAAAGCGACTCTGTTGGTCTGGCTTGCGGTCGTTGTCCTGGGTCATGAAAAGCTCCTTGCTCTCCGAGGGATTCAGTTGGTAAAAGTAGTCTGCGTTGGCTGGGCTTGTCAAACTGGGCGCCGTCGTCCCCCCGACCTGGGAGACCCCCATGGCCGTCGAACAAAGCGGAAACTCACTGCTGAAGCGGTTCACCGCCATCCTTGATGACCGCCTCCGCACCCGTCGCGTGCTGGAGTGGCTGGCCACCTGCGACCCCCAGGAGGCCTGCGCCCTGATGGACCTGCTGCACCGGGGGATGTGCGTCCCGGAGCGCCGGGTGGTCTACTGCGACGCCATCAGGTTGGCCGCTGACCGCCAACTCACCGAGGATCGCTGCCGGGAGATCTACAACGAGTGCGCCGCCGCCGGGCTGGTGGCGATGGTGCGGATGTTCCTGCCGGTGGCCCCCTTCCGCAGCGCCACGCCGGGCCAGATGGATCCCACCAATCCCGTGGAGTCCCTACCCCTTGGAACGCGCAGATGGAAGGCCCGGATGCGGGACAGGGATGTGCTGGACAGGCTGGCCCGGGACAATGACCCGGGGGTGCTGGAGATCCTCCTGGACAACCCCCGGACCACGGAAAAGGATGTGCTGTTCCTGGCCAGCCGCCGCCCCGCCAACGACCAGTGGCTGGGCCGCATCTTCACCCGCCAGAAGTGGCTGGGGAGGCCCGCCATCCAGGAAGCCCTGGCCCGCAACCCCTTCGGCCCCACCCACCTCGCGGCGGCCCTGCTGCCGCTGCTGCATCCGGTGCTGCAAAGGGACATCTCCGAGGACAGCAACCTCCACCCCGTGGTGCGGGAATCGGCCCAGCTTCTGCGCTCCCGCATGGCCCGGCGCAAGCCCCCCACCAGCGCCCCCGAGCCGCCGGCCTAGTGGGTCAGTCTATCCGCGTCCCCACCACGGGCAGCCACTCGCGCATGAACGCTTCGTAGCGCTGCTCTTCAATGGCCAGGCGAATCTGGGCCATGAGGTGTTGGTAGAAGTACAGGTTGTGCATGGTGTTCAGGATGGACCCCAGCATCTCCCCCGCCACAAACAGGTGGCGCAGGTAGGAGCGGGTGAAGTTCCGGCACACGGGGCAGGGGCAGTCCGGGTCCAGGGGGCTCTCGTCCAGGCGGTAGCGGGCCTGCTTGATGACCAGCTCCCCCTTGGCCGTGAAGATCAGCCCCGTGCGCCCGCTGCGGGTGGGCAGGACGCAGTCGAACATGTCCACGCCATGGGACACCGCGTTGATGATGTCCGCGGGCTTGCCCACGCCCATGAGGTAGCGCGGCTTGTGGTCCGGCAGCAGCCCGGCGGACAGGGCACAGATCTCGTACATGACCTCGGTGGGCTCGCCCACGCTCAGGCCTCCGATGGAGAAGCCGTCGAAGTCCAGGGGCGTCAACTCCGCGGCGTGCTCCCGGCGCAGCTCCGGCACAACGCCGCCCTGAAGGATGCCGAACAGAGCCCCGGGCCCCTTCCGGGCCGCCAGACTCCGGGCCGCCCAGCGGGTCGTGCGCTGCAAGGACCGGCGGGTGTAGTCAAAGGGGGCATCGGGGGCAGGACACTCGTCCAGCACCATCATGATGTCGGACCCGATGGTCTCCTGGATTCCCACCACCGACTCGGGGGTCAGCCTATGCTTGCTGCCATCCAGGTGGGAGCGGAACTCCACGCCCTCCTCTTCGATCTTGCGGAGGGCCGAAAGGGAGAAGACCTGGTAGCCGCCGCTGTCCGTCAGGATGGAGTGGGGCCAGGCCATGAACTTGTGCAGTCCTCCAAGCTTCGCCATGACCTCCATGCCCGGCCTGAGATACAGGTGGTAGGTGTTGCCCAGGAGTATCCGCGCCCCCGTGTCCTCCACCTGCCAGGGCAGGATGCCCTTCACGGTCCCCACCGTCCCCACGGGCATGAACACCGGCGTCTCGATCACGCCATGGTTGGTGGTCAGCCGCCCCCGCCGCGCCAGCGTCGTGGAATCCCGTCCTAAAAGCTCCAGCTTCAACATGGCCCGCTCCCGGTCTCAAAGCCCCGTTCGTCACTCGGCGGCTTATAAGGGGCAACTGCCCTCAAGGCAAGGGAAAAGGGCCCGGGCCCTGGGTTGACAGGAACCGACCCCATCGATCCATCGACCCTCGACAGGAACCGACCCCATCGACCCTACGCGGGCGGCTGGATCTACGCTGTTGACAAGGCGCGGGAGTGGGCGCTAGACTCCGCCCGCAAAATTGCCTGTGCCGGCACCATATCCTTGGGGGTTTCCTATGGTTATGAAGATCAGAAAGAATGTTGGGAAAAAGAAGAACCTGGACGCGCCCGATGAGGTGATGGAGAAGCTGCAGGACACCTACTCCTTCATCGATGACTACAAGTTCATCATCATCGGAGTCATCGCCGGGTTCATTGCGCTGATCCTGGTCATCTCCGGCGTCACCACCTGGAATAGCCACAGCCGCCAGAAGAACGCTGACGCCATGCGGGCCATCTTTGAGACCATGGGCAAGTCCGTGGAAGCCCCGGCAGAGGGCGTGGCGGCCCCCGCGGACGGCAGCGTCTACGCGACCCAGGCCGACAAGGACAAGGCCGTGCTGGGCTCCATCGATGCCTTCCTGGCGGACGCCGGGGGCGACTCCGAGAAGGCCGGCCGCCTGCTTCGCGCCAGCCTCATGGGTCAGTCCGGTGCGGCCGCTGAGGCCACCAAAGAGCTCTCCGAACTGGTGACCGAAGATGCCTTCGCCACCCTGGCCCCCGTGGTCTTTGAAGGCCTGGGCTCACTGGCCAACAAGGCCGGCCAGAAGGACAAGGCTGCGGAGTGGTTTGGCAAGATGAAGGACTCCACCGGGGTGCCCTACATCAAGGCCATGGCCCTCATTCACCTGGGCGACCTGGCCAACCCCATGCTGGGTGGCACCAGCGCCGCCGAGGCCGTGAAGTCCTACGAGGCCGCCCTCAAGGAGCTGCCCGAATCCAAGGACGCTGCGGCGAAGGCCGACCTCTCCATCCTCGCCCGCCAGGACGCCGAGCTGCGCCTGCTCCTCACCCCCCGCTCCTGATCGCAACCATGAACAACTACCGGCTCCTCAGTCTTGTGGTGCTGCTGGTTGCAGCCCAGGGCTGTGCCTCTGCTGTGGACAAGGTCTGGGGCACCACGCCTTGGCTGGACACCCGCTGGGCGGTGGATCTGGAGTCCCCCGTGCAGATGTCCGGCTACCCCCGGAACACCGCCGGGGTCGTGCTTGACCCAGCCCTGGAACTCCTGGTTGCGGCGTCCTCCCTGCGCACCGACGAGGGTCGGGTCCTTGGCCTCTCCCTGGCGGACGGAGCCCTTCGCTGGGAGTTCAACCCCCAGGCCGCCACGGCCTCCCTGCTGCTGGCCGACAACCAGCTCTTCGTGGCCGACTTTGAGGGCAGCATCTGGAAGCTGGACCCGGCCACGGGCAAGCCCCTCTGGGAAAAGCCCGTAGTGGTGGCGGCGCCGGTGGACGCCAGGCCCTTGCTCCACCGTGGGGTGCTGTACCTGCATGATTCGGCGGACGGTCTCTGGGCTCTCAGGGCCAGCGACGGCGAGGTCCTGTGGATGGTCTCCCATCCCCTGCCCTCCACCCCGGGGCTCCTGGGCCAGGCCACTCCTGTGGTCCTGGACGACGCCCTGGTGCTGGCCGCCTGGACCGATGGCAGCATCTCTGCCCTCACCGTGGCTGACGGCCAGGAGTCCTGGAACCGCAAGCTCTGCGACTCCTTCGATGGCCTCAACGACGCCGACATGGTCCCCATTCCCCTTGGCGGAGGCCGCATCCTGGCCGCCTGCCACGAGGGCAGCCTCTTTGAACTCTCCGCCGAGGACGGCAGCATCCTGGGCCGCCGGGAGGCTACCCGCCCCCTCTACTCGACCCGCGTGGATGAGACCCTCTACCTGGTCAGCGGCGCCTCCCAGATCTCTGCCCTGGACCTGGATGGCCTGGCCCAGCGCTGGTCCCTGCACCTCTGGGCACCCCTCTCCCATGCGCCCCTCATTTGTGGCTCCTCTCTGGTTCTGCCCATGGGCGACTCCCTGGCCCTGGCGGACCCCGAGACCGGCGCCCTTGAGGCCCGGTACCAGCTTGAACATGGCCTCTCCTCGGCGCCCGTCTGCAAGGACTCGGACCTGTATTTTGTCTCCAACGGAGGCAAGGTTCGCCGGGCCTCCTTGATGGGCTTGTGAGAAAATAATCACCACCCCCTGATCCCTGCGTCGCCTATTCCCCAACGATCTCCGGTTCTGCCCCCGCAGCCCCCGAAAAAACGACTATCAATTCAGCATGTTACGATCCCGGTTTTGGGTTGGCACGGATAGTGCAATGTAAAGAGCCCAGCCAACGGCCCCAACCGGGAGGTGTCCCATGTCCGAGAGCGCTTTCACGATGATGGAGAAGGAAGCTGCCCTGCTTGGTCTGGAAGTCAACGACGAGGAAGCCGCCAAGAGTTCCTCCCCTGACGAGAGCCCGGTCAAGAATAGCGTCCTGTTCTATCTGCGCCGCATCGGCAAGGTGCCCCTCCTGACCCGGAAGCAGGAGGCCTCCCTGGCCCGCGCCATGGAAGCCGGCCGCCTCCAGGTCTTCATGTCCGTGCTGAGCGTCCCCGGCGCCTCCACCCGGCTCCTCGAGATGGTGGATGAGTTCGCCGACAAGCGCCGCTCGGAAGACGAGATTGTGGACCTTGCCACTGACTTCGTGACCTTCGAACGCCGGGACATCCGCGTTGACATCGACGCCTTCCACACCATGATTCACGCCCACGCCAACCTGCTGCACGCCGCCTGCCCCACCTCTGAGAGCACCGGCCAGCTCAACCCCTTGCAGCGCCGCCGCCTGGAAGACTTCTTCATTGAGGCCGAAGGCAACGCCGTGGGCAAGCGCGTGTTCCACCTGCTGGAGACCGAGATGGTCCCCGTCATCAAGGCCTACGCGAGCAGCTCCGCCGGGCGCAAGCCCACGGCCCTGTCCTTGAAGGGCAAGGGCAGCCTCAGCTCGGCCCGCGCCAGGCACCTGCTGGACATGGTCGAGAGCGGCCACCATTTCACCGCCGAGGCCCGCGACCGCATGGTCGAGGCCAACCTCCGGCTGGTGGTCAACATCGGCAAGAAGTTCATGAACCAGGGCCTGCCCCTCCTGGACCTGTGCCAGGAAGGCAACATCGGCCTGATGAAGGCTGTGGAACGGTTTGACTGGCGCCGGGGCCTCAAGTTCTCCACCTACGCCACCTGGTGGGTGCGCCAGAGCATCGCCCGGACCCTGGCCGAAAACGGCCGCACCATCCGGCTGCCCGTGCACCTCCTGGAGGGCCGCAGCAGGATCAACCGCTGCACCCACAAGCTGCGCTTTGACCTGGGCCGGGACCCCACCGAGGCGGAAATCCGCGAGGTCGTGGGCATGACCGACGAGCAGATGGCCCGCTGCCGTGGGCTGCTTCGGGAGACCATCTCCCTGGACATGGAAGTGGGCGACGGCGACGCCGATGTGAAGAGCTTCATCGAGGATGCCACCGCCACCAACCCCATGGAAGAGGTGGAGAAGAACAACCTGGGCGAAGTGCTTCGTCGGGTGCTGTGCCTGCTGCCCGAGCGGGAAGAGAAGATCATCAAGATGCGCTATGGCATTGGCGAGGACCGCCCCTACACCCTGGAAGAAGTGGGCCGCGACTTCAACCTGACCCGGGAGCGCATCCGCCAGCTTGAAATCAAGGCCCTGGCCACCCTCAAGCGCTGCCAGCAGGCCGAAGCCCTGGTCGCCTTCATCGGCTAAGCAGCCCCACCCTCCCAGGCCCTCAACACATTCTCCACCAACATCGCCACGGTCATGGGTCCCACGCCCCCCGGCACCGGCGTGATGGCCCCCGCCAGGGGCAGCACCGCGTCATAGTCCAGGTCTCCGCAGATGCCACCGTCGGGCAGGCGATTCACTCCCACATCAATGAGGCAGGCCCCGGGCTTCACGAACTCCGCCCCGATGAACCGCGGCCGACCCAGGGCCGCCACCAGGATGTCCGCCTCCCGACACAGCGCCGGAAGGTCCCGGGTCTTGCTGTGGCAGATGGTCACCGTCGCGTCCGCCTGGGTCAGCAGCTCGGCCATGGGCTTGCCCACGATGAGACTGCGCCCCACCACCACCGCCCGCTTCCCCCGGGGGTCCACCCCTGCGTGCCGCAGCAACTCCATCACGCCCGCCGGAGTGCAGGGCAGGAAGCGGGGGCGCCCCTGGTACACCAGGCCCAGGTTGTGGGGGTGGAAGCAGTCCACATCCTTGGCCGGCGAGACCAGTTCCTGGACCTTTTGTTCGTCTACCTGGGGGGGCGGGGGGGACTGCACCAGGATGCCGTCCACCAGGGGGTCCCCGTTGAGGCGCGCCACCAGTTCCAGCACCTCGGCCTCGGTAGCCGTGGCGGGCAGGGTATGGAGGGTGTAGTCAATGCCCGCCCGGGCGCAGGCCTTCTTCTTGTTGCGCAGGTACACCGCCGAGGCCGGGTTGTCCCCCACCATCACGGCTGCCAGGCTTGGGGCCCGCACACCCTTGGCGGCAACCCGGGCAGCCACCCGCACGGCCGCCTCTTCCACGATCCGGTCGGCCAGTTCCTTGCCAGAAATCACCAGGGTTTCCATTCCTACCTCCCAAGGGTTTCAGCGGCGCCACTCCCAGTCCTCCTCGGGAGGTGGAGCATTGCGCCGGTCGCGCCGTTTCTTCCATAGCACCTTCGCGAAGGCCAGGGCGAACAGGAGGCCCGCCGCGGTCCAAAGCCACCAATCATTCTGCAGCAACCAGCCCAGGGCAGGCAGGTCCAGGGAGCCCGCCCAGGCGTCAAAGGCCTCCCGAAGGTGCAGCCCAAAGGCCTCCTTGAAGGCCAGCGAGAAGGATTTTCCTTCCACCAGGCCGGCGTGAAGCTGGATGAAGGCCCCGTCCCCATGCTGATCGTGGAGCCGCCGCACAAATAGCGCCGACTGGGCGTAGGCGAGGCCCCGCTCGGCGGTGCCCCCACCAAAAGCCCGGGACAGGTCCTCCAGGGGCAGCAGCGAGTCCGTCACCGCCGCCCCCGCCGCCGCCTCAAAGCGCCCGATGAGGTCCTCTCGGGCCTGGAGAATGGACAGCCCCTCGGTATACCAGCGCGGGGGTTGGTGCCCCGTGGCGGCGTACAGCATCAGGTGGGACAACTCGTGCTTGAAGGTCTCCTCCAGGGACAGCAGCAGCCCCTTGTCCAGACGCAGGTGCATCACCCGCCCATCGGGGTAGGCCAGGCCCGTGGCCCAGTCCAGGTGGCTGCCCGGAGGCTGGGCCTCCAGGAAACTGTCCAGGGTGGAGAAGAGGCGGACCTCGAAGGGCCCCCGGGGGCAGGGATCATACAGCACGCACAGGGAGGCCCGCTCCGCCTCCGCGATCCGGATGAGTCCCGCCGCCGCGTTGGCGGCCGTCGGCGGGAAGTGGAAGACGAAGTTGGCCGTGCGCTGGGGGGACCGGGCGGCCTGAGCCGAGGGCACAGGTCCCCCAAGCATCACCAGCAGCACCACCCCAACTGCGAACTGCCACTTCATTCAAGCCTCCAGAAGAGTTTGTGCTTGGCCGAGGAGAGCAGGAACACGAAGCCGAACTCAAAGCGGATTCTTCCGTCCCCCGCCACCAGGCCCTCCGGGGGGTTGACGAAGGGGCTGGCCGCCCACATGGCCCGTTTGGCCTCATCGTCCAGAAAACCCAGCCCGCAACTGGATACCACGGTGGCGTCCAGCAGTTTGCCCCGGCGGTCGAGCGTTACTTTAAGCACGGTCATCCGATCTTTGTACCCAAAGGAGCCGCCGGTGGGATCGCGGGGGCCGTAGACCCGGTTCGGATCCCACTCCCGGCGGACCCCGTCCTTCACCCGCTCAAAAAAGCCGATGTAGCGGTAGGGCATGGCGTTGAGGGCCGTCTCGTCCCCCATGGCCCCCACCCTCGGAAGGGAATCGTCCGAGGCATCCCGGCGCCCCAGCTTCTTTACATTATCAAATGGGTCCCGGCCCAGAGCGGAGGGTCCAAAGCCATCCTTGAGGGCGTCCCGCGTCCGCAGGCTCTGCTGCCCCGAGGGTTGCTGGACCTGCTGCCCCTCCTCCGGCACTGCGGGGGTCGCTGAGGGCGTCTGCCCCAACTGATCCTGCTGACCCTGCTGGCTGCTACCCTGGCCCTTGGCCTCGGGCAGCGCCTCGTCCCTGGGGGCCCGGAGGGTGGGCCCCAGCAGGCGCGCCTTCACCTCCTCCTTCACCTTCATGGCGTAGCGGGCGGACCAGGAGGCCTTCTCCGGGATCTCCTCTTCCTGGGGCTGGGGCAGGTCCACCAGTTGCTCCAAAGGGGTCTCGGAACCGGGAATTTCCTGCAGGGGGGGCTCCGGGGGCTCCTCGGGTTGGGGCACCTCGGCGACGCGCTCATCTTCCTCAAAGCTTAGCATCTCAATGGCCCGCTGGGCCTCCTGGAAGGGGTTGTCCATGGCTAGAAACAGCAGCCCCAGCAGCAGGGCCTGAAGGCCCAGGGCCAGCAGCAGCGAGACGACCCAGCGGGGCAGCCGGCTTGGTGGACTTGTGGGCTTCATCGCACCGCGGGGAGGATGCGTTCGAGGGTGTACTTGAGGGTGCGGGCGCTTCGGGCCGGGATGGTGACCTTGGCCTGCAGGGTATGGTAGGTATCTCCGGGCCCGGACAGCGCCCGCACTGCGAAGTCCCTGGAACTGACGGCCTTGGCGCTTACCACCCGGCGCACCAGGACGGTGATCTCCCGGGGGGACACATTGGTCAGGGTGACCCGGCCTTGCAGGTGCTGTTCATCGAAGAGGTTGTCCCCGCTTTCCAGGATGCGGCTGGACTTGACGGTCTCGCTGAGGTTGCCCCGAAGGGCCGGGGAGGGCCCCAGGGGGATGAAGGCCTGGGCCCCCACGGGGACGGCGGGCACGCAGACTGCCCCAAGATAGGACCCCACCAAGAAGGCCGAACCCTCCCCTGCGGGGAGGAGCAGGTCGCTGGTGTTGTTCAGCAGGAGGCCCTGGTAGGAGGGCTGGGCGGCCTCCGGGCCACTGGCATCCCAAAGCTGGGCCAGTTCGCCCTCAAGGCGGCGGGAGAAGACCGTGACCTTGGCCAGTTCGCCCTGCTTCAAGGTCAGCTCCACGGGGGGGACCTGCCCGAAGGGGCCGGTGGCGGCACTGGCCACGGGGGGAAGCTCGGCGGGGTCCTCCTCGGCGTCCAAGGGCCCGGCGACGGAGGGTGCGGCGGCCTGGGGTTGGGACTCAGGGGGGACCTGCAACTCGGGGGTCTCAAGCAGGAAAGCCTGGGGAGGCATGGGGACCCCGTAATAGGGCATGCCGGGATAGCCCGAGGCCGCGAACTGGCAACCGCAGCCCTGCCCGGCCTGGGGAAGGCCCGCGTCCTCCGGGGGAGTCTCCACGGAGCTGCCACCGTAGGCCGCCGGGTCGGCCCAGCCCAGGGGCGGCTGGCACAGTTCGGAGGAAAGGAAGTGCACGGGCACCGAATCCAGGTCCTCCAGGTTGTTGGTGACGGAGGCCTCCAGGTCCAGATCCAGAGCCCCGTCCCCCTCCAGGGACAGCCTGTACTGGGGTGCCCATCTGAACCGCGAGGTCAAAATGGAGGCCTTGAGGTGGACCCGCTGCACAGGCTCGTTGAGCACCGCGGTGTGGTCCGCCTCGACCAGGGAGGCGGGGACCAGGTCGGGATCATCGCCCACGGCCTCTTCCAACGCCCGCCGGGCCTGGGCGGCCTTGCGCCCCTGGTCGCGGGGCTGGAGGGTCAGCATCTTCAAAGGCGAGCCATCCAGGGTCCAGACCCGGAGGTTACGCCATTCGCCCTTGCGGACGAAATCCAGGGGTACCCGCAGGCCACCCTCCGGGACCACCCGGCCCTCGAACAGGACGAAGGCCTGGCCTCCCTGGAAGACCTTGATCTCCACAGGGGCGAAGCGGGAGGGCCCGCCCCCGGCGGCGGGTTCGGCGGCCAAGAGGGCCAGCACCAATGCAGTCAGGATCATTTCCGGCCTCCAATGCCTTTCTGGCAGGGGTCAATTTCGCACAAGGGCCCCCGGGAATCAAGGCCCGGCGCAGCCCGGAGGATCGCGTTGACACGCTGCGCCGTAGCGGTTAGATTGATGCCCTGTAACCTAGGAGGACGAATGAGACTGACCAAGGCCTTGTTTGTATTGCCGACGCTGTTCACCCTCTCCAGCGTCTTCCTGGGCATGTTCTCCATCATAAAAAGCCTGGACGGAGATTTCGTGATGGCCTCCCTGGCCATTCTCTACGCGATCCTCTTTGACATGGTGGACGGGCGGGTGGCCCGCATGACCAAGACCCAGTCCGAGTTTGGCATGCAGATTGACTCCCTGGCGGATGTCTGCTCCTTTGGCATGGCCCCGGCGGTGCTGATCTACTGCGCCTCCCTGGAGGACCTGCTGTGGTTTGGCGGCAACGCCTCCCTCCCCGTGGCCTTCCTCTTCCTGGCCGCCGGCGCCGTGCGGCTGGCCCGTTACAATGTCATGGCCTCCACCACCACTGGTCCTGTGAAGCGCTTTGTGGGCATTCCCATCCCCATGGCCGCAGGCACCCTGGCCTCCCTGGTCCTGGCCACCGAACTGG
>CAZMEC010000098.1:0-2041 GCA_964565265.1 uncultured Myxococcales bacterium
TGAGATCCTGCAGGGCGGAGTTGGTCATGATCTGGAACACCGAGCCGGCCTCCGAGGAGACATGCTTGATGGCCTGGTCCAGGATGAAGGACATGGCGTCCTCTTCTTCCATGGAGTAGAGGGCCTCGGTGGACATGAAGACATCGCTGATGGCGCCGTCCAGCTCGCTCTCGGGCTGCTTGTCGTCGTCGCTGTACCAGTCGTCCAGGTCGTCCCACTTCTTGTCCTTGCGCCCCACCTCGACCTTGATCTCGCCCACCGTGCCGGTGGCGTCGTCGGCGGCCTTGTCGGCGGCAACCTCAGCCTTGTGCTTGGCGTCGGTGAAGGCCTTCTCGGCTTCCTGGCGGGCCTTCTCCCGGGAGACGCTCTCCTGGGCGGTGGCCTGGAGGACCTCCTCCTTGCGGAGGCGATCCAAAGTGGCCATGGCCTTGCGCCGCACTTCTTCGGCCTCCTCGGCCTCTTTACGGGACTTGCGGGCGTTCTCTTCGGCTTCCTTCTCCAGGTCCCTGGAGGCGCCGGCCAGTTCCTGAATGAGGAAGACCCGGCGGCTGTCCGGATCGGCCACCCGGAGGGTGCCGTCTTCAGCGGTCTCGCAGAGGATATTGCTGAGGGTGTCGCCCTGCTCGCCAAGCTGGTTCAAGCTGGCCTTCAAGGCCACCAACCAGTTGGAGGCCTCAATGCTGATGCTGATGTCGGGCTTCCCGGAACCCTTCCTGGAAGGTACGAAAACTCGATAATTTGCCATTGGATGCCTCCTCCAAAACTGTCATGTAAAGCCGGGCTACTCTAGTGCCCAGCGAGGGTCCTCGTCAAGCCCCAGCGCAAGCCCCCGGTTCGGGTTCGCCGGGGACCCTGCCCAGGCGCTTGGCCAGGAGGGACGCCAGCATCAGCAGCAGGCCCGCAAAGAGCTGGGACAGGCGGGCTGAGGCCACCAGGCTGTAGGCCTGCTCCAGCCCCGTCTCCAGGGAACAGGAGGCCCGCCGCAGGGCCAGGATCTCCTGGGCCGACCCCGCCCCCGCCAGGGTGGAGAGGCGCTCCAGGAGGATGGGCAGGCCCCGGTGGTGGGCCGCTCGCAGGTCCAGGATCTGGGCCGCGTCCAGGTTCTTGATGGGAGCTGAGAGGGTGGCCAGGGTGGCCAGGATTTCCTTGCCGTCGTTGCCCGCCTGGGCCCCTTGGGCCTGGAGATCGGTCAGGGCCCGGTGGTAGTCCCCCAGGGCGGGGGCCAGCTCGCCGGCGCGGGCCGCCAGGGCCCCCCGATCCAGGAAGAGGAGGGCCCCGCCGGGGGGCAGGACCAGGGCCAGCAGGGCCACCAGGGCCCCCAGGATCAGGAGGGTCAGCGCCAGAAGGCGACGGGGGGAAGCCAGCAGCGTGGGGCGGGTCATGGCGTGCCTCCGGGGGTGGGGACGGAGAGCCCCGGCAGCCAGAGGCTGAGCTCCGGCAAATAGGTGATCAGGAGCAGGCTCACCAGCATGATGACCAGATAGGGCACGCAGGCCGAGTAGAGCCGCACCACGGGCTGGTTGAAGCGCAGAGAGGCCACAAAGAGGTTCAGCCCCACGGGGGGGGTGGAGTAGCCAATCTCCAGGTTCACCAGGAAGATCACCGCCAGATGGGCCGGGTGGACGCCGAAGCTGTAGGCCATGGGCAGGATGAGGGGGTAGACGATCATGATGGCCGAGAAGATGTCCATCATGCAGCCCACCACCAGGAGGAACAGGTTGAGCATGATCAGGAAGAGGGTGGTCTTGCCCAGGGTGGCCAGGCCAAAGAGGGACACCTGATCGGGGATCAGCTCCTTCATGAAGAAGAGGATCTCGTCGGGGACCTTGGCGGACACCAGGAAGTTCAGCAGGCCCTGGGCCGCGATGAGGATGATGAAGATACCCCCCACCATGACCATGCTGTCCACGAAGGCCCGCAGCAGGGCCGGGCGCTTGACCTCGCGGTAGAGGAGGGTCTGCATGACCAGCACATAGAAGGCGGTGGCGGAGGCGGCCTCAGCGGGGGTGAAGAAGCCCCCGAAGATGCCCACGCCGATGAG
>CAZMEC010000098.1:2141-7331 GCA_964565265.1 uncultured Myxococcales bacterium
CCCACCACGGCGCCGCCAAAGTCGCCGCTGCGGCTGACGGCCTCCCAGGACAGGCCCATGATCATGGCCAGCAGGAACACCGGGGTGGAGGGCGGAAAGACCAGGCCCCGGCTGCCGCTGGTGGTGAGGAGCCCCAAGGTGAAGTCCTCGCCATAGCGGTCGGCCTTCATCATGGGGTAGAGCAGGCCGCCCAGGGCGATGATGGTGACCCCCGAGGCCCCCGTGAAGGCAGTGAAGAAGGCGCAGGCGGCGATGCCGGCCAGGGCCATGCCGCCGGGCATCCAGCCCAGGCCCGCGCGGAAGAGGTTCACGAGGCGGGTGGGGGTGTGGCCCTCGGCCATCAGGTAGCCCGCCAGGGTGAAGAGGGGGATGGCCAGGAACACGGTGGAGGAGCGGAAGCCCTGGTAGCCGTTGAGGATCATGTTGGATAGGGAGATGGCCTCGACGCCGTAGTGGCCGATGAAGGAGAAGAGGCAGATGACCCCAAAGAGGGGCAGGCCCACCATGGCCAGGATCACGGTCAGGAGGCTCAGCCAGAGGGCATTGCCTCGGACGAAGGCGGCGGCGGCGGCGTCCAGGGAGGCCAGGGCGCCGGCGGGATCCAGGGAGGGCTGCAGATCCACCCAGAGGATCAGGAAGGCGAGGCCCAGGGAGGCGAGGCCCGCCAGATCCAGGAGGCGCCGGGGCAGGTTGGCGGCGCCGAGGTCCCGGCGGGTGGCGGCCCATTGGTGGAACAGCATGACCAGGAAGAGGGCCGGCATGGGGTCCGTGAAGAGGTACTCCTGGACGGCCAGGCCCAGGGAGGGGATGACGAAGAGGGGCTGGGGGCTGCCGGCGTGGTTGCCCAGGGTGAACAGCAAGGAGGCGTGGTAGAGGGCCAGCAGGATGCCCATGGAAGCGAGGCCCAAGGCCAGGGTGGTGACACTGCGAAGGGCCGGGGGCAGGAAGCGGGAGACCACATCCACGGTGATGTGCTTCCCCCGGGCCGTGGCTATGGAGGCGCCCAGCAGGCCGATCCAGAGGACCGTGAGGCGGGCGGCCAGATCAATCCAGGGCAGGGAGGGGTTGTCCGGGAGGTTTCGAAGGACAATCTGCAGGAAGGTCGCCAGCACCGTGAGGGCCAGCAGGACCACCAGGAGCAGCTCTTCGGCCTGGAGGACGCGGTGTTCGATGCGGGCCAGGGTTGGGCGGTTCACGGGGCCTCCCTTGGGCTACTTCCGGGCGGCGCGGTATTCGGCCAGGAGGGCTCGGACCTTGTCCAGCAGGGCCTGGGAGTAGAGCTCGCCCACGAGGCTGGCGGCGGCCTTGTTGCCTACATCAAGGAAGTTCTTCACTTCCTCGGGGGAGGGGGTCACGAACTTCGTGCCCTTGGCCTTGAGGAGCTTCAGGGCAGCGTCGTTGTCGGCGCGGGTCTTGGTGCGGAGGTTCTTGGAGGTCTCCTTGCAGACGGTCACGAGGGCGGCGCGGTGCTGCTCGGGGAGGGCGTCGAAGAACTTCTTGGAGATGATCAGGGCGCCGGCGCCGTCGGTCAGGGGGAAGTCCACCAGATAACCGGTCTTGCGGTACCACTGCAGGGCGATGCCCGCCACGGGGGAGATGTAGACGGTGTCTATCTTGCCCGTGTCCAGGGCGGTGGTGACATTCTCCAAGGAGAGGGGGATGGCGTTGATGCCGAAGGCCTTGAAGGCGGCGGCGGCCAGGCGGTCCACATCCCAGACCCAGGGCTTGGCGGTCTTCATGTCCTCGGTCTTGGTGATGGGGTTCTTGGACAACAGGTAGACAAAGCCCTGGTCCGCAAAGCCCAGCACCACGAAGCCCTTCTCTTCAAAACGCGAGGAGAACCACTTGGAGAGCTTCCGGAGGACGAAGTCCACCTCGTCGTAGCTGCGATAGGTGAAGGGCAGCTCCATGACGCGAAAGGCCGGGACTATCTCGCCCAGGCCAACGCCGGTGAGGCCCGCCGCCACAAGCTGGCCGGACTGGATCTTCTTGACCACGGTCTTGTCGTCGCCCGCGATGGAGCCCGCGTAGAACTGGAAGCGGACCTCGCCGCCGGTGGCGCTGCGCACCAGGGAGTCCATCTTCTTCATCTCTTCCATCCAGAGGGACCCTTCGGGGGCCACGCTGGCCATGGTGATGACATACTCGGTGGCCCGGGCGGGGGCGGCGCTGGCAAGCAGCAGCAGCAGAGAGAGCAGACCCATTACATGTTTCATGGAAGGTCCTTTCGCGGGCGGTCTGGCCGCCTAGAGATCCAAGTCCTCGTCGGGGGAGATTCCCTCGTCCTCCGGGGCCGCTTCGGGCGCCCCGAGGGTGGCCAGGCCGGGGAAGAGGCTGGGGCGTTCCTCAAGGAGCTGCCGGGCGCGCTGGCGGGCCACGGCGTTGACCAGTCGATAGCGATCGCCGTCCCCTGCGGGGTCGCTGGCCAGGACCTCCTCCAGGAGGCTGGAGAAGAGCGCCGGGTCCTGGACCGAGACGGCGTAATTCCTGGCCTTCAGCACCTTCCCAAGGAGGAAGCGGTTGCCCGTTAGTTCCAGGTGACGGTTGAAGTGTTGGAGGCCCCGCTCCGGTTCTCCGCCCAGGCTGGCGGTGCGTCCCGCGAACAGGATTCCATAGAAGAGATGGCCGGAGGCAAAGAAGTAGTCCTCGTCCCAGGTCAGGGCGCGGGCCAGGAGGAGTTGGGCGGTGCCGATGTCGGGGAGATCTTCGGTCTTCAGGGTAGCCCCCACCCGGCCGCCCATGCAAAGCCCCGACCAGAAGACGGCCTCGGAGAGGTCTGCGTCGGCCTTGGCAAGGCGTCTTTCGATGGTGGGGTCGTCCCGGGCCAGGATGGCCTTGGCGAGGGCAGGGTCTTGAAGGGCCACTGCGCGAATGGCGTAGCCCAGACCTTTTGAATAGACGGCGGCAGCCCAGGCCCGATCGGTGGTCTCCAGGAAGGTGAAGGCGTAGCCACAATTCATTGAGGCGGCCTTGACCAGGAGAGTGTCGTTCTCGGGACTGCTGACCAGGAAACCGTCAAGCATCATGAGGAGGGCTGGGGCAGCGGCCTCTGCGTTACGAGGGCAGGCCTCGGCGTAGAAACCCCGCTCCATGTCGGCGATCACAGGCGGCATGTTGTTGGCGACCATCCTGGAAGTGACACAGGACGCCGTCAACAGGACCAGCAGCAAGGGAAGCGTGACCTTCGACATGGAAGCAGCCTCCTCGGAAGGAGCGGAGCGAGGCGAGTCTTACTTATTCTTGTGGCGCATGAGCTTGCGCATCTTGCGGTACTTGTGCTTCCGGATCTTCTTGCGCCTTTTCTTCTTTACGCTTCCCATAATTCCTCCAGAGCAGCCAGCCCTTCAGGGGGCTGAAAATCGCTGCGTACAATAGAGTCAGGGTTGGGACTTGTCCAGCATTTTCTTGGGAAAAGCAAGGCTTCCGGTGGAACCGTACACCCGATAGCCGTCGGGGCGCAGGGAGCGGAGGTGAAAAGCAGCCTTGGGAATGTCGTTGGCGTCGGCCTCGGCCAGGGCGTTCCATTGGGGCGCAGGGAGGCGGCAGCGGGCCCGGGCGGCCTCGTAGGCGGCGGGGGCGACGGGGGCGGAGGGCCACTGGGAGGGCGGGGGACCCCAGGCGGCGATGACGCCCGGGGCGCGGGGGGCCACGGTGGCCTGGAAGATCGCCATGGTGTTGCCGCTGCCGTAGGAGGCCAGCAGGAGCCGGCGGCCCACGAGGGCCTCAGGGCCCAGGCGGGCAAGCTCGGTGGTGAGGAGCTGCCGGAGGCAGAGGTAGAGGGAGGCGTTGTAGAGGTTGCCGGCGCTGGCGGTGGCCTCCAGGGAGTCCTCCAGGCGCAGGCGGGCCAGCTCCCCGGGGATATCCTGGACGCCAAGGTGGGCCAGGAGCCCCGAGGCCGCCTCCAGGGGCATCTGGCGGAAGGGGGCGTGGAGCAGCAGGTAGTCGAAGCCCGCCAGGAAGTCGGCCCCGTCCGAGAAGCGCTGGCCTGCGGAGGCGCAGAGTTCCAGGTGGGAGCGCAGGGCGCCCCGGAGGGCAGCGTCGTAGCACTCCATGGAGAAGCGTCCCCGGACGGAGGCGTTCTCGGCCCCCAGGGGGCGGAAGAAGTCGTCCACGCTGTGGCCGTGGAAGGCGGCCAGCACCGGATCTATCTCCAGCAGGGCGGGGTTGGTCTCCAGCAGCAGGGCCAGGGCCCCGGCCCCTTGGGTGATCTCGGCGGTGCCCCCCTCCTGGTAGCGCGCGATGTCCCCCAGGACCACCAGGGCGCGGTCGGCGGGGCGCAGGCCCGAGGAGAGCTGGAGGAGCCCCAGACTGGCCAGCAGGGCGTAGGTGCCGCCGGCGCAGGCGTGCTTGACCTCAAAGGAGGCCAGGTCCCGCCCCTCCAGCAGCCCCGCCTCCTCCAGCAGCCCCTGGACCCAGGTGGCCACGGGCTTGGCGTGGTCCACTTCGGTTTCGGTGCCCGCAAGAAGGTGCCGCAGGGTGCAGGGGCCAGGGCGCCGGCGCAGGAGCTCGGCGGCGGCCTCGGCGCACATGGTGACGGTGTCCTCGTACCACGCGGGCACCCGGGAGGCCCGCTGCCCCGTGGCCGCCAGGGCCTTGGCAAGTCGGGCTCCGTCAAAGCCCTGGGCAGCCCGATACAGCACCAAGTCCTGGAGGTCCAGGGAGCCCACCGGAAGATAGAGCCCCAGGTCGCTGATTCCCACCTTCAACATTAGTTGCCTCCGGCCAGCAAAATCAGTTCCAAATATCCCGGTTCCGTCTATATTTCAAGGCAACATTTTTTTCCAAGGGGGACCCGGTGAACGAAGCCAAGGCTGTATTGGATTTCCTCAATGAGCTGCTGTGGGCGAGCCCCTCCGATTTCCCCTTCATGGTCGTGTTCCTGTTGGGCACCGGGATCTTCCTGACCCTTCGGCTGGGCTTCCTGCAGCTGCGCAAGCTGGGCCACTCGGTGAAGGTGATCATGGGGGCCTACGATGACCCCGAGCACCCCGGGGAGGTCTCCCACTTCCACGCCCTGTCGGCGGCCCTGTCCGCGACGGTGGGCATTGGCAACATCGCCGGGGTGGCCCTGGCGGTCCACTACGGTGGCCCCGGCGCCCTGTTCTGGATGTGGGTGACGGCCTTCCTTGGCATGGCCACCAAATACACCGAGTGCACCCTGGCCCTGAGGTATCGCAAGGTGGAGGACGG
>CAZMEC010000098.1:7431-11611 GCA_964565265.1 uncultured Myxococcales bacterium
GTGGGCGCCGTCATCCTGGGCGGCATCAAGCGCATCGCCAGCGCCTCGGTGGTCATCGTCCCCCTGATGGCATTCATCTATGTCGGGGGATCTTTGCTGATCCTGGGCCTCCACTATGACGCCGTGCCCGGGGCCTTCCTGGAGATCATCACCGGCGCCTTCAACCCCCCCGCGGCCATCGGCGGCTTCGCCGGCAGCACCTTCATCATGACCATGCTTTGGGGCGTGAAGCGCGGCCTGTTCTCCAACGAGGCGGGCCAGGGTTCCAGCCCCATCGCGCACGCCGCCGCCCGTACGGACAAGCCCGTGCGCGAGGGCGTGGTGGCCCTCATGGAGCCCTTCATCGACACCATCATCATCTGCACCATGACGGGCCTGGTCATCGTGGCCACGGGTGTCTGGAAGGAGAAGAAGGACGAGTCCCTGAACCTGGGCGCCCGGGACAATCTGGTGTTCTTCAAGGCCGACGCTGACCTGGGGCCCGGCGCGGCCCTGGACCCTGCCGCCAAGCTGGACCTGTTGACCATCACGGCGGGCAGCCCCCAGGCCCAGCTTCTGCGCAACAACTCCATTGTCGATCACCCCCGCTTCACCCTGGCGGACGGCAAGGCCTTCACGGGGACCCTGCGCTTCGTTGGCGACCAGCCCACCTACGCCGACGCCGCCGGCCTGCCCGTGCCCAGCGCCCAGGTGACCTATTCCGGCGCCACCCTCACCCGGGGCGCCCCCCTCACCGCCTTCGCCTTCGACCGGGGCCTGGACTTCATGTACCCCTGGGGGGGCTACCTCGTGGCCATCTCCATCCTGCTCTTCGCCATCTCCACGGCCATCTCCTGGTCCTACTACGGGGATCGCTGCATGCACTTTCTCTTTGGCCCAAAGAGCGTCCTGCCCTACCGCATCGTCTACCTCATCGTCCACTTCCTGGGGGCCATCTTCTCCCTGGAGCTGGTCTGGGCCTTCGGCGACTTTGCCAACGCCATGATGGCCCTGCCCAACCTGGTGGCCATCCTGCTGCTCTCCGGGAAGGTGGCCCACATGTCCAAGGACTACTTCGCCGAGATGAAAAGAGGAAAAAAATGAAGCGCCTGCTCAGCATCCTCGCGTTGGCCCTCGCGCTGGTTCTGCCCTGGGGCCCGGTCCAAGCCCGTCCCCTGGAGTTCAAGGATCACCTGGCCCTCACCTGGATCTCCCAGGTGGTGGTCTCGCCGGATGGCAAGACCCTGGCCCTGGTGGTGGCCCGTCGCAGCCTGGAGAAGAACCACGGCCAAAGCAGTCTGCTGCTGGTCTCGGCCTCCAGCGGCGCCCCCGCAGCCCCCGCAGGATTCGACGGTGAGGGCTGCAGCCAGCCCGCCTTCTCGCCCGACGGCCGCACCTTGGCCTTTGTCACCAAGGCGGGGGACAAGCCGGTCTTTCGGCTGCTGGACCTGACAAACGGCAAGTCCCGGGACCTGCCCCTGCCGGGCGGTGGGGCCTCGGGGCTGCGCTTCTCTGCCAAGGGTCGCTCGCTGATCTTTGAAGGGCGGGTCTATCCGGGGTGCAAGGACGCCGAATGCAACGACGCTCGCCGGGTCCAGGAGGAGGCCTCCCCGGTGCTGGCCCGGGCCTTCACCAAGCTGCTGTACCGGCACTGGGATGCCTTTGATGACGGCCTGCTGGCCCATGTGCTGGAGCTGCCCCTGGACGGCGGCCCCTTGGACGATCTGACGCCCTCGGACGACCTTGACATCACCCACGGCTGGGACCTGTCCCCCGACGGGCAGGCCCTGGCGCTGGGCCTGGAGCCGGGGCGGGAGCGGGCCTGGCGCCTCAACCCCGAGATCTACATCATGGACGCGGGGAAGCCCAAGACCCTGCGGCGCCTCACGGACAACCCGGCCCTGGACGCCAGCCCGGCCTTCTCCCCTGATGGGCGCATGTTGGCGTGGGTTACGGGGACCCGGGCCCAGTACGAGTCGGACCAGTTCCGGGTGGTGGTGCGGCGCCTCAAGGATGACCAGACCCTCCTGCCCCCGACGGACAGCGAGGAGCCGGTGGAGGCCTGGGGCTGGCGGGGGGACTCCCAGGGGCTGTGGCTGACCTTCCCCAAGCTGGGCCGCAACAGCCTGGCGGAGGCGGGCCTGGAGGGCGGCCTCAAGGTGCTGGCGGAGGGTCGGACCATGACCCAGGTGGCGGAGGTCCGGGGGGGCCAGTATGTGTATGTAAAGGACAGCCTCCGCGCGGGCCCCGAGTTGTACGCCTTCGGTGGCGGGGCGGAGAAGCGCCTCACGGACCTGAACACGAAGGTGCTGGAGGGCGTGGACCTGGCCCGGGTTGAGGACTACTGGTGGGTGGGGGCCGGGGGGAGGAAAATCCACGGCTTCCTGCTGGTGCCAACCGGCCTGCCCAAGGGCCCCGCGCCCTTCCTGATGGTCATCCACGGGGGCCCCCAGGGCGCCAACACGGACTCCCTGCACCCGAGGTGGAACGGCCAACTCCTGGCGGCCCCCGGCTACCTGACCCTCCTGCCCAACCCGAGGGGCAGCACGGGCTACGGCCGGGCCCTCAAGGAGGAGGTGTCCCGGGACTGGGGCGGGGCGGCCTACGAGGACCTGATGGCGGGGCTTCACGCCCTGGTGAAGGAGGGCCGGGTTGATCCCACCCGGGCCTGCGCCATGGGAGGCTCCTTTGGGGGCTACATGACCAACTGGATGGAGGCCAAGACCACTGAGTGGCGCTGCCTCATCTCCCACGCCGGTGTCTACGACCTGCCCAGCATGTACGGCAGCACCGAGGAGCTGTGGTTCCCCGAGTGGGAGTACGGCGGCCCCCCCTGGGAGGGCAGCCGGGACTACCAGCGCTTCTCGCCCTCAAGCTTCGTGAAGAACTTCAAGACCCCCATGCTGGTCATCCACGGCGCCCGGGACTACCGGGTGCCCGAAAACCAGGCCATGCAGCTGTTCACGGCCCTGCAAAGAAGGGGCGTGGAGAGCCGCTTCCTGTACTTCCCCGACGAGACCCACTTCGTGGTCAAGCCCCGGAACAGCGAACTGTGGTACCGCGAGGTGCACCAGTGGCTGGAGCGCTGGCTGAAGCGCTGATATCTTCGATCTTTCCATTTGCACCTTGACCATTTGCGGCTAGAATACCCGGGTTCCAGGCGCCCGGGCTTGCCAGAATCAGAATCAGAGTCGCGCAGGTCGCGTAGAGAGGTAAGCGCCCGGAGTGTCAGCAAGGAGGCCGCCCATGCGCCCAGTCACCCTGATCATTCTTTTGGCGTTGGTGTGTGGGGGCTGCGGGGCCACAGACCAGGGCAGCGGCCCCAAGGACGCCGGAATCTTGCGGGATCTGCTGTCCCCCGACGCCGACGCCATCGCTGACACCAGCGGCCCAGACACCCCTAACACCCCAGACACTTCAGACCCCGACACCCTCGACACTTCAGACACTTCTCACCCCGATACACTCGACACCCAGGACACTTCTCACCCCGACACCATCGACACCACCGATACCACCCCCGGCTGCCTTCTGGCCTGCACGCCCTACCAGCTTTGCAACGAGGGCACGGGCCTGTGCGAGGACAATCCCCTTTGCATCTCCGACTTCTGCACTGGAGCCCCGGGTGGTGTGGAGCGGTTGGTGCGGGACGGCCAGCCCTTCTATGTGGATCGCTACGAGTGGCCCAATGTGGAGGGCGTGACCCCGGAGGGCAGCATCGCCACCCTGGAGGCCGCCACCCAGCGCTGCGCGGCCGTGGGCAGGCGGCTTTGCACTGGGGAAGAGCTGACACATGCCTGCTCGCCCTCGGGCCAGGCCTTCCCCTACGGCGCCGACTACAGCGGGGAAGCCTGCAACACCGAGTTGCCCTTCGAGGTGGCCAAGACCGGCGCCTTCCCGGGCTGCCACGCGCCTGACCTTGGGGTGCTGGATCTGGTCGGCAACCTTGCCGAGTGGAGCGCCGAGGGGAAGCTGTTCGGCGGCACCGTGAAGGATGCTGCCAAGGGCAACTGCCAAAAGCTTGCCGCCCCCGAGGACTACGCCGACACGGCGCTCTTTGGGCTTCGTTGCTGCCTGTCGCCGCTGGACGACGGGGACGAGGATGGGGTCCAGGTCAGCCTGGACTGCGACGACACAAACCCGGCGGTGAAACCCGGCGCTACCGAGGCCTGCGACGGCCTGGACAACGACTGCGACGGGC
>CAZMEC010000099.1:0-8672 GCA_964565265.1 uncultured Myxococcales bacterium
ACCGGCCCCTTCCTCTTCGGGGTCGCCGTGGCCAAGGCCGTGGGCCACAATGTGGTCTCCGGTGAGACCATCACCGTGGCGGTGGTCATCGCGGCCCTGCTGGGGGCCATCGCCTGGAACATCCTGACCTGGTGGAAGGGCATCCCCTCCAGCTCCTCCCACGCCCTCATCGGCGGCATCATCGGGGCCGTCACCGTGGGCAGCGGCTTCGAGCACATCAAGATGGCCGGCCTTCAGGTGGTGCTGCTGGCCCTGTTCATCTCTCCCATTATCGGCCTCGTGGTGGGCTTCGGCTTGCAGCGCTTGGTCCTCAAGTCCCTGGTGCTGTTCCGGGCGGGCCCCAAGGCCAACAGCTTCTTCCGGGTGGGGCAGGTCTTCACCGCGCTGGGCCTGGCGTTGTCCCACGGTACCAACGATGCCCAGAAGACCATGGGCATGATCACCATGGGCCTGGTGGCCACGGGCTTCCAAAGCGAGTTCCTGGTCCCCTGGTGGGTCATGCTCATCAGCGCCGCCGCCATTGGTGCGGGTACCGCCGCCGGTGGTTATCGGCTGATCAAGACCCTGGGCTTCAAGCTTTACAAGATCTGGCCCATCCATGCCTTCAGCTCCCAGTTCGCCTCGGCCTCGGTGATCATGACGGCGGCCCTGGTGGGCGGCCCCGTCAGCACCACTCAGGTGGTTTCTGGCGTCATCCTGGGGGCGGGCGCGTCCGAGAGTGTCCGCAAGGTCCGTTGGCAGATCGCCCGCAACATCGTCACCGCCTGGGTCCTGACCATTCCGGCTGCGGGCGCCATGGCGGCGGTTTCGTACTTTGTCGTCAAGTCCCTCTTCGACATCTTTGGAGGTCCCGCATGAATGTGTTTTGCAATCCCTTGAAGCCCCGTCGTGACCCTTCCGTAGAGCGCCTGATCCAGCAGGCCGAGGCCATGGTTGCCGGCCTGGAGGGGCTTGAGAACTTCGTGCACAACCCCACCGAGGCCAATGCGAAGATTGTGCAGGAGGCAGAGGAGCGCGGGGACAACGAACGGCGCCTGCTGATTGACGAGCTCAATCGCACCTTCGTGACCCCCATTGACCGCGAGGATCTGTTCGCCCTCTCCCGCTCCATTGACGACATTCTGGACTATGCCTACTCCACGGTGGACGAGATGGTGCTGTTCAAGCTGCAGCCCAACGATCACCTGACCAAGATGGCAGAGATGATGCACTCCGCTGGCAAGGAGATCCGCCTCGCCATGCAGCACATCCTGGCCCATCCCCAGGTGGCCAACGAGCACGCCGTGAAGGCCAAGCAGATGGAGAACGGCGTGGAGAAGGTCTACCGCGAGGCGACCTGCGATCTCTTCTCCGGCAAGGTGACCACTGTGGAGGGCGTGCTGGAGATCCTCAAGACCCGCGAGGTCCTACGCCACCTGTCCAACGCCGCGGACCGCGCCGACACCACCGCCAACATCATCTGCGATGTGATCATGAAGGTCATGTAGGGCGACTCAGGATTTCCCGCGTTTCTGGCCGTGCGCTGTTGACGGTTTCGGTTCGTGGTGCTATCACTGCAAAACATGTTAATGATGGCGTCAATACCTGTCTGGTTGGGCTTTGGGGCTGGGGCAATTGTGCTTGTCCTGGTGCCCCTGTTCCTGCGTGCCTACAAGAACAGCAACAAGGGAATCCAGGCCCGGGCCCAGAAGATTGCGGCGGCGGGGCGGCTTCAGGAGGCGGCCCGGCTGCTGGTGGATTCGGGCAAGCCTGAGGACGCCATTGAGCTGCTCAAATCTCTGCGACGCAACGATGAGGCGGCGCGGGTGCATCTGCACCTGGGGCAGTTCGTGCAGGCCGCCGAGTTGTTCACCGGGGTGGGCGACCACGAGTCTGCCTCCAACGCCTGGAAGAGGGCCGGACGCCTCAAAGAATCAGCCCGTTCGGTGGAGCGCATGGGGCGCATGGAGCCCGCCGGCGACCTCTATCTGGTGGCGGGGGAAAGCAAGGATGCCCTGCGCTGCTTTGAGGCCGCAGGTCAGCTTCGCAAGGCCGCCGAGGTCTACGGAAAGCTGGGGGACAAGAAGAGCGCCTCCCAGACCATGGCCAAGTTCCTGATGCAGCAGGGGGATTTCGCCGACGCTGCCAAGCATTGGATGGTGGCGGGGCAGCATCGCAACGCCGCGGAGGCCCTGTACCGGGCCGGGAACTTCCAGGCCGCCGCCAAGCTCTTTGACCGCCTCGGCGAGTTCAAAGCCGCCGCCAAGGCCATGATGCGGGCGGGAGACATTGCCGGGGCCGCTGCCAACCTGGAGAAGACCGGGGATCTGCCGGCGGCACTGCAACTCTACGAATCCGCCAAGATGTGGAACAAGGTCACCGAGATCCTCAAGCGCCAGAAGAACTGGGCGGCCCTGGGCAACATCATGATGCGCATGGACAAGCCGGATCTGGCCATTGAGTTCTACCGCCGGGTCAGCCCCCTGGAGGAGACCTACATTGAATGTGCCATGTCCCTGGCCTCCATCCTGGAACACCAGGGCGACTCCGAAGAGGCCATGAAGAAGTACGCCGAGATCCTTGAGTTCAAGGGGGTCAGTTCGGCCACCTCCAGGGCCCTGTTCTCCCTGGCGTCCCTGTGCGAGAAGCTGGGCAAGCCCGGCCTGGCGCTGCCCTACCTGCAACGAATGAGCGCCGCCGGCCCCCTGGGAGACAAGGTCCAGAACTGGCAGCAGCGCCTGGAGCACCAGGTGATCAACGCGGCCCGCACCATGGTGGGCGGCATCGAGGTCGCCACCGAGGAAGAGGCCAAGACCGGCAAGATCGCCTTCAACCTGCCCAAGCGGGACAGCCTGGCGGACCGCTATGACATCACCGACAAGATAGGGCAGGGCGGTCACGGCGTGATCTACAAGGCCTTCGACAAGACCCTGGGCCGCGAGGTGGTGCTGAAGTTCCTGTTCAAGAACCAACTGCCCGACGACCTGGCCATCCGGTACTTCCTGCGTGAGGCCAAGACCACAGCCTCCCTGAACCACCCAAACATCGTCACGCTGTACGACATGGGCGAGGTGTCGGGGAACCTGTACCTGGCCATGGAGTACATCAAGGGCATGGACCTGGAGCAGCACCTGACCAAGGTGGGCGGCCCCCTGGCCTTCACCGAGGTGGGCAGCCTGGTGAAGCAGATCTGCTCGGCCCTGCAGTACGCCCATGACAAGACCGTCATCCACCGGGACATCAAGCCCGGCAACATCATGCTGACGGGGGAGAAACTGGGGAAGGTCAAGCTGATGGACTTTGGTCTCGCCAAGGCCTTGGACGAGAACCCCACCAAGACCCTGATTGTCTGCGGCACGCCCCTGTACATGTCCCCTGAACAGATCGCCGGGGACTTTGTGGACCACCGCTCGGACATCTACTCCATGGCGGTCCTGGTGTTCCAGTTGGTGACGGGCATGACGCCCTTCCCGGCGTCCAACATCCTGGCCCACCACCAGTTCACGCCGCCGCCGCACCCCACCAGCCTGAACAAGGACCTGCCGGTGGAGGCCGCGGAGGTCATCTTGAAGGGCCTGGAGAAGCAGCGCGACCAGCGCTACCAGCGCACCATGGACTTCGCCGACGACCTGTGGAAGGCCATGCAGCTTGGCGACGAGCCCCCCGCCTCCTAAGCGGATCTATATTTGACACCTGAACAGAAGTTCAGTAGTATGCAGCCCGTGAGGTGGAAATGGACCCCCGGGTTGAAAGCATCATCTTGAAGTTTGCTGGCCAGGTAGGAAGTGCTCGCAGACCGCGCCCCACCGCGGCCTTCGTGCCCTCTGGTGTTCCTGAACTGGACACCCGCCTGCTGTCTGGGGGTTGGCCCCGGGGGGTCTGCACGCTTCTGACCGGCGCTTCTCCGGCCCTGGGGGTCCTCCCCTCCATCCTCAGCGCCGCCACCTGCAGCCGCAGCGCCTCTGTGGCCTGGGTGCTGCCGGCGGGCTATCGCCTCAATGGCTGGCTGCTTCACCAGTTGGGCGCCGAACTCTCCAGGATCAGCGTCTTCACCCCCACCGACGGCCTCCTCTCCTGGACCCTCCCCCAGGTGCTGACCTGCAACCACTTCCGCCTGGTGGTGGTGCAGGCGGACGATCCCCTCACGGGGCGCTGTCTGCTTCGGCGCTCCGATGGTGGCCGCCTCCGGGAGGCCATGCAGAATTGCCGGGCCGCCGTGCTGCTGCTGCGTGGTCCCAGCTTGCCCGCCAGCGCCCAGGGCCTCCCCGTGGGCCTTGGCCTCCAGGTGTCCTCCGGCCCCCAGGGCACTCTGCGCCTCTCGGTCCTCAAGGCCAACGGCCGCGCCCCCGGGGCCTGCGTCGACTTTGATCCCGGGCCCTTCTTCCAGGGGCCCTGCGCCGGTGCCCTTGGAGTGGCCTCATGAAACCCCATGCCCCCCAGCCCCGGCGTCTGGCGGCCTTCCACTTCCCCTACCTCCAGGCCGAACTCCAAGCCCCCTCCCCGGACTGTCCCGTGGCCCTCCATGACGCCCGAGGCCGGATCTGCTGCCTCAACCGCCCCGCCGCCCAGCTTGGCATTGTCCCGGGCCAGCGCGCCGCCGACATCAAGTGCCTCTCCTCCAGGCTCTTTGTGGCCCCCCTGGGGGCTGGCAGCGCCCTCACCATCCAGGCCCTGGCCTTCCGCCTGCAGGATCTCTCCCCGGGCCTTTGGACCTTCGGAGACTTCACGGTCTTTCTGGACCTCCTGCCCCTGGCGCCCCTGCGCGGCGAGAAGCCCCTCCTGGCCGAGGCCCAGGGGCGCCTTTCCACCCTTGGCCACCACTTGCAGACAGCCGTGGCAAGCCGCTTCAATGCAGCCTACGCGGCGGCCCTGACCTGCCCTGACTCCGGGCCTCTGTGGCTGGCTCCCGCCAGGGAACTGCCCCACCTGCAGGCCCTCCCTCTGGCGGCCATTCCCTTCCTGCGCAAGGAATCCCGCCAATACCTTGAGACCCTTGGCTTGGTTCATCTCGGGGAGCTGGAGGGGCCCCTGGCCTCCCAGTGGGCCCGGCGCATCCCCGAGGGGGCCCTGCTGCACGCCCTGGTCAGCGGCGAGGAGGGCGGACTCCAGCCCCAGCCCCTGCCCCCGGTCCTCCGGGAGGAGCTGACCCAGATAATCGAACCCGAGGCCGACTCCCACGCGGCCATCCTTTACCACCTGCAGCCCCTGCTTGAGTCCGCCGCCGCCCGCTGGGCCCGCCTTGGGCTTCAGTGTGATCTCTTGCAGCTGTCGCTGCTGGCCCGGGACGCCCAGGTGCTGGAGACCGTGCAGGTCCGGCTGTCCCAGGCCCGCTCCTCGGCGCCGGGCCTGCTGGCCCTGTTGCGGCTGCGCCTGGAGTCACTCTCCCTGCCCAGCCCGGTGGCCGAGCTGCGCCTCCTGGTGCCCTCCTTTGTAAGGGCCCGGCCATCTCCCGGCAGGGATCTGCTGGGCCTGGCCAGTGGCAACACCCAGGACCTGGCGCGCCTCCTGGACCGCCTGGCCGCAGCAGGGGAGGGGGCTGTGGGGGCCGCAACCTTGCAAGTCTCCCCCCACCCACTGCCCGAGCTGCGCTTCCAAGAGTTGCCCCTGAAATGCCCCCTTCCAAATTCCCTTCCCCCCGTGGGGGAAGGTGGCCCGAAGGGCCGGATGAGGGCAGGGGTTCCATCGCCCAACCCTCTCCCCAACCCTCCCCCTGGGGGGGAGGGAGCCGACCAAGGTGGCCCGAAGGGCCGGATGAGGGCAGGGGTTCCATCGCCCAACCCTCTCCCCAACCCTCTCCCCAACCCATCCTCCCCCCTGCCTGTCTACCTCCTGACCTCCCCCCTGCCCCTGGACTCCTTGCAGGCTCGGCGGGCGCGGCCCCTGCCGGGGGATGGGCAGTTCCTGGAGGAGGTGGAGACCCCCTGGTGGAAGCAGGACTTCCAGCGCCGCAGCTACCGCCGCCTGCTGTGCCGCAACGGGGCGGCCCTGCTGGTGTTTGATACGGGGCTGGAGGACAGGCCAGTCGTGCAGGGGATCTTCAGATGAGACCAACGGAAGGGCACCCCCTCCCTGGCGGTCGGGGTTCGGAAACGAAGGCGGGCACCCCCTCCCTGGCGGTCGGGGTTCGGAGGAAGCCCAGTTCGGACTTCCTGCCGTTGTTCTGTCGCAGCGGCTACAGCTTCCTGAAAGGTGCCTCCCAGCCCGCCGAGTTTGCCCAGCGCTCCCAGCAGCTTGGCTACTCGGCCTTTGGCCTCTGCGACCTGGATGGCGTCTACGGCATTGTTCGGGGCTGGAAGGCCGCCCGGGAGGCGGGCCTGGGGTTTCTTTGCGGGGCCCAGATCAGCCTCCAGGACGCCCCTTCGGTGTACCTGTTGGCCCAGGACCTGGACGGCTGGGGCAACCTGTGCGAGCTGATCTCCCTTGGCCGGGAGCGCGCCGAGAAGGGCGAAAGCCTGCTGTTCAGCGCCGACCTGCCGCGCTTCTCCGCGGGGTTGCTGCTGGTCCACCCGGATCTGGCCGCCCAGCCCTCCCCCCAGCCCCTCCTGGAAGCCTTTGAGGGCCGCCTTTACAACGGCATCGTCCGGGTCTTCCACGCCGGCGAGGCCGACCGCATCCAGGCAGGCCTGGCCCTGGCGCGACGCTTTGGCCTGCCCAGCGTGGCCGCCCATCCTGCGTGGTTCCACATCCCCCAGCGAAAGATCCTCTGGGACCTCATGCGGGCCATTGATCTGGGGCTCTCGTTGGAAGATGCCCAGGGCCAGATGCTGCCCAATTCGCGGTCCTGCGTGCCCACGCCGGACGAGGCCCGGGCGCTTTACTCCTGTTTCCCGGGGGCCCTGCGGGCCTGCCGCGAGCTGGCTGAGCGCTGCACCTTTTCGCCTGGCCAGCTTACCTACCGCTACCCCTCGGAGATGGTCCCGCCGGGGCGCAGCAGCCAGTCCTGGCTGGAGGAACTGGTCGCCCAAAGGGCCCTCCAGCGCTACCCCGAGGGGGTCCCCCCCAAGGTGCAGGAGTTGCTTTCCCACGAACTGGCCCTCATCGAAGAACTGGCCTACGCCGACTACTTCCTGACCATGCACGACATCGTGGCCTCCGCCCGCGCCAAGGGAATCCTTTGCCAGGGCCGGGGCAGCGCCGCCAACAGCGCGGTCTGCTTCGTGCTGGGCATCACCTCGGTGGACCCGACGCGCATCAGCCTCTTGTTCGAACGCTTCATCTCCCGGGAGCGCGCCGAGCCCCCGGACATCGATGTGGACTTCGAGCATCAACGCCGGGAGGAGGTCATCCAGGACATCTATCAGCGCTACGGGACCCCCCGGGCAGCCATGATCTGCGAGTTCATCCGCTACCGGCATCGCCTGGCCCTGCGGGACACGGGGCGGGCCCTGGGGTTTTCGCGGCAGCAGTGCGACCACCTGGGGGCCGCCTTCCACGGCCACCGCCGGGAGGGCCTCAGCGACGAGGAGATCCTGCAAAAGGCCGGCCTGGACCCAAGCAGCCAGCCGGTCCAGTTGTTGTTGCAACTGTCTGCCCAGCTCTGTGGTTTCCCCCGTCACCTCTCCATTCACACGGGGGGCTTTCTCATATCGGATACGCCGGTGAGGCGCCTGGTCCCGGTGGAGCCCGCCCGGATGGAAGGGCGCACGGTCATTCAGTGGGACAAGGATGACATCGATGACACGGGCCTGCTGAAGGTGGACATCCTGGCCCTGGGAATGCTGACGGCCATCCAAAAGGCCTTCGACCTGGTGCGCGGCGCGGGGGGCCCCGAGCTTGCCCTGCACAGCATCCCCGAGGGGGACGGCCCCACCTACAAGATGATTCGCCGCGCGGACACCGTGGGGGTCTTCCAGATTGAAAGTCGCGCCCAGATGTCCGTGCTGTCCCGTCTCCAGCCGCGTAACTACTACGACCTGGTGGTGCAGGTGGCCATCGTCCGCCCGGGGCCCATCCAGGGAGGCATGATCCAGCCCTACCTGCGCCGCCGGGCGGGCCTTGAACCCGTCGAGTATCCGGCCCCCGAGTTGGCCCCCATTCTGGAGCGGACCTACGGGGTCCCCCTCTTCCAGGAACAGGTCCTGCGGCTGGCCATGGCCGCTGGCGGGTTCAGCCCCGGACAGGCCGAGGAGCTGCGCCGCGCCATGGGCACTTTTCGCAGCAACGGCCGCCTGGAACCCATGCTGGAGCAGCTAAAGCAAGGCATGAATAATCGTGGCATAACAGAAGATTACGCAACAAGAATATTGGCGCAAATCAGGGGCTTCGGGGAGTACGGCCTCCCAGAGTCCCACGCGGCCTCCTTCGCCCTGCTGTCCTATGTGTCGTCCTACCTCAAGTGCCACCATCAGGCGGCCTTTGCGGGGGCCCTCATCAACAGTCAGCCCATGGGTTTCTACAGCGTCCACAGCCTCCTCCAGGATGCCCTGCGCCACGGGGTGCCGGTGCTGCCGCCGGACCTGAACGAAAGTGCCTGGGACTGCACGCTGGAAACCCCGCCCCTCAACCGGCGCTTCGCGCCACCTTCCCCCACGGGGGGAAGGGTTGGGAAAGGGGGCGCTTCTGGACTCCCTCTCCCCGAAGGGGGGAGGGTTGGGGAGGGGGGCGCTTCTGGACTCCCTCTCCCCGAAGGGGGGAGGGCTGGGGAGGGGGGCGCTTCTGGACTCCCTCTCCCCGAAGGGGGGAGGGCTGGGGAG
>CAZMEC010000099.1:8772-11544 GCA_964565265.1 uncultured Myxococcales bacterium
GGGGCTCTGCGGCTTGGGCTTAGGGTGATCAAGGGCCTGGACCGCAGCGCCACCGAGACCCTCCTGGAGGACCGCCGCTCGGGAGGTCCCTTTGCCAGCATGGATGACCTGGTGGCCCGCTGCCCCGCCAGCCCCCCTCTGTTGTTGCGCCTGGCCCTGGCGGGGGCCCTGGATGGCCTGTTCCCCCAGGCCCCAAGCCCGGGGCGGCGCCGGGCGGCGGCCATCTGGGCGGCCCACCGCTACTGGGAATCGGCGGGGGGGCTGTTTGACGCCACCCCGAGGGAGGCCGAGGGCCCCGAGTTCCCCGGCATGAACGAGTGGGACCTGATGCTGAACCAGTTCCGGCGGACGGCCTATTCCGTGGACCGCCATCCCCTGGAATTCTTTCGCCAGGGCCTGACGGCCCAGGGGTACAGGGACTCCAGGCAGGTTGAGGACCTGAAAGACGGGGCGGTGTTTCGCTGTGGGGGGCTGGTCATCACGCGGCAGCGGCCGGGTACGGCCAAGGGCATGTTGTTCCTGACCCTGGAGGACGAGTTCGGTTTCCTGAACCTGGCGGTGGACCCGGCGGGGCAGCGGCGCTTCGGGGAGGTGCTGCTGGACGAGAGCCTGGTGGGCCTGAAGGTGCGCCTGGGGCGGGTGGACGAGGCCCGGTCCCTCAAGGCGGTGGAGGCCTGGCCCCTGGGCAACCACGAGAAGATCAGCGCGCTGATATCCCACGACTTCTGTTAGCCCTTGTTTGCTTTTGGGAGTGGGCGGTCTAGAATGCCGCCACTGTTGTGACTGGGGGCAGGCGGATGGCTGCTGACAAAGACGGAATCAAGCCCATCGAGGACGAGCACACTCAAGAGGAGTTGCTGGCCATGCGGCTGGATGAGGTGCTGGCGGACAAGGCCCGCACCGAGGAGTTGTTGCTGCACATCCTGCCCAAGGCCATTGTGGACCAGCTCAAGATCCAGGTAGGCGTCATCGCCGAGTTCCATCCCGAAGCCACGGTGATGTTTGCTGACCTCGTGGACTTCACGGGCTTTGCCCGGCAGAACAGCCCGGGCGAGGTGTTGGACCTGCTGAACCGGGTGTTCACCCGCTTTGACGAGCTTGCGGCCAGACACGGCCTGGAAAAGATCAAGACCATCGGCGACGCCTACATGGTGGTGGGTGGGGTTCCCGAGTTCCGCGCCGACCATGCCCAGGCGGTGGCCCGGCTGGCCCTGGACATGCAGCGCGAGGTGGGCAACTTTCAAACCCCCCAGGGGCGCCCCCTGCGGCTGCGCATTGGCATCAACTCGGGGCCGGTGGTGGCGGGGGTGCTGGGCACCACGCGTTTCCTGTACGACCTCTGGGGCGACAGCGTCAATGTGGCCAGCCGCATGGAGTCCCAGGGCTTGCCCGACTTCATCCAGGTCACGGATGCCACCCGGATGCTGCTGCGGGACAGCTTCAGGTTGGAAAAGCGGGGGCTCATCCATGTGAAGGGTCGGGGAGAGATGACCTCCTGGTTCCTGCTCAATGACGACGGCGCCTCACCCAGTGTCCAGGGGCCCAAGGCGGTCCTGACCAAGGTGGCCCGGCGGGCCCTCATCACCGGCAAGGAACTGGCCGGCCTGTCCCTCGCGGATGACCTCACGGGGCTCAACTCCAGGCACGGCTTCCTGGTGCTCCACGACCAACTGGTGCACGCAGCCACCCGGGAAAAGAAGCGCATCCTGGTGTTGTTGCTGGAGGTTGAAAACCTGGGCCAGCTCAACGACGAGCACGGCTACGGGGCAGGCGATGAGGCCCTGCGGCGCTGCGCCACCCTGTTGCAGCTCAGCTTCCGCGACTCCGACATCCTAGGCCGCTTCACTGGGGGAACCTTCATGGTGGCGGGCAAGGAGGCCCTCTCCGCCCCGGACGGGGTGCTGGCCCGGCGTTTCTCTGAACTAGCCCGCAGCAACCCCTGGCTGGTAGAAGGCGTAAGCCTGAAGCTCCACGAGACCCGCTGGAATCCCGCCGACCCCAAACCCCTGCCAGATCTCATCCTCCAAATGGACGACTAGCCAGTTCCCTCGAGGGCCTGCCGGTTCCATCCCCCTGGGGGGAGGGTTAGGGAGAGGGCGAGGCTGGTGGTGGAACCCATGCCCTCATCCGGCCCTTCGGGCCAGGCCGGGCGGTTCCCTCCCCCTGGGGGGAGGGTTAGGGAGAGGGGAAAGCTGGCGCTGGAACCCGTGCCCTCATCCGGCCCTTCGGGCCACCTTCCCCCACGGGGGGAAGGGAATTTGGAAGGGGACATTTGGGGGAGGGCTAGGGAGAGGGCCTGCGGGTCGGCTTCAGGTGCTTCAGAATTTCCTCCAACACACCCACCTCGTTTTCCCACAGTTCGTTGTTCCAGAATCTCAGCACGGTGAACCCCAGCCCCTTGAGGTACGAGTCCCTGGCCTCATCGTACGACCTGTCGGTGAAATGCTGGGAACCGTCTAGTTCGACAATCAGGCGTCCCTTGAAGCAAATGAAGTCGACTATGAACGGGCCGATCACCTCCTGTCGTCGGAAACGGAACCCCTCGAGGCGCCCAGCACGAACGAGGAACCAAAGCCTGCGTTCTTGCTTAGTGGATTCGCGTCGAAGGACGCGGGCTCTGGCGATGCCTGTGCTGGCCATTGGCTTCTCCTTGGCTTGTTGATCTATTTATCGAGCGATGCGGAGATTGGGGAAGGAGGAACTGGGCGCTGGAACCAGTGCCCTCATCCGGCACCCTCATCCGGCACCCTCATCCGGCACCCTCATCCGGCA
>CAZMEC010000100.1:0-1244 GCA_964565265.1 uncultured Myxococcales bacterium
TGGGGGGCCTGAAGGACCAGCAGTGGATCCTCCGCCGGGTTCTGCAGGAGGCTGGTGGAATGGTTGTCGTCGGTGCCTCTGCCGCCCACCTTGAAGCGGTGGTGTCGCACGACCAGGCCTTCTATGAGTTCTTCCAAGTAGATCTATTGGAGCGCTTGACCGCCGAGGAACTGGCCTCCTGTCTGTATCTCATTGCGCGTGGCAGAGGGGAGCCTGGCAAGCGTGTAACCGAAGTCCTGGATGGCAGTCCAGAGTGCATCAAGGTCCTGGCTGACCTGACCGGAGGAAACCCCAGAACCCTTGCGATGATGTATCTAGTTCTGGAGGCCCCAATCAGCGTCAATGTGATGGCCTACCTGGAAAAACTGCTGGACCAGGCAACTCCGCTGTACAAGGCCAGGGTAGAGGAACTTGCCCCTCAGGCGCGGGTCGTCTTCGATGCTCTGGCCTTGGAATGGAACCCCGCCACGGCCGCGACTCTGGCCCTGAAGGCAGGCCTGGAGGTGGGCGTGGTGTCGGCCCAACTGGACCGGCTGGTCAAGGCCGGAATTGCCGAAAAGGCGACGCTGTCCAGCACCAACCGGGCTGGTTACCAAGTGGCCGAACGCTTTTTCAACATCTGGTACCTGATGCGTCACGCCTCCCGGCGGCAAAGGAACCGCCTGCGCTGGCTGACCGAGTTCCTGCGCGGCTTCTACTCAGCCAGGCAGATGTCGGACATCGCGACGGGGTTGTTGCACGAGCCGGGCGGGCAGCGCGGCCAGGAACAGTCGTTCATGGGGCTGGCGGTGGCCGAGGCCCAAAGGCCCTTCAAAGTCATCGATGGCGACCTGCCGGCCTGCGCAACGAGTGTCTTGGCCGCCTCTCGTGCCATTTCTGCCGGGGATACGGAGCGCGCAACGGAAGAACTTGAGGCGGCCTTTGCCCAGGATGATCCTCGGCTGTTCAGCGATTTCTTCGATGACCTGTTGAGGGTTCTTCGTCTGGCGGACCAGCGCGGCTTTGGGGAAGAACTGCTCAGGCGCCTCGACGAGGCCGGCCTTGCCGAGCGGCACTGGCCCCTGCGAGAGGCGTTCAATGCCTACCTGCATGGCGAAGAGGTCCTGCGTGATGTCAACCCCGAGGTTCGAGGTGCCGCCACCAGGATTCTGCGGTGGCTGAACAGCAACAAGGATGCGCAGACCTCAAGACCTGGTGGCCGCGCTGGAAAGCGCTCAAAGGGGAAGGTGAAGTAGCACCACCAC
>CAZMEC010000100.1:1344-11390 GCA_964565265.1 uncultured Myxococcales bacterium
ACGCAGACCCAGCGGGTGTCCTCCCCCAGCGCCCCCACCAAAGCCTGGCACATCTGGGGCGCGGCCTTGCCCAGAGCCAGCACCTGAAAGTGGCCCTGGGGGGCCTTGGTCAGCAGGGGGCGGCCCTGCCACAGCAGTTGGTCCCCCTGGCGCGAGAGGCCAGCCAGGAGGCGGGCGGGGTGGACGGCGGCCAGACCGTGGGCCCACAGGTCCAGGAGCAGGGTGGCGGGTGTGGTGCGGTCAAACATGGGCAGAGGCTAGCACAAACCAAAGCGCCGGACACCCGCTTGCTTACGCGCGCGGTTCGGACGGAGGCGCCCCTTTTCGTCGGTTGCCAGCCTTCGGCTTGGCTGCTATGGTCAACCGCGTGTTTGCTGTCTTTAGAAGGTAATAGCAATGAAGACCATGTTTTCCGGAATGCAGCCCACGGGCGCGCCCCATGTCGGCAACTGGCTGGGGGCTTTGAAGAACTGGGTGGGCCTGGCAAAAGAGTACGACTCAATCTTCTGCATCGTGGACCTCCACGCCATGACGGTGGAGTACGAAGTGGCCCAGATGCGCGAGCGGATTCGGAACCTGGCGGCGGTGTTTCTGGCCTCGGGGCTGCCCGCGCCGGAGCACTGCCCGCTGTTTGTGCAGTCCCATGTCCAGGAGCACACCCAGCTTGCCTGGATCTTCAACACGGTCACCCCCATGGGCGAGTTGGGCCGCATGACCCAGTTCAAGGACAAGGCCGCCCAGCACGCCAAGAACATCAACACCGGGCTGTTCACCTACCCCTTGCTGCAGGCCGCTGACATCCTGCTGTACAAGGGCGAAGTGGTGCCCGTGGGCGAGGACCAGGTGCAGCACATAGAGTTGGCCCGCATCGTGGCGCGGAAGTTCAACAATCGGTTTGGCGAGTTCTTCGCCGAGCCCAAGGAGATCGTCACCAAGGGCTCGCGCATTTTGGGCCTGGACGGTAAGTCCAAGATGTCCAAGAGCCTGGGGAACCACATCGAGATCACCGAGGACCCGGACAGCATCCGCACCAAGCTCAAGGGCGCGGTGACGGATCCCAAACGCATGCGGCGCAGCGACCCCGGGGACCCCTCCGTGTGCAACCTGTTCACGCTGCACAAGCATTTCTCCACCCCCGAGCAGCAGGAGTGGGCGGCCACTGGCTGCCGCAGCGCGGGCATTGGTTGCTTCGACTGCAAGAAGGTGCTGGCGGACAACATGATCGAACAGCTTGCGCCCATTCGGGAGAAGGCCCTGGACTGGATCGCCCGGCCCAAGGACCTGGACGAGGTGCTGGACCAGGGCGCTCGGACCTGCCGGGCCCGGGCCCAGAAGACCATGGACGGCGTGCGGGCGCTGACGGGGCTGTAAGGCAACCCCCTCCCTTGCGGTCGGGGTTCGGACGGGAGTGACGCATGGACTACATTCAACTTAGCATCCTGGCGGTACTGCAGGGGCTGACCGAGTTCCTGCCGGTGTCCAGTTCGGGGCATCTGCGCCTGATGCAGTCGCTGTGGGGCATTACCGAGCCCCAGACCCTGCTGGATGTCTCCATGCATGTTGGCACGCTGGTGGCTGTGCTGCTGTTTTTTCGCAAGGATGTGGCCAGCATGTTGCGGGGTCTGGGCGCGCTGCCCCGGAACCTGCGGCAGCGGGGCTGGCGCGAGGCTGTGGACGACCCGGGGGTGAAGCTGGTGCTGCTGCTGATCCTGGCCACCCTGCCGCTGCTGCCCGTGGGCCTGCTGCTGGGGGACCGCATGGAGGCGGCGGCCACCGACCTGTCGACCCTGGGTTGGTTCTTCATGCTGAACGGCGTGATCCTGCTGTTGTCCAAGCACCTGCGCTTCAGCTTCCTGCCCGGGCGCCTCAACAAGGGGCCCCACGGTTTCCGTTGGTATGACGCGCTGTTCATCGGCCTGGCCCAGTGTGTGGGGTTGTTCCGCGGGGTCTCCCGCAGCGGCAGCACCATCTCCGCGGGCCTCATGCTGGGCCTGGACCGGCGCGACGCGGCGGCCTTCTCGTTTCTCATGTCCGTGCCCGCCATCCTGGGGGCCCTGGTGCTGCAGCTTGCCAAAGCCGACGGGGGCGCCGACCTTCCGGGGGCCGGGCAGTTGCTATTCTCCGCCGCCGTCGCCTGCGTGGTGGGGCTGCTGGCCCTGGGGCTGCTGATGCGGATCCTCAAGACCCGGGGCTTCCATCTGTTCGGCGTGTACACCTTGATCCTGGGCCTTGGTCTGGTCCTCCGGGAGTATCTGAAATGAGCGCGCAAATCACTGGGAGAACCTCAGCCTACATCCTCGCGGGGGGCGCGGGGACCCGCTTCTGGCCCTTCAGCCGCAGCCTCCGGCCCAAGCCCTTCCTGCGCCTGTTTGGGGGGCGCTGCATGTTGGACGACACGCGGCACCGGCTGCTGAATGTGCTTGGGGACGGGGCCCTGAACTATGTTCTGGGGGGGAATCTTGCCCCCCTCTTGGCCGAGCTGTCCGTCCCCCCGGCGCCCCCCAATATCCTGGTCGAGCCCGCCGCCCGAAATACCCTGGGCGCGGTCCTCTTGGCCACGGCCCACGCCCTGCTGCGGGGCCCTGACCAGATCGCCGTGATGCTGCCCGCGGACCATTACATCCCGGACCAGGAGGCCTTTGCGGGGGACTTCCTGAGGGCCCTGGACGCGGCGGACGGCGGGGCCATCGTGACCCTGGGCATCAAGCCCACCGGCCCGGACACCGCCTACGGCTACATCGAGGCCAGCACCCGCGCCGCCGGCCCCCACGCGGTGGAGGTCAAGCGCTTCGTCGAGAAGCCGGACCTGAAGCGCGCCGAAGAGTACCTTGCCAAGGGCAACTTCTACTGGAACTCGGGCATGTACTTCTTCAAGGTCAGCCACATGCTGGAGGAGTTGCAGCAGGTGAACCCGCCCTATGCGGACACCGTGCATGAACTGGCCCGCTGCCTGAGGGCCGGCGACTCCGACGCCCTGGCCCGCTGTTTCCTGGCGTTGCCCTCAATCAGCATTGATTACGCCGTCATTGAGAAGGCGAAGCGCATCCTGCTGATTCCCGCGGGCTTTGCCTGGTCCGATGTGGGGGCCTGGGACGCGGTGGCGGCCCTCAATGGGGGCTCCCAGAAGGGGCAGGAGGCCCTGGTGGACTGCAACGGTTCGAAGGTGATCAGCGCCGACGGCGGCCCCTTCGTGGCCATGCTGGGGGTGAATGACACGCTGGTCATCAGCACCAAGGATGCCGTGCTGGTGCTGGACAAGAGCCGCGCCCAGGATGTGCGCAGGGTGGTGGACCTCCTGCGCGAATTGGGTCGGGAGGACCTGCTGTGAACGACTCCTTCCACGGCATGCTGTACGGATTCAAAGCCGCTGGGTCCGTCCAAGCCGCGCACGGAGTAAGCGGATCCGATGCCGCGCTCCCCGTGCTGGTCCGCATCCTCCCCGGCACCCTCACCTGGGAGGGCGACGACGGCCTCCACGGCGAGATCCGCGTGCGCGAGGCGCGTTTCAAGGTCGGGGGCTTCGGGGGCAAGATGCTGGAGGTCTCCTTCACCAGCCGGGACAACCAGCCCTGCACCTTGTATCTGACCGAGGGGCGGGAGGCCGCCCAGGCCCTGTTGACCCAGGGGCTGCCGGCGGAGGACGCCGCGCGCCTGGCCAAGATCGCCGGCGGCCAGGCCACGGTGAACCGGGCCCTCATCATCACGGGCATCCTGGCGGTGCTGTTCTTTGGCGGGTACTACGGCTTTGGCTACCTGTGGGGGCGGGCCATGGATGGGGCCTTGAAGGCCCTGCCCGTCAGCGCCGAGGTCCAGCTTGGGGAGACCCTGGCGTCCCAGGTGCTGAGCACCAACAAGGTGTGCTCCGATCCTGGGGCGAACCAGCAGGTTCAGGCCGTGCTGGACCGGTTGACGGCGAAGCTGCCGGCGGACGAGAAGCTGGCCTACCGGGTCTTCGTAAGTGACTCGCCGGACCTCAACGCCTTCGCGCTGCCGGGGGGCTTCGTGTTCGTGAACCTGGGGCTGCTGACGGAGTTGGACAACGCGGATCAGTTGGCGGGCGTGCTGGCCCACGAGATCCAGCATGTGCGCAAGCGCCATGGCCTGAAGAACCTGGCCGCCCGGGCGGGCCTGGGTGTGGCCGTGGCAGTACTCTTCGGCGACCTGGGGGGCCTGGGGGGCCTGGCCGTGGAGGGCGCCTACCAGATGGCGGGGCTGTCCTTCACCCGCACCCAGGAGCGGGAAGCCGACGCCCTGGGCGTGGAGCTGCTGGCCGCCGCCAACTACAACCCCGCCGCCATGCCCGACTTCTTCAAGAAGATTCAAAAGAAGGAAGAGGACGCCACCTTCAAGGCCCCGGCGTTCCTGTCCTCCCACCCCGACACCGCTGAGCGCATCGCCAACCTGGAAAAGTGGGTCTCCCAAAACAGTGAACGGAACCCCGACCGCAAGGGAGGGGGTGGGCCCGCGCTGTTCGAGTCCTTCCCTGTGCCCACCGACTGCCGCCCCGTCAGCAGCCTGGACCCCAAGCGCGACGCCAAGGAATTCGGCGCCGCCACTCCGTCCGAAACCCCGTCCGAAACCCCGACCGAAACCAAGCCGCGCACGAAGTAAGCGGTGCCCCCGCGGCCCCCACCAAATAGGATTTGAACTGCGTCGGCCTCCGGGCCGATACTGCCGCCACTGACTGAAGGATTGGAGCGTGGAACCATGAAGTCCTGCTGGCGCGTTGGTGGCTTGCTTGTGGCGGTGCTGTTGGTGCTGGGCGCGGCGGTTGGCTGCGGCGGGGGCGGGGACGGAGGCTTGGTGGTGGACGACAATCCTGCGCCGGAGCCCGGGGACCCGTCGCTGATCCTGTCGGGGGACCGAACCTCGGGCATCTCGCTGGAGGGCTTTGCCGCAGTGGGAAACATTGGCCTGGCGGGGGGGACGGTGGCGCTGGCGGGGGGACCCTCGCTGGTGGTCAAGCCCAACACCAGCCCCTGGGACGCGGAGGTGGGCATCACCAACGCGGAGGCGCCGGCGGTGGACCTGGGCACGGCCCAGACGCTGGGGTCCTGGTACCGCTTGGCTTCCACCAATAACGATGTGCGCAGCTACGCGGCGCTGAACACCCTGACGCTGAGCCTGCCGGCCACGGTGCCGGCGGAGGCGCTGGGGCACCCGGGCTTGCAGTTGATGGCGGTGCTGGGGGACCTGGCGCTGCCCGTGGATGGCACCTACGACCAGGGCACGGGGCTGTTCTCGGTGGAGCTTGTGGGCATTCCGCCGGACTTCACATTTGCGCTGACATTTGACCCCTTCGTGGAGGAACTGAGCACGGAGGACCTGGGGGGGCTGCCCTCGGCGCCCAATCCGGCGGGACCTTGGGGGGATTCGCTGTGGACCATGCGGTTCAATGGGCAGCAGATCAAGGCGGCCCAGGTGAAGACGGTGCTGGGGTATGCCAAGAAGGCCGCGGATACCTACGCGGCGGCGGGCTTCCTGGCGCCCAACCTGTACGCGAAGATTGAGGGGCCAAAGGTCAAGTGGATGCTGCAGTTGACGGCGGGGGGCAGCGAGTACAACCCCAATGTGGACGCCGGCGCGGCGGACCTGGCCATGCGGTTTGGGCGCATCTACTTGGGCCGAGCGAATGTCGATTCGACGCCTGAGGACAAGGCGGGGGGCTGCCTGTCCATCGTGGCCCACGAGATGTTCCACGCCATCTTCAACGCCTACAACATCCCGGCCATCTGCTTCGATGTTTGGGAAGGCACGGAGAAGTTCTGTTACAACTCCCACTCCGGCTTCAACGAGGGCATGGCGACGGCGGCGGGGTATTTCCTGGAGCATGGCAGCCCCGCCCAGGTGCGGCCCAACGAGCCTCGTAACTGGCTGAGCATGGGCCTGGGGACCTGCGAGCCGGCCAAGGGGATGCTGGCCTACATGAACCAGGACTTCTTTGTGCGGCTGCTGCGCATTGGGACCCTGGAGGATTTTCCGCGGGTGCTGGTGGCGCTGCAGAAGACTGTGATGCCCACCACGGTGACTCAGCTTCGGGATGTGGTGGGGCGGTACTCGGAGGCGCTGCAGAACAACTTCGTGGTGGATGGCAACAGCTTCACCGGCATGTATCTGGCGTACCTGGCGGACCGGGGCTTCGAGCGGACGCCGGACGGGTGGATTCGGGACGACGAGCCCCTGGAGGCGGAGGGCGGAACCCAGTGGTTCCTGGCGGAGGAGTTGTTCACGAAGGGCTCGCGGGTGGAGATAACCGCCGACTTCTGCGATGTCGTGGGGGAGACCCTGGTCTGCGCGCTGGAGTACAAGAAAGTGATGGCCCTGGCGGGCATCCTGATTGAACTGCCTCTGGGCGTGGATGGGCCCCTGCCTGACGGGCTGTTGGGCAAGGCCTTGCAGGTGAAGATCAGCGGCCTGGCCAGCGCGGGGGCGGCGGCCTTTGCGGCCTTCGGCATGAACGACTTCCAGGGCAGCGCGCAGTCCTTCAAGCGCAGCTTCGACGGGGCCGAGGTGACCATGACGGGCCTGGAGGAGTTCGAGAGCCTGGGCATCATCGCGGTGGTTGGCGGGGCCTCCGAGCCCACCTTGACCATCAAGGTGGTGGTGTCCGGCGAGGAGCAGGACGAGGGCGGCTGGGTGGACCCCAGCACGGGCCTGCGGTGGCAGAACCCGGCGGCGGGGTTCATGGACTTCGAGGAGGCCTCGGCCTACTGCCCCAACCTGGGCGCGGGCTGGCGGCTGCCCACGGTGAGCGAGGCGCGCAGCCTCTTTCGGGGCTGTGATGCGGTGGGGGACGGGGGGGCCTGCGGCATCAGCGACGGCTGCACCAACCACGACTGCGGCGACGGCACCCCCTGCGAGTACAACTGCAGCTACGACAACGGCCCGGGCCTTGAGGGCTGCTACTGGGATGGGGCTCTCCAGGGCAACTGCACCGCCTACTGGACCGGCACCACGGTGACCGACTGGGGCGACAGCGCCTTCTACACCCAGTTCGCCAGCGGCACCGTCGGCACCGCCTCCTACTTCATCGACAACGCCGTGCGCTGCGTGAAGAAGTAGGGATCTTGACGGTTATACCGAGCATGTTGTGGCGGATCTTGACGGTTATACCGAGCATGTTGTAGCATTCGGGCCGAATCAAGGCGCCCGGAGGCACCATGCTGGAAACCCTGAGCAGATGGAATCGTTGGGGCTCTGCGACCCTGGCCCCGGGGGTCGCTAGGGAGATCGTGCCGCGCCTTGGTCCCTTCCTGGAGGGCAAGGAGGCGGTGGTCCTGACGGGGCCGCGCCGGGCCGGCAAGACCACCGTGATGTTCCAGTTGATGGACCAACTGGAGGCAAAGGGGGTGGCGGCCACGGCCATGCTGCACCTGAACCTGGAGGAGCCCGGACTGGCCGGGTTGGATGGCCTCAAGACCCTGGAGGAGGCCTACCGGACCTTCCGCCGGCGGGTGCACCCCAAGGGTCGGGCGTGGCTGTTCCTGGACGAGGTCCAAAGCGTCCCGGGCTGGGAGCGCTGGGTCCGCGCCCGCATGGAGTCCGAGGACCTGAAGGTCTTCCTGACCGGGTCGTCGTCAGCCATGATGTCGCGGGAGTTGGGCACGCTGATGACCGGCCGCCAGGTCTCCTTCCAGGTCTGGCCGCTGTCCTTCAGGGAATTCCTGGCCTTCAAGGGGCTGACGCCGCCCAAGCGGCCGGGCCTGGTCCCCGACGATCCGACCATGCAGCACGCGCTGCTGGAGTACCTGCGCTGGGGCGGCTTTCCAGAGGTGGCGCTGTCGGACTCGGACGAGCGCCGGGAGAAGCTGCTGAAGCAGTACTTTGACGATGTCCTGTTCAAGGATGTGGCGCTGCGCCATGGCATTCGGGATCTGACCATGCTGAGGGCCCTGGCGGTGGCCCTGCTGCAGGAGACGGCGTCCCTGACCTCAATCACCAGATTGGCCGCGCGCCTGGCCAGTTCCCAGGACCTGGTTCGCAGCTACTGCGCCTTCCTGCAGGAGGCCTATCTGGTGGCGTTCCTGCCCTTCCACTCCCCCCAACTGGCCGAGCGTCAGCGCCGCCCCCAGAAGGTTCATGCCCTGGACACGGGGCTTCGCAACGCCGTGTGCCTCTCGCCCACCTCGGACTGGGGTCGCCTGGCCGAGACCGCGCTGTGGGCTCACCTGGCGCGAGATGCGGACCTGGAGCTTCACTATTGGAAGGGCAAGCACGAGCTGGACCTGCTGGCCCTCAAGGCCGGCCGCCCGAAGCGCCTGTTCCAGGTCACCTGGCAGGCCGAATCCCCCACCACCCAGCGGCGCGAGGCCGCGGCGCTGGCCGAAGCCCAAGCCACCTTCCCCAAGGCCAAGCCCACCCTGATCCACGGCCCTGGCCCCGCGCCCACGGTGCCCGAAGGTGCCGAGGCCCGGGGGCTGTGGGTGGAACTGGTGGAGGGGTAGGGGGCTAGGGCTGATACCTGCGGACCTGCACCTTGGGGGCTTGGTACTGGTGTCTCAGGCCTAAGAAACACTCGAAAAGGTAGTCCATCAATATGTGATCCAGGGCGGTGAGGCCGTGCTGATCCGCGGCGTTGGGGCCCAGGCCCGCCTGCACCAGGGCGGGGATGTCGTAGCAGAAGACGCAGCTGGGGCCACTCAATAGGGTCCTGCCGGCCTCATCGGTGGCCTGGAGGTCGGCACCCAGTCGGACCAGCAGCGGGATGGTTTCGTCCCTGATGCAGATCCTTTGCGTGACCGCGCCGGGATCCGGCTTGGCACCGTGGTTCAGCAGCAACTCCAGGATCTCGAGGTTGCCCAGTTCCACGGCCGCCAGCACGGCATCGCCCACCAACGGGTCGGACCCCAGATTGGGGTTGGCCCCGGCGTCCAGCAGTAGCTGGATCAGCTTCAGGTCATGCTTGGCCACGGCTTCCGCGAGAGGGAGGCGACGTCGTTGCCGATGGGTTGGATGGGGATCCCACACAATCCGGTTGGCGGCAATGGGCAGCTCCATCAGGTCCATGGGAAGGTCGAAGGCGATGGCCTCTGAGGCCGCAACCTTGAATTGGCAGCACGGGCCGGCAAAAAGGTTGGGGTCGGCGCCCTGGTTCAGCAGCAATCGCACCGCCGCAAGGTTGCCCTGACCCACGGCCAGCTGCAGGGCGGTGCGGCCGTCTGGCGCGGTCTGGTTCACGGGGGTACCGGCCAGCAAGAGGGCTTCCAGGTCGGCAAGGTTGCCCCACAGGACGGCGGCCAGAAGGGGCGGCAGAGGATGGACCTTGAGGTCGTCGGGGTCGGCACCCAGGTCCAGCAGGCAGCGGACCATGTCGGGCCTCCCACTGCACGCAGCCTGCAGCAGCGGCGTCTCCCCCCTGGGTCCCTCGGCCAGCACATCTGCCCCAAGCTGGGCCAACCGCCGCACAGCTTCGCAGTTGTCATTCTCGATGGCCAGGGACAGGGCCTCGCGAAGGGTCGCCGGGGAGGGTCCAGGGGCGTCGTGGCCCAGGTCCTGGTACAGGCGGGCCAGTCGGGACTGGGGGTGCAGCAGGGCCTGGCACTGGAACCGGGGGTCGGCAAGGCGTGCCGAGCCGGGCGGGGGGCCATACTCGAGGATCAAATCCAACATTTCGGGGTCTCGCCGTATGTAGCCCTGATCCAGGGCCTGCTGCCCCATGCAATCCGCCGCCAGAGTACTGGCCCCATGCCGCAGCAGGGCCCGCAGCATTCGGGGCGTGGCACCAATAGTGGCCAACGAGAGGGCAGTCCAGCCGAAGGGCGCGGTGGCCTCCAGGTTGGCCCGCCCCTCGACCAGGACCGGCACCAGTTGGGGGGCATCGCCGAGAGCCGCCAGCATCAGGGGGGTGAAGTTCAAGGGGCCGGCCTTGAGGGCCAATCCCCCGGCGTTCTTCATCTCTTGGGCGGCCTCGAGGTAGTAGTCAGAGTGTGTGTCCTCAACCGCCGGATTGTCCAGGTCCCAGGTCAGCCCCAGTTCGGGGTCGGCACCGTTTGCCAGCAGCACCCGGGCGGCCTCGGCGCGGCCCAGGAAGCACACCAGCCCCAGGG
>CAZMEC010000101.1:0-11390 GCA_964565265.1 uncultured Myxococcales bacterium
GGGGTTGTCCGTCCAAGCCGCGCACGAAGGAAGCGGATCCTGGGATAGCCCCATGGGCCCGGCGGCCGCTTACCGTCGTCGGTGGGTCAGTTCTGCCAGGCGCCCTTGAGGAGGTGGGCGTGGGATTCGTAGTAGCGGTTCTCCTGGGCTACCATGGCCTTCTCGGCCCTGGGCTTGTCGTGGTCGTGGCCTGCCAGGTGCAGCAGGCCGTGGATGAGCACTAGAGCCAGTTCTGCTTCCCGGGTCCCTGTGAAGGGTCTGCCGCCGGGGGCCTGGGTGGCGCACTGCTGGGCCACCACCTCGGGGCAGATGACCAGGTCTCCCAGGAGAATGCGGCACTGGGCGCCCCGGCCTTCGCCCAGGGGGAAGGAGAGCTGATCCGTGGGGCCGCTGACGCCCATCCAGGCGTTGTTCAGCTCGGCCATTCGGCGCTTGGAGACCAGCATCACGGACAGCTCGCAGGGCTGCCCGGGCCACAGTTCCTCGAGGAGAGCCTCAAGGAAGGTGTTCAGCCGCGCCGGGTCAAACCGGTGGTTCCTTAGCTGGCTCTTTATCAGGATCCTGGAGTCCATCCTTGTCTTGCTCCTTGGTGAGGTCCTTGAGTTCTTCCTCGGGGCGCCGGATGCGCACCGTCATCTGGGTCTCCCGCCGCTTCTCGGGGTAGGACACGCGGCTGTGATACATGGCGGTCAGGGCCTGCACAAAGGCATCCCGGATCTGACCGAATTCCTGGAAGGTCAGGGGGCACTCGTCGAACTGCTTATCCTCGATCTTCTCGTTGATGAGCTGCTCGACCTTGGCGCGAATCCGCCCCTCCGTGTGCTCCTTCAGGGTGCGCACCGCAGCTTCCACGGTGTCCGCCAGCATGACAATGCCGGATTCCTTGGTCTGGGGCTTGGGCCCGGGGTAGCGGTAGTCGTCCTCGTTCACCTGCTGGGAGTCCAGGGCCTGCTCGACGGCCCGCTGGTAGAAGTACTGCATGACCGTGGTGCCGTGATGCTGGGCGGCGATGTCCTCAATCTCTTTGCCCAGGCCGAAGCGGCGGATCATCTCCAGGCTCTTGGAGACATGGCGCCGGATGATCCGGGCGCTCATGGCGGGGCTGAGGCTGTCGTGGGGATTGACCCCGTCCTGGTTCTCCACGAAATACTGGGGCGAGTTGATGGAGGCAGCCTGGGGCTTCTCGCCGTAGGGGCTGTCCTTGGCGGCCAGCTTGCCGAGGTCATGGAAGTAGGCGCCCGCCTTGGCCAGGAGGGTGTTGGCGGAGATGGCCTCGGAGGCGACCTCCACCAGCTTGGCCACGGTGGTGGAATGGTCGTAGGTGCCCCGGGCCTTCTCGAAGAGTTCCTTGAGAGCCGGGTGGTTGATGTTGATGTATTCCATCAACTTTACATCCGTAAGATAGCCAAACAGCCACTCAAAAAGTGGAACGAAGGCGATTGAAAAGACATAGGACAGCAGCCCCGCCACCATGGCGGCGATGAGAATCTGAAGCTGATCCCCCCCGCCCCCCGAGCGCACATTCAGCAGGAAGAGGAGCATCCAGAACACCACGCCGCTGATGCCCACCACGACGCCGGCTCGGGCCAGCACGCCCCGGCTGGAGATGCGCCGGGTCTGGATGATGCCAACGAGCCCGCTGAGCAGCACATAGGCGGAGAAGTAGGCCTGGAAGCCCCCGGCGAAGCCCGGCGGATTGACCCCAGGGAAGGCCAGAATGGAGATGAGGGACATGGTCACCGCGGCCATGAGGGCCAGGGGCCGGGAGACCAGCGCCCGGACCAGCATGGGCAGGACCGCCGTGGGGATGGCCACCAGCAGGGAGGCCTCGGACAGGCCGGGGAAGGCCGCCTGCAAAGGCCGGGTCAGAACCCCGACACCTAGGAACAGCAGCGTTTGAAATAGCAGCAGCAAGGCGCAAAGGGCGATGTCCCGGCGCTGCATCTTCACGGGGGGCCGCTCGAAGCGAAGGACGAAGAAGGGCACCAAGACCAGCATGGCCACCAGGAAGAACAGGGCGACGAGCCCGGCGGCGCTGAGCAGAGGAATGCCCAGCACCAGGGTGTCCTCCTCCCCTTCAACCTCCAGCAGGTGGGCCTTGGACAGGCAGCGGACCTGCCAGTCCTCGACGCTCTGGCCCCGACTGACGATGACCTCGCCGGCGTTGTAGACCTGGGTCTCCATGAGCTGCACGGCGCCCTCGGCCCGTTCGCGGCTAAGGGCTGAGGCCTGGTCGTTGCGCTTGAAGTTGGGACGAAGCTGGCCCGCCACGATGTTCTTCACAAGTTGGCGCAGCATGGGCGAATCCACCAGGGCGGCGAAGCGCTCGCCGAGGACCGAATCCACCAGGGAGGAGTGTACGATGTCCACTGCCTGGATATAGATGAAGGTGGGCGCGTCCGCGGGCAGGATCTCCCCCGTGCCCTCCAGCAGGATTCCCGAGCGCTGGTCAGCGGCGAAGCGGGGATCGTAGGCCTCCAGCAGCAGCCAGGAGGAGGTCCGGGAGAGGACCTCGATGACCGCCAGGGCCACCTGCTCCCGGAGGGAGGCGTCGGACAGCAGGCGCATGCACTCCCGGTCGTCCAACCCCAGGCGGGAGAAGCCCAGGCCGTCGATCAGGTCCTTCCACGCCGTCACGCGCAGCCCAAGCAGGTGCTCGCGCCGTTCCTTGACGGTCACCTCGGCGGTCTTGTCCTCTTCTTCTTCTTCCTTGGCTTCAGCGGCCCTGCCCTTGTAGAAGGGGCTCACGCCAATCATTGGCTGGAGCAGTCCTGCCTCGGTCTCGCCGGCCTTCAGCATGGCCAGCTCTTTTTCCAGATCGGCGGCCTCGCCCAGGGTGACCTCAAGCTTGTTGAAGGCCTCTCGGATCAGCTTGTCCCAGGCGGCCCCGTCGGTGCGTTCCCAGGCGTAGACCGCGGGGGCCGAATCCCGGGCCTTGGCCCGCTCCTTCTGGAGGTTGGGGTTGGGACGGCGGCACTCCACCGGGTTCTTGGCGGTGAAGTCCGTGGCCACCACTTCGCCGCTGTGGGGCAGGCGTCGGGACATGGGGCTGCGGCTCAGGATGTGGACCAGCAGGACCAGGAACACCAGGGTCCCGATGATCATTGCGGTCCGGCCACCGGAGGCAGTGACGACGGCGCTGCTGAACCACTCGCGGAGGGAAACCAGATTCTTCTTTGGGGTTCTTGAAAAACGCATGGGCCGGACTCTAGCACCGAAGGCCGGGCGCTTCAACCATCGCAACTCCAGCGGCGTTCCAGGGGCCCACGCGTGCGCCCCCCGGAGCCCCCCCAACAATCCCGTGGCGCCTGGTGGCTTTTGTGGAATAATCCCCGCGCTTCGTTGTTTTGCGCGTCGAATTGACAGGGGAGACCACCATGATTGAAGTCAAAAACCTGAAAAAGAGCTTCGGAGAGATTGAGGCCCTGCGGGGAGTCAGTTTCTCGGTGGCCAAGGGGGAGATCCTTGGCTTCCTGGGCCCCAATGGAGCAGGCAAGACCACCACACTGAAGATCATGACCTGCTACCTGCCTCCCAGCTCGGGCTCCGTCACCATCGGGGGCCTGGAGGTCCAGGAGCATGGCCTGGAGGTGCGGCGCAAGTTCGGGTACATGCCGGAGAACGCGCCCATCTATGGGGACATGCTGGTCTACGATTACCTGACCTACATGGCCTCCATCCGGGGGGTGGCCTCGGCCCAGCGTGAAGGACGGGTGCGGCGGGTCATCGAGCAGTGCGGCCTGGGGGATGTGGCGGGGCAGGTGGCGGGGACGCTGTCCAAGGGCTACCGGCAGCGAGTGTGCCTGGCCCAGGCCCTGGTGCACGACCCCGAGATCCTCATCCTGGACGAGCCCACGGTGGGCCTGGACCCCAACCAGATTGTGGAGATCCGAGGGCTGATCCGGTCGCTGGGGCAGGATCGCACGGTGATCATCTCCAGCCACATCCTCCCCGAGGTGCTGGCGACCTGCAACCGCATGGTCATCATCAACCGGGGCCGGGTGGTGGCTGACGGCACGCCCGAGGAATTGGAAGCCCGCCACAGCCCCGGCACGGAATATCATCTGCGCTTCCGCAGCGGCGTTCCCGGGCATGCCACCGCCGACCTCCAGGCCGGCCTGGGGGCGCTGCCCTCGGTGCGAAGGGTTGAAGAGGGGCGTCGCTCCGGCGGGGGCGAGGTCGAGCTGCTGGTCCACACGGACGGCGGCGCCGATCTCCGCGAGGTCGTCCTGAATGCCGCCCGGACCAGGGGCTGGCCCCTGTTGGAGATCCACAAGGAACGGCTGGAGTTGGAGCGCATCTTCCACAAGCTGACCCAGGAGTAAGCCATGAGAAACATCTGGTACATCACGAAGAAAGAGTTCGTGTCTTACTTCACCTCACCCATCGCCTATGTCGCCATTTCGGTGTTCCTGGTGGTGGTGGGGCTGAAGTTCTTTGTCGTGGACGAGTTCTTCGACGAGGGTCGGGCCAGCGTCCGGTCGCTGTTCACGCTGCTGCCCATCTTCTTCATGTTCTATCTGCCCGCCATCACCATGAAGCTGATCACGGAGGAGAAGAGCAACGGCACCTTCGAGCTGCTCATGACCCTGCCCCTCACGGACGCCCAGATCATCCTGGGCAAGTTCTTTGGGGCCCTGGGCTTCCTGCTGGTGACGCTGCTGCTGACCTTGGCCTATCCGCTGTTGGTAGGGGGCCTGGGGGACCCGGATCTGGGGTCCATCGTCAGCTCCTATGTGGGGATCGTGCTCCTGGGGGCCTCCTACATCGCCGTGGGCATCATGACCTCCTCCTGGTCGGGCAATCAGATTGTCTCCTATGTCCTGTCTGCGGTGATCTGTGCGTTCTTGTATTTCCAGGATGCGCTGGTGGGCATCTTCTGGGGCGGCGCCAAGCGCTTCATGGAGTTCAGCAGCTTCTCGGCCCATTACGGCAACTTCCTCCGGGGGGTGCTGGACAGCCGGGACCTGTTGTTCTTCCTGTCGGCCATCGCCCTGGCCCTGCTGGTGGGTGTGTGGTCCCTGAACAAGCGTCGCTGGAACTAGGAGGTGACTTCCATGAGCGCCATGAAGAATATCTGGATGAAACGGTCCAACGCGCTGCTGGCGCTGGTCTCCGTGCTGGGCATTGTGGTGGTCCTCAATGTCTTCGCGGGGCAGTGGTTCTGGCGGGCGGATCTGTCAGACAACCATTTGAACTCCCTGTCTCCCTATTCCCTGGAGGCCCTGAACACCCTGACCAAGGCCGACGGCGGCGGGGACCTGGTGGTGCGCTTCTATGCCTCCCCGGACCTGCCGGACAAGGTGAAGGACTTCGCCGGGGACACGGACATCCGCGGGATCGGCCAGAAGATGGAGGACCTGCTGGAGGAATTCCGGGCCCGGTCCGAGGGGCGGATGGCCGTTGAGGTGGTCCGCGAGGATGTGGTGAAGAAGGCCGAAGAGGCCGGCCTGGAGCCCTTCGTGGGGGAGAAGACCGAGCTCAAGGAGAGCGAGAAGGGCGGCTTCGAAATGAAGCAGTTCGTCTTTGGCCTGACCTTGCAGTACCGCGGCGTCCTGGAGGTGATCCCCAAGCCCCTCATGCCAGGGCTGTGGGAGTACCAGATCACCAAGGCCATCCTGCGTCTGCAGGATCGCGTGGAGGAGCAGCGGCGCCTGGCCCAGTTGTTCAAGTCTGCCGACGACACCCTGGAATACCTCAAGGGCTGCAACGATCAGATCACGGCCTATGCGGCGGGCAAGGACGGCGAGAAGGAGAAGCTGTCGGGCATTGAGGGCCTGCTGCAGCCCATTGAGAACATGGAGCAGGAGTCCGAGGCCCTGCACAAGAACCGGGACATGGTGCGGGGCGCCTGCGAGGGGGTCAGCTCCAGGTACCAGGACCTTCAGGCCCGCTGGGCCGGGCAGTCCAAGCGCTTCGATGACTTCCTCCACGGCAACACCTTTGGGGACAAGATGAAGGGAGGCCTGGAGGGCTACGCCTATGCGGCGGACCGGCTGCTGGCGGCCCTGGCCGACAACGAGGTGAAGGTCAAGGAGATCGCCCAGTGGAAGGACACCCTGGTCAATGTGAAGAAGGACCTGGACCAGTTCGTGGTGGAGCTCAAGAAGTCCGCGGGTCAGAAGGCCCTGGGCTTCGTCTGCGGACACCAGGAGTTCTGCCCCATCCCCTCGGAGAAGTTGATCTTTGACGCCGAGAAGCTGGAGACCCTGAGGGGCCAGAACCAGCAACTGGCGGGCTTCCTCGAGTTCCTGGCCCGGATGGAGCAGCAGATCAACCAGATGCTGGTCAGCATCGAGGAGCAGTTGTTCCGGCGCCAGGACTTCCTGACCCTGCGAGTGGATGCCGCCAAGACCATCCCCGAGAATGTGGAGGCCCTGGTGGTGTATGCGCCCCGCAAGGACCTCAGCGACCTGGAGCTTTTCAACATTGATCAGTTCCTGATGAAGGGCGGCACGGTCATCGCGTTCGTGCCCCGCTACGAGGTGAACCTGGGCCTCTACACCAAGGACTCCTATATGCAGTCCCAGGGGGAGAAGGGCCTGCCCGACGACTACGGCATCTACCCCGTGAAGACCAACTTCCGCACCATGGTCGAGTCCTGGGGCGTGACCGTGGATGGGGCCCTGGTGCTGGACTCCAAGAACCACGGCGAGATCACGCTGCCCCACACGGTGCGCAAGGGTGGCCTGGAGTTCCGGGGTCGCAAGGAGTTCCCCTTCCCGCTGTTCGTCTATGCGGCCGACATGGATCAGGAGAGCGTCCTGGTGCGCAGCATGTCGGGGCTGACCATTCCCTACGCCAGCCCCCTCACCGTGGCGGGCTCGGATAAGCTGAAGATCAGCTCCCTGGTGAAGAGTTCGGCGGACTCAGTGGCCTTCAAGAACCCCGAAGGGGGCGTCGCCATGGAAGGGCAGGGCGCCAAGACCTCGGCGCTGCCCCTGGCCCCGGATCGCATGCTGTCCCAGGCCGCGGGCATGACCAAGGATGGGCCCCACACCCTGGTGGCCCTGGCGGAAGGCGACTTTGTGTCCTACTTCAAGGGCAAGGCAGCCCCCGAGGGCGTGGAGGAGGCGGCCAAGACCGCCAAGGCTGAGGGCGGCAAGGGGCGGCTGCTGGTGCTGGGTACGGACCTGGGGCTGCGCCTTCCCCAGCCCGAGTGGATCTTCGCGGACATCAACCTGGACAACTTCCAGCCCGGCCCGGAGATGATGATGCCGCGGCTGAACATCGAGAACTGGCAGGTGCGGATCAGCCAGTCGTCAACGGTCCTCCAGAAGGATGGCTTCCCCTTCCTGATGAACCTGTTGGACTGGGGCGTCCAGCGCAGCGCCCTGGCGGACATCCGGGCCAAGCAGAACCCCAACCGGCGGATTGAGGCCGTGGAGGATGGCGGCACCAGAACCCTGCTGCATCTGCTTTGGATCGGGGGCCTGCCCCTGCTGTTCCTGCTGCTGGGCCTGGGCTATCGGCAACTGCGCAAGGCGCGGCGCCAGGGCCTCAAGGCGCGCTTCTCCAGAAAGCCCCAGGGAGGTAACAATGAGTAAGAGCACTATCCTGGCTCTTGGAGTGTTCGTGGTGTTGCTGGTGGCGGCCTGGCTGGTGACCAGTCAGGAAGGCGCTGGCCCCGAGTACCGGCTGGCGGTGGGCAAGATTACCGACGGGGCGGCGCCGGCCAAGCCCAATGAGACGGGGGCCCCGGCGGAGGGCAAGGCGGAAGTGATCCCGGAGGAAGGGCAGAAGACCGCCGACCGCATCGAGGTGCAGGGCCCCAAGGGCACCCTGGCTTTCCAGAAAAGCCCCGAGGGCCTCTGGAAGCTGGTGGCTCCGAGAGAGGCCGGCGTCCAGGCCCAGCGCGTGGCCGGGATCTTCCGGCTCTTTGAGGAGGGCCTGGAATCCAGCATGGGCTACAAGGTCACCGAGGCCCAGCTTGGGGACTACGGTCTGGAACCCCAGGGGCGGATCCGCCTCTGCCTCAAGCAGGGGTCCGAGACCATCCTGGACCTCCTGGTGGGTGGTACCGAGCCGGGCGCCGAAGAGGGGGCCTTGGACAGCTTCGTGATGCTCTCCGGCGAGGAGGTCGTGTACCGGGTCGTGGGGAAGGATCTGCGCTCGGCCCTGGACCTGGACGCCGAGGCCGTGGTGGACAGGAAGCTGTTTGAGTTCAAGGTGGACGAGGTCCAGAGGGTTCTGATCAGGGATCCCCGGGATCCCAAGAACCCCGAGCTTAGCTTCAGCCGGGACCCCAGCGTCGACAATGACGGCAACTGGAAGCTGGACCAGCCTGCGGGCCAGCGCATTGAGGGCCTGGCCTCCTTCCTCTCCACCATCTCCACGCTCAACGCTTTGAAGATCGTGGACAAGCTGCCCGGGGCCGATCAGCAGGCCCTGGACAAGACCTATTCCATCACCATGTCCCTTAGCGGCCAGGGGGACCCCAGGGAGTTGAAGCTGGAGATTGGCGCGGGCCGCGCCGACGGCGTCTGGGTGCGCCTTGGGGATGGGCGGATTGCCAAGATCGCGGTGGTCAGCGCCAACCAGTTGATGAAGGGCCTGGGGGATTTCCGGGACAAGCGGGTCTTCTCGTTCGATCCCAAGAGCGTGCAGCGCGTGGAATACACCCGGGGCGGCAATCCCACCCTGGGGCTCTCCCGGGAGAGCGGCCAGTGGGCCTTCCTCCAGCCCGCGGGGGAGGTCCTCTACCCCAAGTCAGCGGAGCGCCTGGCCAGCATCCTGGCCAATCTCCGGGCCCAGACCTGGCTGCCCCGGGAGGCGGTGCCCCAGGGTTGGGACCGGGACGCCACTGAGGTCAAGGTCTCCCTCGGGGCGGACGCCGGCAACGCGGTCCACACCCTGCGCCTGGGCCAGAAGGCCAAGGGGTCCGACGAGCAGGAATACTGGACGGCCCAGGTGCTGCCCTCGGGCGAGTTCCTGCAACTGGCCGACTGGACCGTGACCAACCTCCAGCCCCCGGTGGAGCAGCTCAAGGACAAGCGGGCCCTGCGGGTGGCGGCGTCGGACCTGGTGGGCCTGGAGCTCAAGTACCCGGACCAGACCCTGGTGTTCGCCCAGAAGGAGGGCCGCTGGGATCTGACGGCGCCCAAACAGATTGAGGGGGTGGAGCTGGGGGGAGTGGTGCAGAGCCTCACGGAGCTGCCCGTCAAGGAGACCCTGGCGGACCGGAAACAGGAAGAGGCCGGGCTGGCCATCGAGCTGGTGGCCCGCTTCAAGGATGGCAGCAGCAAGCGGTTGTTGCTGTCTGAAGAGGTGGTCAACGACGGCAACCTGGCCATGAGCCCGGACGAGCCCTGGATCGCCGGCACGGTGTTCACCGTCAGCCGCTATCTGGCCGAGAATCTGTTGAAGAAGCTGCCCGATTTCGAGAAGCCCGCCCCCGCTGCCCCCGCCCCTCAGTGAGGGTTGCGAGCCAGCACCCTCAGGACCGCCACCACCCGCCCCACGATTCGGAAGTCCCGGCCGTCGCCGGGGCGCACTTCCAGGGGGCGGTGGGCCTTGTTGGCGGGAATCAGGGAGTAGCCGCCGTCCTTGCGCCGGACATGCTTGACCGTCACCTCGCCGTCCAGCATGACCACCGTCATGGTGCCTGGGGGGGGCAACTCTTCGTCCTTCTGGACATAGACCAGATCGCCGTCGAAGACGCCGTCGTCCACCATGGAGTCGCCGCTGACCCGGAGGCCAAAGAGACCCTCCGAGGGACTGAGCCCGGGCAACAGGGGCAGGCGGGCTTCAATGTTTTCGTCGGCCAGGATGGGAGCCCCCGCCGCGACCCGGCCCAGGAGGGGTACGGTGTGGGGATCGGGCTGGTCGCCGAGGAGCTCAATGGCGCGGCTGTGGCCACCCTCCCGGCGGATCAGGCCTTTGGTCTCCAGGGCCCGGAGGTGTTCATTGACGCCATTGGTGGAGCTGATCCCACACAGGGTGCCGATTTCGCGGAAGGTGGGAGGGCGCTGATGTCGGCCCATGAAGTCCCGGATGCAGGCCAGGATTTCCTTCTGTCGGGCGGTGGGCTGGGGGTCTCTGACCATGGGGTTTTCCTCCAAGGTGACAAGCGGTTTCAGGTTACTGAACTAAGGTTCAGGTGGCAACTGCTTTTTTCCGCATTGGAGGCGGGGCAGCTTTAGGTTGACATCGCTGAGACGGTGCATATCCTTCTGGTTGTCTCGAAGCCGTGGAAACTCGGAGGGCCCTATGAAAAAGCAGGACCTGGAAGAAATCAAAACGATACTCGCTGAGCAGAAACAGGAGATCCTGGACACCGCCAAGGCGACCCTGGAGGGGAACCTGGGGATTGCGGTGGACGACCTCCCCGACGAGATGGACCTCGCCAGCGCCGAGTATGACCATGCCATGAACTTTCGCCTGAGGGGCCGGGAGAAGACCCTGCTCAAGAAGATCGACCTGGCCCTGGAGCGCATTGACACCGGCGAGTATGGCCTCTGCGAAGAATGCGGCGAGGAGATCACCGCCAAGCGCCTGAAGGCCCGGCCGGTGACTACGCTTTGCATTCGCTGCAAACAGGAACAGGAGCGCCGCGAGAAGGAATACACCTGATCCTGGTTTCTCTCCTCAGGGCTTCAAATTTTCCCAAACAGGACTGAAGTAGTTGCCATCCTGGCTGTTGATGCGGCGCCGATCGCTGCCGTCGGCATTCATCATGTATAGATCCCTGCGCCCCCGACGAGCCTGCACATAGATAATGGAGCGACCATCAGGGGTCCAGGCCGGGTCTTCCTGTTCGCCCGGGGCGAAGGTCAACTGGCGCTGCTGCTGATCCACCAGGGACAGGATGAAGATGTGGAAGCCCCCCTGGCGGGCGACGAAGGCGATGTGGTCGCTGAAGGGATGCCAGGCCGGGCTTGTGTTGTAGGAGCTGCCATAGGTCAGGCGCTCCTGGTTGTCCCCGTTTTCATCCATCAGGAAGATCTGGGGCCCGCCCCCGGAGCGGTCCGAGACGAAGGCCATCCTGCGCCCATCGGGGGACCAGGTGGGAGAGGTGTCGATGGCCCGGTGGTCGGTGAGCCTGGCCCGTGGTTCGCCGGTGGTGCCCTCCAGCAGCCAGATGTCCGGGTTGCCATCCGTGACCAGGGTGGCGGCCGCCACCGAGCCGTCCGGGGACCAGGCCACGCCGGTGACCATGGTGGAGGCATTGGAGAAGGGCTGCTCGCGGCCCTGGATGTACAGCCAGGCCTCGCCGCTTTTGTAGGAGGTGTAGGCCACCCGGCCGTCCGCGGTCCAGGCCGGCAGCACCGCCAGCTTGCCATCGTTGGTCAGGGCCTTCTCGATGCCCGTGGCGGGATCCAGGACGGTCACCTCCTTGACCCCCCAGGCCCCCTTGCGCACACAGGCGATGCGGGTGCCGGCGTAGCCAG
>CAZMEC010000102.1:0-1725 GCA_964565265.1 uncultured Myxococcales bacterium
AGACCTCCTACCTGCCCCCCAACGAGGTGCTGCGCTTTCTGGCCCTGGGCCACGAACCTTTTTTTGCCGACATGATCTTCAGCTACGCCCAGCAGTATTTCTTCACCCACCTGGTGGTGGACCGCAAGTACCGCTGGATGGACAACTACCTGGACGCCATCGTGGGCTACTGCCGGGGCGAGGATGGGCTCCGCCTCAAAGAGCCCCGGCCCCGCTGCGAGACCTCCAAGGGGCAGTGGGTGGAGGGCCTCTTCCCCTTCAACCCCCGGGTGTACAGCTGGGTCTCCCAGGTCCTCAAGTTCGTCCCCAAGATGTCCAACACCATCGTCGATCAGGCGGTGTACTACGGCGAGAACGGCACCCACTTCTGCCCCGACTCCTGGGAGCTTCACTTTGACCTGGGCTTCAACCTCTACTACGAATACCAGGGCCTCTCGGACCAGCAGCGGCTGGCCAACAAGAAGCGCGGCCTGGACCTGATGACCCAGGCGGCCCGCATGCCCGGCGCCGAGATAGACCCCAACTTCCTGGTCAACAAGATGTGGGAGAAGGAGACCGTGGCGCAGGCCGTCCGCATGGCCTACCTGACCTACTACACGGGCGACGAGATCCAACGGGCCGATGTCCGGGCAAGGCTGGCGGGCTACGGAGAGACCGAGTTGGCCACAGCCCTTGATGACGAAGAAAAACGCTGGAAGAAGGAATTTCCCTTCCTTCCACTTCGGTTCTACCAGACCCTCGGCCCCAAGAGTCCGGATACCATTCGAAAGGCGTTGTCTGAAATCTGACCCGCGACGCGCCAGGCACGCGGGCCTTCCTGGGAAGGACTGACAAGATGGTTGAAGGCAAAAGGATACTCATCACCGGTGGCGCTGGCTTCCTGGGCACCTCCCTGGCCCTCAAGCTGTGCGACGCCAATGACCTGGTGATCCTGGACAATCTGCACCGCGACGCCTTCACCGGCTCGCCCCTGGATGGGCACCCCCGGGTCTCCTTCCTCCAGGGTGATGTGATGGACCAGGACTGCGTGGCCAAGGCGGTCAAGGGCGCCGACATCATCATCCACATGGCCTCCATCGCCGGCGTGGACACCGTCATGCGCCGCCCCGTGCTGACCATGAAGGTGGCCATGCTGGGCACCATGAACCTCCTGGACGCCGCCTACCGCGAGGGCCGGGTCGAGTGCTTCGTGGACTTCTCCACCAGCGAGGTCTTCGGCCGCTACGCCTACAAGGTGGCTGAGGGTGACGCCGCCCAGCTCGGTGAGGTGGGCGAGGCCCGCTGGACCTACGCCGTGGCCAAGCTGGCCACCGAACACCTGGCCCACAACTTCTACAAGGAGTACGGCTTCCCGGCCACCTCCGTGCGCCCCTTCAATATCTATGGTCCCCGCCAGGTGGGCGAGGGAGCGGTCCACCAGTTCATCGTCCGGGCCCTCTCCGACCAGGACCTCCTGGTCCACAACGATGGCGCCCAGATCCGAAGCTGGTGCTACATCGACGACATCATCCGGGGCGTCCTGCTGGTGCTGGACAACAAGGCGGCCCTCGGGCAGGCCTTCAACATCGGCAATCCCCGGGCCACCGTCACCATCCACAACCTGGCCTCTCTCATCGTCCGCCTCGTGGGGGGCAAGTCCAAGGTGCGCCAGGTGGAGTGGAACTTCCCCGATGTGGAGCTGCGCATCCCGAACATCAACAAGGCCCGCAAGATCCTGGGCTTCGA
>CAZMEC010000102.1:1825-11324 GCA_964565265.1 uncultured Myxococcales bacterium
CAGGTGGGCTTCCTCCCCGAGCAGCCCTACTTCTACGACTACCTCAAGCCCCTTGAGTTCCTGCGCTACATCGGCAGGTTGCAGGGGCTTCGGGGACCGACCCTGGACCAGCAGGCCCGGCAGGCCCTCGAGCGGGTGGGCATGACCCACGCCCGGGAGCGCACCCTGCGCAAGATGTCCAAGGGCATGCTGCAGCGGGTGGGCATCGCCCAGGCCTTCCTCGGAGAGCCCCGCTTGGTGGTGCTGGACGAGCCCTTGAGCGGCCTGGACCCCATCGGGCGCAAGGAGATCAAGGACATCCTGGCGGACGCCAAGGCCAAGGGCATCACCCTGTTCTTCTCCTCCCACATCCTGTCCGACATCGAGATGCTGTGCGACCGCGTGGCCATCGTGAATCAGGGCCGGGTGGTGCTGGAGGGCAGCCTGGATGACCTGCTGCGCCGCGGCGCCCGGCGGGTGGAGGCGGTGGTCCAAGGGGACCAGCAGGTCCTGGCCCGGGCCCTCCAGGGTCTGGCGGTGGAGCTCGCCCCCGAGGGCGACGGCGTGCGAATCCTGGCCCCCGAGGCCCTGGCCTCCGAGCTGGCCAACAGGGTGGTGGGGGCGGGCCTGGCCCTGCGCTCCCTGGCCCCGGTGCACACAACCCTGGAGGAGGTCTTCGTGAAGACCGCCATGGGACACGGAGAGGAAAAATGAACAACTCTCTCTTCCGCATCTGGGCAGTGGCCACCAACAGCTTCCTGGAGTCCGTGCGGACCAAGGCCTTCCTGGTGATGATGGCCGCCTCCCTGATCCTCATCCTCTCCTCCCTCCTGGTGGCCGAACTGGCGGTCGTGGGGCAGGAGAAGCGGGTGGTCCAGGACTTCGGGCTCTTCTTCATCTCCCTCATGGGGGTGGTCCTGGCGGTGACCAGCGGGGTCATCCTGGTCTTCAAAGAGCTGGACAAGAAGACCATCTTCACGGTCCTGGCCCGGCCCCTCCACCGCTCCGAGTTCATCCTGGGCAAGTACCTGGGGCTGATGGCCATCCTGCTGCTGCAGCTTGGCCTCCTTGGGGCCATCTGGTTCCTGGTGATGTCCTTCTCGGGGATCGCCCCCCAGATCATCTTCGTCAAGGCCCTGCTGCTGGCCTTCTGCGAGTGGGCCATCGTGACCGCCGTGGCCCTGTTGTTCTCCGCCTTCTCCACGCCCGTCCTGTCGGGCCTGCTGACCCTGGCCATCTTCGGGGTGGGTCGGGTGGTCTATCTGGTTGAGGAGATGCTAGCCGCCAAGTCCCGGGGGCTGTTCGTGTCTGCGCCGGCCCTGCGCCCCTTCGGCGAACTGGTCACCTCGGTGTTTCCCGACCTGTCGGTGTTCAACATCGGCCGGGAGATCCTGCTGAATCTGCCGGTCTCCTGGACCTTCGTGGGCCAGGCGGCCCTCTACGCGAGCTGCTTCGTGGTGGTGCTGGTGACCCTGGCGGCGCTGCTCTTCGGCAGGAGGGACTTCGTATGACGCCCAGAAAGACAGTGTGGGTCATCGCGGCCGTGCTAGTGATCTGCCTGGGGGCCGTGGTGGTCAAGGTCCAGGTGGAGGGCACGCGGACCCTGGCCGCCGCCCGGGAGGCCCTGACCAAGAAGGACCCGGAGCGGGCTCGCCAGCTCTTCCTCCAGGCGGGGCGCTGGTACCTGCCCGGGGGCGCCGTCCGCCAACAGGCCGCCGAGGCCCTCCTGGGGATTGGCGATGCCTACCGGGGCGAAGGCAACATCCAGGAGGCGGTGCTGGCCTACGACGATGCCCGGGCCGTGTTCTACGCCACCGCCGCGCACCCCTCCGATCCGCTGCTGGACCGGGCCAACAAGTCCTTCGCCGAGACCCTGGCTGCCTGGCAGAAGAGCACCGACTCCAAGACCGACGAGGCGGCCCTCAGCGCCCGCTTCCTGGAGCAGGCCAAGCGCCGCGACCTGCCGTCCTCGGTTCTTACCTTCTTGACTGGGGTGGGGCTGCTGGCCTGGGTGGGCTCAACCTTCTGGGCGATCCGAACCTCTGGCCGCAGGCGGCTGCTGGCCCTCGGGGTGGCCTCCGTCAGCTTCCTGGTGTGGCTGCTGGCCCTGGTATTCCTGGGCCCTTGAGGGATAGTCGCCCCAGGGGTCCAGCACCTCGGTGGGGGGCTTGACTGTCCGGCGGGCCTTGGAGGCCACCGCAAAGTACCGGACCACCAGCAACAGCAACAGCACGAACCCGCCCGCCATGATGCCCAGGAAGGCCCAGCCTCCGCTGAAGCGACCGCCGTCGCAGCCGGTAAGGCCCAGCACCACTGCCATGTAAGCAAACAACCTCATGGTCACCCGCCGCAGCTTCGAAGGGCCCAGACTAACATGCCCACTATGGCCAGCACCAGCAGAACGCTGACCATGCCCATGGGGCCAAGGACACTATCCTCCGACCCCGCGGGTTGATCCGGGGCCTCCGCTGCAGTCTGCTTCTCGGGTTTCTTCCTCGCCCGGGGCTTCTTCTTGGGGGTCTCAACCTCGACCTGGGTGGGGGCCAGCCAGCGGGCCAGGGCCCTGTGTCCGGCGGCGCTCCCAGCCTGGTCCTGCAGGCCCTGAAGGATGGGCAGAGCCTGGGCCGAGTCCAGGCGATCCTCCGGGTCCAGTTGAAGGAGGTCCTCCAGCAACAGCCTGAACTCCTCCGGGATGGACAGGGCCCCGCTGGCCTCCAGGTCAATCCCCTGGCGGGCGGCCAGGATGATGGCCCGGGTGTCCTCCGCCTCCAGGTGGGGCTTCTTGCCCGTCATGGCGGCCAGCACCACCAGGGCCGCCGAGTACACATCCGTGCGCCCGTCCACCTTGGCCCCACCCGCCTGTTCGGGGGCCATGTAGCGAAACTTGCCCTTGAGGATGCCCGTGCGGGTCTCCTCCGCCCGGCCCTCCCGAAAGGCAATCCCAAAATCAATCAGCTTCACCCGGCCATCCCTGGTCAGGAAGATGTTCTGGGGGCTGATGTCCCGATGCACCAGGCCCAGGGGCTTGCCCGCCGGGTCCTTGAGGGCATGGGCGTAGGCCAGGGCGTCCAGCAGCTCCCCGAGGACGAAGATCCCCAGGTCCGGGGGCAAGCGCCCCAGGGTTGCGGTGGCCGTCTCCAGGGTCAGGCCGTCCAGGAACTCGGTGGCCAGGAAGGGCAGCCCCTCCTGGACCCCGAAGTCCAGGGTCTCCACCACGCAGCGGTGCCGCAGCATGGCGCCCGTGCGGGCCTCCTCCTCGAACATCTTGCAGTGGTGGGGATCCTTGGCCAGGTGCTCGTGCATGACCTTGAGGGCCACCTCTTTTTCAAAGCCCGAGGGCCCCGAGTAGAGCGCCCGAAAGACGCTGGCCATGCCGCCGGCCGCCAGGTCCGCCGCGATCTTGTAACGCCCAAAGGTCTTTCCCTTGCTGAACTGCACGCTTCACCTCTGGGCGGGGATTGTAGTGGAAGGTCTACAGGGATTCAAAGGGGCAAACGCCGTCCTTGGTGCAGGACGCGGTGTAGGAGATGTTGACCCGGAAGGGGGCACAGTGCTGGGGACCGGAGATGCCCAGCAGGGCCTCCACATCCTCGGGCAGGGCGGGGTCATGCCGCCAGTTCAGCGTCACCAGATCATCCCCCGTGGCCTCCAGGAAGTGGGCCGCGTCTCCGACCCCGGCGCAGTCTGTGACCTTCACATCCAGGATCTGGGCCAGCCCCGCCTTGGCGGGCTGGAGGGCCAGTTCGGCGCTCAGACAGAAGGACTCGCCCGCGGCGCAGGTCAGGAAGGAAAGCTCGCCGGGCCGCAGGAAGCGGACCTTGAACCAGTCCTGGTCGGGCGTCTCGGCCTCGGGGTTGAAGAGGCTGGCCGTGATGGTGAAGGGCACGGCGTCCTCGGAGAGCTGGATGTCGCCGAGGTTCTCGGGGGCGGTGCAGACCTCGTTGGGTTCGTAGTCGTCCGCCGGAAGATCGTTGTCCGTGGCCGAGTCGCAGTCGTTGTCCAGGCCGTCGCAGATCTCCTGGCTGGGCAGGGTCTCACCCCGGCACAGGGGCTGGCCTCCCAGGCAGACCATGACGCCCCGGGCGCACTCGCCGGTGTCGATGCCACAGAGATCCCCGCCGCCGGGATCGCCCTCGTCGGTGGCCCCGTCGCAGTCGTCGTCCAGGCCGTTGCAGAGTTCCACGGTGGGGAGAGTGCCGTCGCAGGTCCCCCAGGTGCCATCAACGGCACAGTCGCGGGTGCCGACCTCGCAGGCGCCGTCGTCGGAGGAGCACTGCTCGCTGGGGCCGGCGCAGCAGCCCAGCAGGTCCTCGTCGGTCTGGCCGTCGCAGTCATTGTCCAGGTCGTCGCAGATCTCGGTGGTGGCGCCGGCCAGCTCGTCGCAGACCCCCCAGGCCCCCCCCACGCAACCACCCACATTTGCCCGGTAACAAGCGCCCAGGCCACAGGGGAAGGTGCCCAGGTCCTCGTCCGTTTCGCCATCGCAGTCGTTGTCCAGGTCGTCGCAGAACTCGCCCGAGTCCTCCAGGGGCGCGGTGCAGGAGAGCCAGGACCCGGCGAAGCATAGCTCGACGCCGGGGCCGCAGCCGTAGTCGCAGGGCTGGGAGAGGCCCTCATCAATGAGGCCGTTGCAGTCGTTGTCCAGGTTGTCGCAGAGCTCCGTGGCGGCGGGGTCGCCGGCGCTGCAGACGCCCCAGTCGCCGGCCTCACAGGTGGTGGTGCCGGTCTCCGTGCCGCAGTAGCAGACCATGGTCAGGCCTTCGTCGGTGCTGCCGTCGCAGTCGTCATCCTTGTCGTTACAGATCTCGCGGGAGATGCAGACGCTCCATTGTTCGTCCAGCCCGCAGGTGGCGACGCCATCGGAGTCGCACTCGGTCTTGCAGCCCTGGACGGCCCCCTCGGTGCAGAAGACCCCCAGGCATTCGGTCCAGGTGCGGCTTCGGCATTTGCGCTCACCGGTGGGGTTGCCCGCCGTGTCCGTGGGCCGAAGACAGGTCTCCACGGCGCCATCCAGGCAGTAGGCCGGAGGGCTTCCCCCCTCGTCCCCACCACAGGCCCAGACCATAGAGATCAACACCAGACAAAAAGCCAGCCCCGTCCTCATGGGTACCTCCCGTGTAACCTGGATTCCGAGTTGGGTTTGATAGTAAACCAAGGCGTTGAGAGAGGCAACGGCCTAGTTTTCCTTGGCACCTTCGGGGCAAGGCTGCTAGCTTTCGGGGGCGGATCTGGAGGGCGGGACTTTTGGGGGGCAGGATGGGGGACGGGGACTTGGGGCAGACGGGGGGCGCTGAGGCGATGGTGGAGAACCCCGCCTATCTGACCCAGCAGCTCCTCACCTACCTGGGCAACAAGAGGGCCCTGCTGGACTTCATCGGCAGCGCCGCCCAGACCGTCCGCAGGCGCCTGGGGGGCGAAAAGCTGTCCACCTTCGATGTCTTCTCCGGCTCCGGGGTGGTGTCCCGCTACCTGCGCCGCCACAGCCGCCACCTGATCGCCAACGACCTCGAGCCCTATGCCGCCGTCATCAGCCGCTGCTACCTGGCCAACCCCAACCCCGCCCTGCTGGCAGAGCTTGCCCACCACCATGCCGGGGTCCTCGCCAGGCTGGCCGGCGAGGGTCTGAGGCCGGGCTTCATCGCCCAGCTCTACGCCCCCGCCAATGATCACGACATCCAGCCCGGCGAGCGGGTCTTCTACACCTCCCGAAACGCCCGCTACCTGGACAGCGCCCGCCAGCTCCTTGAGGAGGTCCCCGGGGAGCTGCGCCACTTCCTGCTGGCCCCGCTGCTGGCCGAGGCCTCGGTGCACGCCAACACCTCCGGGGTCTTCAAGGGCTTCTACAAGAATGCCCAGTCGGGCCTGGGCCAGTTTGGCGGCAACCACCGGGACGCCCTGCGGCGCATCCTCGGCGACATCGAGTTGCCCTTCCCCGTGTTCAGCAACTTCGCGGTGGACTGCGAGATCCACCAGCGGGAGGCCAACCAGTTGGTGGAGGAACTGGACGAGGTGGACCTGGCCTACCTGGATCCGCCCTACAACCAGCACCCTTACGGCTCCAACTACTTCATGCTGAACCTGTTGGTGGACTACGCCCCCCCGGCGGCCACCAGTCTGGTCTCCGGCATCCCCACGGACTGGAACCGCTCGGACTTCAACAAGCGCCCCCGGGCCCTGGCGGCCCTGGCGAAGCTGGTCCAAGGGGTCAAGGCGAAGTTCCTGCTCATCTCCTTCAACTCGGAGGGCTTCATCAGCCGCCAGGAGATGCTGGACCTGCTGGAACCCCTGGGCAGGACCGAGGTCCTGGAGACCCCCTACAACACCTTCCGGGGCAGCCGGAACCTTCAGGCCCGGGACCCCCATGTGGCGGAGTATCTGTTCTTGGTGGAGAGGCGGTAGGGGGCTTACTTCAGGATCTCCAGGGCGACCTCGACCTTGCCCGGGGCGGCAAGCTGCACGCCCTGAACCAGGGGCCTGATCCTTTGGAAGACCTCCCGGGCAATGGCCAGGCCTTCCTCGGCGGCGCGGTCCTTCTCCTGGGCGTCGAACATCCGCTTCATCAGGTCGTCGGGGACCTTGGCGCCGGGGACCTCGTTGTTCATGAACTGGGCGTTGCGGAAGCTTTGCAGGGGCCAGATGCCCGCCAGCAGGGGCAGCCTCAGGTTGCGCTTGGCCATCTCCTCCAGGAAGCCCTCAAGCTGGGCGGGGTCGAAGACCGGCTGGGACATGGCGAACTGGGCCCCGGCGTCGATCTTCCAGTACAGCTTGCGGAACTCGTCTTCCAGGTTGGGGGCGCCGGGGTTCACGCCCACGCCGATGAAGAACTCGGTGGTCCCGCCCACGGAGTTGCCGCCCACATCCAGGCCGCGATTCAGCCGCGTCACCACATTGGTGAGGCCCACGCTGTCCACATCGAAGACCGCCGTGGCGTTGGGGTAGTCCCCCATCTTGGGGGGGTCGCCGGTGACCAGCAGCAGGTTTCGGATGCCCAGCACATGGGCCCCCAACAGATCCGACTGCATGCCCAGCAGGTTACGGTCCCGGCAGGTGTAGTGCAGCAGGGTCTCTATGCCCACCACCTGCTTGATCTGCATGGCCAGGGCCATGGGATTGATGCGGGCTGAGGCCCGGGGGCCGTCGGGGATGTTGATCACATCGACCCCGGCCTCCTTGAGGGTCAAGGCCTTTTGCAGGGTCTTGACGATGCGCGTCCCCCGGGGGGGCACCAGCTCCACGCTGACGACGAACTCGCCGTCCGAGATCTTGCGGGCCAGGGCGCTGCGGCGCTTGACGGGCACCTCGGGCATGGCCTCCGAGCCGGGGGTCTCTTCGTCGGGGGCCCGGGCCACCGTCACCCTGCCGTGGGTCTCGGGGGTGGTGGCGGAGATGAACTTGCGCATGGCCGCGATGTGGGCCGGGGTGGTGCCGCAGCAACCGCCCAGCACCCGCACCCCGGCCTGGATGAAGCGCTTGGCGTATTCGCCGAAGTATTCCGGTGAGGCCAGATAGAGGCTGCGGCCCTCGATCACCTGGGGCCGGCCCGCGTTGGGTTGGGCGCTCAAGGGGCAATCCAGCAGGGGGCGGATGCGCTCCAGGGCCTCCAGGGTGGCCTTGGGGCCAACGGTGCAGTTGATACCCACCACATCGGCGCCCCACTCCCGCAGGACTGCGAGGCGCTCGGGGGGGTTGCCGTGGGGGGTGTTGCCGTCTTCGCCCAGGGTCATCTGGGCAATCACGGGCAGATTGCAGATGGACTTGATGGCCTGGATGGCCTGCTGGAGCTGGCTCATGCTGTCGAAGGTCTCCAGGATGAACAGATCCACCCCACCCTCCAACAGGGCCGCCGCCTGGACCGCGAAGGCCTCGCGCACTTCCACTCGGGACAGGGGGCCCCAGGGCTCCATCCTAGTGCCCAGGGGCCCCATGGCCCCCGCCACCAGGCCATGTTCGCCGGCGGCCTGGCGGGCAAGGCTGGCCCCCGCCAGGTTGATGTCCCGTAGCCTGTCCGCGAACCCATGGGGCCGCAGCTTGAAGAGATTGGCCCCGAAGGTGTTGGTCTCGATGACATCCGCGCCCGCCGCTGCATACTCCTTGTGGACCTCCAGCACCTGCTGGGGCGAGGACAGATTCAACTCGTCGAAGCAGCGGTTGATGAAGACGCCCTTGGAGTACAGCATGGTCCCCATGGCCCCGTCGAACAGCAACACCCGCTTGCGCTCCAAGACCTCCAGAAAGTTTCTTTCCAATCCCTATAGACCTCCCCTTGATGACCCGTCGTGCTATTGCTGGACACCAGCGTCTGCCAGGTTGCCCGTGTTCTTATCATTGCCGCCGTAGCGTGGCCAGAAGGTGTTGCTGGCGAGGCCGCTGGCGCTGCACTTGAGGGCGGCGATCTGGTTGCCAGCGTGGAAGACCACCAGGCCATCATCAAACAGCAGGGGGGACGAGGGGGCCAGGACCGCATTCAGATCCCCCCCCGAATCCTTCAGGGAGTGCTGCCAGTGGAGGTCGCCGTTGACATTCAGGACCTTCACCCAGGAGGGCTTGGCCCCGAAGTAGATGAGGCCATCGGCCCCTTGGACTGCGGGGGCGCAATCCTGGAAGGACTCGAAGTGCCCGCCCAGCACCTGGCCGGTCTCCCGAAATACCAGCCGCAGGCCCAGGTTGCTGGTGCCAATCAGCCAGGTCCCGTCGCGCCCCTCGGAGAGGTTGGCGATCATGCCCGGGCCCAGGTCCAGGTACTTGTATTCCAAAGACGCCTGGGGCCCGGCCAGGCAGGCCACGCCAAGCTTCTGGTAGAGGTTCGTGCCCAGGTACTCGCCGGCCACCGGAAAGCACAGGCTGCCGTCCGCCGAGGGCAACAGATTGCCCGTGGCGTGGACGGCGCTGTCGAGGTCGTCCAGGAGGAAGCTGCCCTTCACGGCGCCCGTCAGATCCAGCAGCAGGAGGCCCTCCCGGAACAGCACCCAGAGGCGGGGGTTCTGGGGGTCCGTGCGTTCGTCCAGCAGGGGCTGGGCCCCCGCCACGGTGGTGATCAGGCCCAGGGCTTCGCCGGGCTTGCCGGACCAGGCCACGAAGGGCTTCTTCTGCCCCAGGTCCAACACCTTCGCCAGGGTGCCGTCCGTGCCCAGGGCCACGAAGCTGCCATCCTTGAGCACCGCAGGGGCCTCCTGCACGGGGGTCTTGAGGTCCAGGAACCACTTGCCAATGCCGCTGGTGTTCAGGGCCAGCACGCCCCCGCCGCCGCCCGTGGAGGCCAGCCCGGTGTAGATGACACCGTTGTTGCCGATGGAGGGACTGGCCAGCATCCCCTCGGGGACCTCCAGGCCGGACTCGCCGTCCTGGTCGGGCCAGAGGAAGTCCTCGGTGCCCGTCTCGCCCAGGGCGTACAGCTTTCCGAAGGCGCCCACATAGATGCGCCCGCGGTCAAAGGCCGGGTGGCCCGTGGTGGAGGAGAGATAGGCGCTCTTCTTCCAAAGGAGAGTGCAGGCCCCGGGGTCGAAGCCGTCGAAGTCCAGGG
>CAZMEC010000103.1:0-11223 GCA_964565265.1 uncultured Myxococcales bacterium
CGCACGCCCCCCTTGTAGCGGAAAGCGTCCCGAAGAGGGTGCCTCCAGGGCTCCCGCCCCTGCTTCGGCCGCTCAACGGCTACCAATCCCAGCCGCGCACGCAGTAAGCGGATCCTCCCCGTCCGAACCGCGACCGTGAACGGTGGGGTCAGGACCTTACACATTACACTCGCGGCCGAACGCGGCCAGCAACAGGAGGCCGCGATGCTCAGTCAAATCCCAGCCAGCAACTCCCAGTTCTTCCACCCCGACACCTCACACCCCAACACCTCACACTCTGACACCCCGACAACAAGCACCCACCTGTTCCCCCTTGAACGGCCCCAGGGCAGTACCTTGCGAGGTGTGACCAATAGCAAGCCCCGTGGGGGAAGGTGGCCCGAAGGGCCGGATGAGGGTGCCGGACGAGGGCACCGGTTCCGTCGCCAGCCGCCACGCCGGCCCTTCATTTAGGCTGTTGACAAGGCCGAAATGAATGGGTAATAATGCGCCCCGTTGTGAGGCTTTGGCGCCATAGCCAAGTGGTAAGGCAGAGGACTGCAAATCCTTTATCCCTCGGTTCAAATCCGAGTGGCGCCTCTTGAAGGGACCTGGAAATCCAGGTCCCTTTTTTTTGGCCAAAGTCCTTCTTCTGGTTAGGGTAGGTGCGGCGCCTGGATTGGCGTCGAAAGGTTGGATGAAAACATGACTCGTGTTCGCGTTGAGGCTTTCCTTCGAGACTGTCGCGTGCTGCACAGCAACCTGCCCAGGCCCCAGTTGATCCGCGAGGTGCTTGCCCGTGGCGATGCGCTGGCCTCGCCGGGTGGGGCTTTGGCCTATTGGTCGGCCCCGGAATCCACTGGGCGCTCGCCCCAGGACACCTACATGGTGCGGCATGGTCGCAGTGAGACCGAGGTGGACTGGAGCAGCAGCAACTGCAATCCCATGACCCCAGCCCTGTTCGATACCCTGCTGGACGAGGCCCTCGGCTTGCTGGGCAGCAGCAAGGCGGTCTACCACAGCCGGCGCAGCCTGGGGGCGGTGGCGCGTTGGGCCATGGACATCAACACGGTGTCGGATCGGCCCCTGCCCGTGCTGTTCGCGGACAACATGTTCCGGCCCCCCATGACGGAGGCCGGCCCCAACGCCGAGGCCTTCCACCTGCTGGTGCTGCCCCAGCACAAGTTGGACCCCAAGAAATACGAGGGGCTGCTGCGGCGGGACCCCAAGACTGGCCGGGCCTCCACCATGGCCATCGCCATGGACTTCGAGCGGCGCCTTGGCCTGGTCATCGGCAGCGCCTACTGCGGCACCGTCAAGAAGCTTGGCTTCACCGTGATGAATGCCCTGCTGCCTCGCCTTGGGGTGTTGCCTTTGCACTGCGCGGCCAACGAAGGGGCCAAGGGCGACTGTGCCCTGTTCCTTGGGCTTTCAGGCACCGGCAAGACCACTCTGTCGGCGGCGCCCGGGCGGCTGCTGCTGGGGGATGACGAGCACGGCTGGGACGACCAGGGCATCGCCAACATGGAGCACGGCTGCTACGCCAAGCTCATCGATCTGAATCCCCTGCGGGAGCCTGAGATCAACCAAGCCTGCTTCCACGAGGCCCCGTCCGAACAGCACGGCGCCATCATTGAGAACGCCATGTACTACCCGGACGGCCGCTTCGATCTGGCGGACCGCCGCTTGACCGAGAACTCCCGCGGGTCCTATCCCCTGGCGTTCCTGGACTCCATCAAGGAGCCCCCGGTGGGCGGTCACCCCAAGGCCATCGTGTTTCTCACCGCCGACGCCAACGGCGTGCTGCCCCCGGTGGCGGTGCTGCCCCCGGACGCGGCCATGTTCTGGTTCATGATGGGCTACACCAGCAAACTGGCCGGCACCGAGACCGGCGTGGTGGAACCCCAGACTACCTTCTCGCGCTTCTTCGGTGCCCCCTTCATGCCGGGGCTGCCCTCCGTGTACGCGGCGCTGCTGGGCGAGAAACTCCGGCGCCATGGCTCTCGGGTCTACCTGGTGAACACTGGCTGGACCGCGGGCCCCTACGGCCAGGGGCGGCGCATGGATCTGCGCCTGACCCGCACCATCGTGCAGGCGGCCCTGGACGGGACATTTGAGACCGTGCCCCTACGCCAGGACCCCACCTTCAAGCTGGCTGTGCCCACTAGCTGCCCAGGCCTGGAAGACGCCTCTGTGCTGGACCCCGAGAGCACCTGGACCGACAGGGCAGCCTTCCGCGAGAGGGCAGGGCGCCTGGCCGCGCAGTTCGCGGCCCATTACCAGAAGGCCTTCCCCAACCGGGACCGGAATCTGGACCAGTTCTGCCCCGGGCTCTAGTGCTTTCGTTCAGTTCACCAGGACAGGCTTCATGGGCAGGGCGGTGTAGCGGTGCAGCTGAATGAGGCCGCGCTTGATCATCTCCAGGTCGGCGCCGTAGACGATCAGGGCGGGGCCGGCGTCGGGGGACAGGATCACGGGAATGATCATCCCCTGGACGGACTCCAACCTCTTCAAATCAGGCATGGCATTCTTGGCCACGCCGAGGCGCTTGAACAGCTTGTCCAACTCGCCGCGCTCTTTGGCCGTGACCAGCATGAACATGGGGTTCCCCGAGCCCTGGAAGGCCCGCTGGACTTCCTTGGCCTGCTTGGGCGTGAAGTGCTGCTGGTTGAAGCCACGGAACACCGAGCGGAAGTAGTCCCAGGACTCGTCCGCGGACCACACGATGCACGAGCCGGTGAAGTCCAGTGGGGTGGGGGGGAAGTAGCTTGCCTGGACCCGGACGGCGGTGTCCAGATAGGCCAGGAAGCTGCCCGGGCGCATGAGGAACCCGGCCACCTGGGAGGCCAGGGCGCGGGACAACAGGTCCACCGCGTAGGGGTAACGAAGGGCCGGGTCGTTCTTGGCCAGGACCAGTTCCTGCTTGAGGCTGGGGAAGCGGTTCAACGGGAAAAGAATCTGGCCGATGGCCACGGCGGTGGCATCCAGCATGAGGGAGCTGTTGGTGGGGTTGGGGAAGCCCACCCTGGTCAGCACCATGCTGCTGGCCTGCTGGCGCACCTGGGCCGGCAGGCGGCTGATCATGTAGCGGACGCACTCGGCCATGGCCACCGAGATCTGGAGCACCACCTCTTCATCGTTCTTAACGGATGAAACGGGCAGGGGCAGGATGATGTGGAAGCCCACAATGGCGGGCTTCACGAAGCGGCTGCCCGGCGGGGCCCAGAGGGCGTCCACCGTAAGCACCTGGGGCAGGTCCACCACCCCGAGGAAGTCCCGCACCATGGTCAGGAACCCCGCGGTGTCGGCCAGGGAGGACAGGATGGCCGCCTGCTGCTGGAAACCACGCAGATGGGCAATCTCCTGGCCCCAGCCGCCCTGGGTGCCGATCTTCTTGCCGAAGTGGCTGATGACCTCGAAGAGGGTCTTCTTGTCCTGATCGTTGATGGGCAGGCTGTTGATTGCCTGATCGGGCCGGGGGATCTCCAGAAAGGCCAGGAAGTACTTCTCGCCGGGGCCAATGTCGGGGCTACCAAAGAGGGGCACCTCAAAGCCCTTCACGGTGGTGGCCTGAGCCTCAATGCGGCGGCGCACGCGGGCGTACTTGTCCAGCATGTCCAGGTCGTACTCGTCCAGCCCGATCTTCTCGCGCCAATACTGGAAATAGGCGGACGAGGTGCGCCGGGAGTCCCACTGGGACATCTGGTCGATCATCCACACCAGATTGGCCGAGTCGGCGGTCTGGAAACGGACCTGAACCGGAGCCGCCGAGAGCAGCTGCGGTAACAGCATCAAGGCCGCAAGAATGAGCAGAGTTCTAGCCTTCAAGTGCTCCTCCACGGGCCCCCGCCGTCAGTTGTTTTGGGACCCTTGCAGGACTGGAAAACTACACTGCTTTGCCCAGCCAGACAATAAGGATTTGTCAGTCCTTTGCCTTGCCCGTCTTGATGGTTACAATCAGCCGTCGGCGCCTCTTCGCCGGGGAGTCCCAGATGCCCAGAATCCTGCTTGTGCTTATCGCCCTGTTGTCCTTCCCCAGCCTCCTCTGGGCGGATCTGCCGGAGGAGCACCCCGAGTGGTTCTCCTGGACCGCCCAGCCCCCCGCGGGCTTCGTGTCCGGCCGCCTGCTGCCCGCCGCCCGGGCCTTCGCCAACCCCGAGATTGGCGCCACCTGGCTGGCGGTCCTCCAGTTCCTCAGCCAACAGGGAATGGCCAGCACCCTCATCTACCCCAACCAGCAGCAGCGCGAGTTCCTCACCGAATGGATGACCACCAACGGCCTGGCCCCGGAGGAGTTCACCTGGTTCGAGGTCCCCACCGACACCCTCTTCACCGGCGAATGGAGCCCCATCCCCCTGGTGGACGGCGCTGGCCAGATCCTGGCCATGGACGCCGCCTATTACCAGGCCCGCCGCAACGATGACGCCTTCGCCGGCCGCTGGGCCCAGCAGGCCTCCGTCCCCATGTTCCGCGCCCCCCTCTTCCTCGCCAACTGCCAGTGGGCCATCACCTCCCAGGGCCTCTGTCTGGTCTCGGACAAGGTGGCCACCACTGCCACCAAGCTGAACGCCGCCCAACTTCGTCATGTGCTTCGGGCCTGGTACGGTTGCAAGGAAGTCCTCTTCCTCCCTGGGCCACCGGCGGATGGCCTCGGGTGCATTGATGCCTTCGTGCGCCCACTGGCCTCCGGGGATTTGCTCTTGGGCAAGCCCGCCAGCGCCGGCCTTGTGCCCACGGTCAACACCTACCGCAAGGCCCTCCAGGCCATCCTGCCCGAGGAAGCCACCCTGATTGAAGTGGACATCCCGGCCCCCGTCGTCATCAGCGGCGCGGTCTGGGTTTACCTCAGCTATCTGCACTTCGTGGAGGGCCCCAGTGCCCTGCTCATCCCAGCCTACGCGGGTTACGACTCCGGCCTCACCCAGATCCGCGCTGCCCTTGCCGACCAGTTTCCCGACAAGGCCCAGGTAGTGGTGAACTTCGACGCCTTCGCCGGGCTGCGCCTGTGGCCAAGCCGGATGCTGGGGCTGCTGCCCGCGGGCGACTGGGCCCCCGAGACCCCCTCCCAGCTTTGCGCCTCTCTGGATCCATCCCTCTGCGGCCTTTGCCTCGACGAGTGCTTCCAGGGCGAGACCCTCTGCGCCGATGGCCTGACCAACCAGACCTGTGAGATTCCGGGGGGCGAGGGGGCCTGCCGGGTCTTCCAGGACCAGCCCTGCGGCAACCAGGAGGTCTGCCTCCAGGGCCTCTGCCAGGACCAGCCCAGCCCCTGCGACAGCATTCCGGCGGGTGGCGTCTGTGAGGGCGAGAAGGTCAAGAACTGTGTGGGCTCCTCTGTCATCTACGAGGACTGCGGCGCCAAGGGAGCTTTTTGCACCTACACCGAGGGCGAGGCCCACTGCACAGCGGCCTGCCTCAATGAGTGCTCCGAGGAGGGCGCCCTCTCCTGTGCTGGTCCGGGCACCAGCCTGAGCTGTGAACTGGCCGAGTCGGGCTGTCTGGCGCTGGTTCCGACCCTCTGCTCGGAGGAGCAGCGCTGTCTGGCCGGCGCCTGCGTTGCGGACGCCGAGGTGGTGGAGGCCTCAGAGCCCACGGAAGAGACCGTGGCCCCGGCGGATGAGCCGGCGGAGTTCCGGAAGACCGGGGGCTCCTGTTCCAGTTCCCCCGCGGCCCCCCCCAGCCCCTGGTGGCTGTTGCTGGCAGTGGTGCTGGTGCTGCGCGGGGCGAAGATGATCCGCTTGCGTCCTAACAAAGCCTGGCCGCGAACGAAGTGAGCGGATCCGGGCAAGCAACCCCCTCCCTTGCGGTCGGGGTTCGGATTCGTTGAGTCGGATTGTCGGATTCGTTGAGTTGGATTGGTTGGGGCGGGGGGGGGGCTACTCTTCGTCCTGGCGCAGGGCCTTGAACTTCTCGATGATCTTGGCCTGCTCGTTGGCGGGCATGATCTCGTAGCCGGAGAACTCCATGGAGTAGGAGCCCTGGCCCTGGGTCATGGAGCGCAGGTCGGTGGAGAAGGTCTGGACCTCGGCGAGGGGCAGGCTGGCCTTGAGGACCTGCTCGGAGCCGGCGTGGTCCATGCCTGCGATGCGGCCCCGGTGGGCATTCACATACTGGTTCACATCACCGGCGAACTCGCCGGGGAAGGAAGCTTCCACCTCAACGATGGGCTCGAGCAACACGGGGCCGGCGGCCAGGAAGCACTTCTTGAAGGCCTCCTTGGCGGCCTTCTGGAAGGCGGAGTCCTTGCCGTCCACGGGGTGGTCCTTGCCGTCGAAGAATTCGACCTCGATGTTGTTCACGGGGGAGCCGGTGAGGACGCCTTCGTCCATGGCGCCGCGGCAGCCCTTCTCCACGGAGGGCACGAACTGACGGCGCACATTGTCGCCCTTCAGGCCGTTGACGAAGTTGAAGTTGCCTTCCTTGTAGGGGCGCATGTGGATGTGCACCTCGGCGAACTCGCCGCTGCCACCGGACTGCTTCTTGTGGCGGTGGTAATCGGAGACGGTGCGGGTGATGGTCTCGCGGTAGGAGATGCGGGGCAACTTGGTGTCCACATTGACGCCGTAGAGGCGCTCCATGCGCTTGAGGACCATGGTGAGCTGAAGTTCGGACAGACCGTAGACAATCATCTCCTTGGTCTGGGCGTCCAACTCGGTGCGGAAGCAGGGATCCTCAGCGATGATGCGCTGAAGGACGGTGGAGATCTTCTGTTCGTCGTTGTGGGTCTTGGGCTTGACGGCCAGGGCCACCATGGGGTTGGGGAACTTGGCGCCGGCCAGCTTCTCTTTGAACTTGCCGTCGCTGATGGTGTCGCCCAGGGCCAGGTCGTCAACCTTCACGGGGGCGAAGATCTCGCCCTTGCCCACGCTGTCCACTTCGTCGTGGCGGGCGCCAAAAATCTTCACGAACTTGCCGGTGCGGGGGCTCTTGCCGCTGCGCACATTGAAGATGTTGGAGCCGCCCTCAAGCTGGCCAGCCAGGACCTTGATGAAGGCGAGGCGGCCCTTGTGTTCGTCGTTGATGACCCGGACCACCTGGCCCAGGAAGCCGTCGAAGGTGGAGAGGTCCAGGTCTTTGTAGCTGACCGTGGTGTTGCCCTCTTCGTCGGTCTTGCTTTCTTCCACCTTGACGATGGGGAAGTCCTCGGGGCTGGGGAAGTAGTCCTTGATCGTTTCGACTATTTCCTTTACGCCGACGCTGCCCTTCTGGCCGTAGACCAGGATGGGCACCAGGGCGCGTTTCTTGATGGCCAGGCCCACGGTCTTGGCCACATCGGCGCTGACATCGGCGCCATCCAGGTAGCGCATCATCATCTCTTCGTCAGCCTCGACCACGGCCTCGACCAGCTGGTCATGATACTTCTTGACCGCGTCGGGGGCGCCGGCTTCGGGCTTCAACACGGAGAAGACCTTGCTGAGGCCCGCACCCGTCTTGTCGGGAAGGAAGAAGGGCACGCAGTGCTTGCCAAAGGTCTCCTGGATGCTGTCCAGAACCTTGGGCAGGTCCACATTCTCAAGATCAATCTTGGAGACCACTACGGCGGTGGGCTTGCCCGCAGCGGCCACGGTCTTCCAGGCCTTGCGGGTGTTGACCTGCAAGCCGGAGAAGCCGTCCACCTGGACCAGCGCGGCGTCCGCAGCGAAGAGCCCCATGACCGTCTGGCCCATGAAGTCCGTGCGTCCGGGGGTGTCGAAGAACTGGAAGTGAACGCCGCCGAAGTTGGCGTACAGGCAGCTGAGATCAATGGAGGCACCGGACTCGACCTCGTCAGGCAAAAAGTCCGAGAGGCTGCTGCCGTCGCGGACAGAGCCCACCCTGTTGTTGGCCTTGGTGGCGAAGAGCATCTCCTCAAGGAGGGAGGTCTTGCCGGTACCCGTGTGGCCCAGGAGAACCACATTCCTGATATTCTGTGCCTTGTACTTAGCCATTCATGCCTCCAATAGCATCTGGTCCCGTCCGGGATGGATCGGAAAGCGAACGGTACCAGCCAAGGTTTTGGCGGTCAAGCGGATCGACCGCCTGATCAATCGAGCTTCTTCAGGCGCTCCAGGTCCTGCTTGATACGCTGGTATTCCACATCCCAGGTCACGGACCCTTCCTTGTTCTCAAGGTGGCGAATCTTGCTGCGGACCTCCAGGTCCAAATCGTCATCGTCTTTCATCTGCTCTTTGAGGATGGGTGCGATGATGCGATTCAGGTGGTGGAGCTCGCCGAAGACCTCGTCCACATTGTTGCTGTTGTCCAGGGTTTCCACCATCTGGCCAACGATGTAGTCCAGAGCCTCTTCGTCAATGCCAACCCGTTTGTCCTGGGCCAGACGGCGCCGGATGCGCCCGCGCTGCCCATGATCGAGGCCCTGGCGATCCATGATCTCCTTCGAGCGATCCTCGATCTCGCGGGTGACCCGGATGTACTCAAAGAGCACGGCCTCCAGGTCCTTCTGGACCTCGGGCACCTGGGCATCCACGACCTCAATGAGGTTCTCATGGATGAGGGCCTGGACAATCTGCTTGACCGTGGGTTCAATCCGACCCCTGAAAATCCTCATCCTGGAGCCTCCTTTTGGCTTTTCAAAGCGGATTCTGATACCACGGACGCCCCTGGATTTCAAGGATTTTTCTAGGCTGAACTGGCCGGAAATGGGGGGCGCGGGGGGGTCTAATGGCGGGTACTCTCACTGGTGATGCAGCGGACGCAGTCGCCCAACTTGGCCCGTACCCGTTCCTGGGCCGATCCCCCCACGACGCTGATCTCCAGGAAGCCGCTGGCACCCTCCAGGAAGACCAGGCGTCCGGGAGAGGCCTGGGCGTAGTACTCGACCCGCTCGGAGATGTGGAAGTCGTGGATCTGCAGGGCCAGGAGGTCCTCGTCCAGGTTTTCGGGCCAGAGGGAGGTGATGATGTTCCCGAAGTGGTCGATGTGCAGCACCATGGCTTCACCGGGGCGGCAATTCATGGTTTGGGCCTTCTGGATGGTGCCAAGGGCGGGCCCCAGTTCCTCGGGCTTGACCAGTCCGGCAGCCAAGGCGGCGGCGGCCGGTGCAAAGAGATCTCGGCCGTGGAAGGTGTGGGAGATCCGGTCCACGCCGGGCACCCTCTTGGGGTCAAGCTCTACTACCTTGTGGGTCAGGAGCTTTCCCGCGGCCAGGGTCAGCAGCCCGTTGTCCGGGGCCACCAGCGCCCGGGTGCCATCCCAAAGACAGATGGACTTCCGGTTGGATCCGACCCCCGGGTCCACCACCGCCAGGAAGACCGTGCCCTCCGGAAACCAGGGCAGGGCATCTGCCAGGATGAAGCCACCCTGGGCAATGTTTTGAGGCTCGATGGCGTGGCTGATGTCCAGAAAGCGCAGCGTGGGCGCCACCTGTAACATGCGGGCCTTGACCACCGCCACATAGGCATCCCTGGTACCGAAGTCCGTAAGCAGGGCCACCATTCCATTGGGCTTGAACGACATGGATCACCTCCGGGCTTGAGAATCTTCCAACGACGGCCCCATGGTGGGCCATTTCGACAGGTCATTCAAGGGTGTTCTTTGGTCGGGGGGCGCTGGGAGTTCAGCCCTTGAGGTGCCAAAGCTCAGCGAGCTTCAGGATGACCCGGGTGGCAGCCTCCAGGTCCGCCAGGGGCACCCATTCCTGGACGCTGTGGAAGTTGCGGCCACCGGCGAAGAGGTTGGGGGTCAGCAGGCCCTTCTCGGAGAGGCGGGCGCCGTCGGTGCCGCCGCGGATGGACCGGGTGAGGGGCTTGATGCCGCAGGCCTGGATGGCCTCAATGGCCAGGTCCATGACCCGGGGATCCTTGTCCAGGTAGACCTTCATGTTCTTGTAGGAGTGACGGATCTCCAGGTTGGTTTCCAGGCCGGGAAACTCGGCCTTCACGGTCTCGGCGATGGCGGTCAGGGTGGTCTCCTGGTCAGCCAGACCCTCCATGGTGAAGGAGCGCACAATGAAGTTGACGGTCGCGCCGTTCACATCGCCGGTGATGCCCAGGGGATGCAGGTAGGGCTGCTTGCCCTCGGTGGTCTCGGGGAGGGCGTCCCGGGGCAGCAATTCGATTACCCGGGCGGCGGCCCGCACGGCGTTGACCATCTTGCCCTTGGCGTAACCGGGGTGGACATCCCGGCCGATGAGCTTGAGCTGGGCCGAGTCGGCGCAGAAGGTTTCATTCTCAATCTCGCCCGCCTCACCGCCGTCGACGGTGTAGGCCACATCGGCGCCGAAGTCCTTGAGGTCGGGGAAGTTCTCCGTGCCGCGGCCGATCTCCTCGTCGGGGGTGAAGGCGACCATGATCTCGCCGTGGGGAAGCTCGGGGTGCTCGACGAAATACTCAAGGGCGGTCATGATCTCGGCCACTCCGGCCTTGTCGTCGGCGCCCAGCAGGGTGGAGCCGTCGGAGGTGATCACAGCGTCACCCTTGTAGGCCAGGAGGCCCGGGTTCTCAGAGACCTTGATGGGGCGTCCAGGGGCTGCGGGGAGGGCAAGGTCGGCACCATTGTAATTGTGGTGGACCAGCGGCTTGACGCCCGTGTTGGGGGTGTTGGGGTACACATCCACATGGGCCACGAAGCCCACCACGGGGCTGATCTTGGGAGTGTTGGCCGGCAGCATGGCAGTGAGCACGCCGCCCTTGTGGAGCGTGATCTCGTGAAGGCCCAAAACCTTCAGTTCGCCCTCCAGCACCCGTAGCAGGTCGTACTGGCGCTCCGTGGAAGGAGCCCGGTCCGTGGCGTTCTCGTCCGAGCCAGTATCAATCTTCACATAGGCCAGAAACCGCTCCAACACGCGCTGCCTGATATCCATGGGAACCTCCAAGGCTTACATTGCCAGCGAAGATAACCGCCCCAAGGCCCGGATGGAAGAGGAATGAACGAAGGGGTCAGGACCTTACACATTACACTCACCACTGGTTCCACCGCCCTGCTTGCCAATCCCCCCTGCATTTGCGATCCTGGCACCGGTCTGCACCCACCCCCTCCCTTGCGGTCGGGGTTCGGACGGACGGACACCCCCTCCCTGGCGGTCGGGGTTCGGACGGACGGACACCCCCTCCCTTGCGGTCGGGGTTCGGACGGAATGGACGGACACCCCCTCCCTTGCGGTCGGGGTTCGGATGGGGCCCGCTTGCTTACGCGCGCGGTTCGGTTTTGCTTTGGAGGTTTGGCATGTTGAAGCATTTTGTGGTGCTTGCTCTCCTGCTCTTGTCGGCCACTGCCTTTGGGGCCTCGGCGCCGGCCTATCTGCAC
>CAZMEC010000104.1:0-11167 GCA_964565265.1 uncultured Myxococcales bacterium
ACCTCCTTCTTGAAGGGGAAGGACTCCATCAACTGGGAGGGCATCTCCACGAAATCCCAGGCCACACCGCTCATGCCCAGGCTGGCATATGGCACCCGCGACAGGGCCGAGTGCATCACATGGCCAAACTCATGGAACAGGGTCTCCACCTCGTCCAGGTACAGCAGGGAGGGCTTGTCCCCAATGGCGGGGCTGAAGCTGCCCAGGATGCCCGAGATGGGGGGCTGGTAGACCCCGTCCACCAAGCGGCCGCCGCGAAGCTCGAACATGGCGAACCAGCCGTACTTCCCCTCCCGGGCCTCGAAGTCCGTGAAGGTATAGGCCAGCACCTCACCGCTGCTGCGGTCCAGGATGCGATAGAGCTTCACACCGGGGGCCCACACATTGGCGTCCTCGACCTCCTCAAAGTCTATGTTGAACAGGTCCCCAAAGACGCTGAACAGCCCCGCCTGCACGGTCGCCGCGGGGAAATAATCGCGCAGCGCCTCGGGGTCAAAGGAGTAGTCCCGCTGGGACAGCTTGTAGGCCAGGAAGGAGATGTCCCAGGGGTCCAGCTTGGTGGCCTCGGAGTCCAGCTCCTGCTTGTAGGCCAGCAGGTCCTCCAGGTCGGACTGGAGGCGGGGTTTGAGGGCCACCTGCAGGCTCTCCAGGAAGTCCCGGGCGGTGGCCGTGGTGCCTGCCATGCGGCCATCAATCTGATAGTCGGCCCAGTTGTCGAAGCCCAGCAACTCGGCCGCCGCCTGCCGCAGCTCCAGCGTGTCCTGCATGAGCTCCGTGTTGACCAGGCCGCCCCGGTTGTTGTAGCCCAGCGCCATCAGCCGCCGCGTCTCTGGGTTGGTGGCCGTCTGGATGACCTCCACATACTGCGTGTAGTCCGTGCCCACCACGAAGTTGCCGTCCCCATCCACCTCCAGAGAACCCAAGAAGTCCTCGCTGACCCCCGCCAGTTCCTCCGGGGTGAAGGTCAAGGTGCTGGTGTCCTCCGCCAGGTTCTGGTTGAAGGTGGACTCCAGGTCCGCTATCTGGTTCATCACCTCCGCCAGCTCCGCGCGCTGCTGCTCGGGCAGGTCCAGGCCCGAGCCCTCAAACCAGCCCAACAGGGTCTCCAGCAGCACCGTCTGGCCGGCGTCTCCAGGGACCGCGTCTTTGATGGCCTCGTAGAGGTCCACCCGCGCGTAGATCTCGAAGTAGTATTGATAGAACTGGGTCTCGCAGTCATAGGCCTCGTCCCGCAGACCCTCGTCGGTGGACACATAGCCCAGAAAGTTCAAGGGCAGGAGCTCTTCACTCAAGACCGAAGTGGCGTCTTCCAGGGCCAGCACGGTGTTGGCAAAGGTGCGCTCAGCGGGGGGAAGCAGGGGGATCGCGGCCAGCGCCGCCTCAGCCTTCGCCAAGGCCGCCTCACATAAGGCGGTGATCTCACCCTCCTGGTAGTCGTAGGGCACCAGGGTCAGGGGCTCGACCACATCCGAGGCATCCAAACCGCCCAGTACCTCAAGGTCACCACCACTCAGGGTGTCCCCAAGGTCCGCCCCGCCAGCCCCATCACTGGTCCCAGCGCAGCCCCCAAACACCACCATCAGACCAAGCGCCAAAGCCAAAACCAAAAGCTTCTTCATGCCCTGCTCCTTGAAGCAATGCCCCAAATTGTGACGGGCAGGATAGCTCAAAGTCCCGGGTGGGGGAAGAGGCGGCAGAACCCGGTAACGGTTGGTGTTGGGGACCGATACAGCGCTTGCCCTGCAATCGGCTTCGTGTTACCCATTCTTCGTTCACAAAAAAAAACGACGGGTAACAGCCATTGGTCTCCAACGAACATGCCGTCTATTCTCTGCTAAATTCGGCGCGGCCTGCTTTGCATGAGGGCTGGGATGCCCGGGACACGGGCTGCGGCGAGTTATCCGTCCGCAACCTGGGCCGGGGCGACTACGCCGTGCTGTCCGCTGAGGCCGCGCCCCTGCTGCCCCTGCTGGACGGCTCCCGCACGCTGAACGAGGTCGCCGCCCAGCTCCTGCGCAGCGCCGGCCGGGTGCGCCACCAGCTCATCCTGGACTCCCTGGTGCGCCTCTTCGAGGCGGGCCTGCTAGCCTCCCTTGGCCCCGAGCTGGACGCCCTCCTGGCCACCAACGCCGCCAAGGGCCGCCCCCACTGGTTTTGGGGGCTCCTGGGCCGCCTGTCGGGCATCCCCCTGCACCTGCCCGTCCGCTGGCAACCCCCGCGCCCCCTCCTGACCGCCACCAGGCCCCTGGCCCGCCGCCTCACCGCCCTGTTCGCGGGGTTCTATCTGCTGGGCCTCCTGCCCTACCTGGGCTGGGCCCTCCAGCCCGCCACCGCCGCCGCCACCCTTGGCGCCACCCCCGGCACCGCCCTCTTCGCCCTCCTGGGCGGGGTCATCGCCGCCATGAGCATCCTGGCCCTCGCCCGCACCCTCTGGCTGCTCCTCCTGGGCCGCTTCGTGGGGGGCCTGGGCCTCAGCCTCACGGTGCTCATCCCCCACCTGTCCGCCCAACTCCGCGACCAGGCCATGCTGGACTCCACCCAGCGCCGGGTCTACCGCGCCGGCACCCTGGCCCTGGTGGCCTTCACCGCCGCCGGCCTCTCCCTGGCCTGCCTGCTCTCCTCCCTGCCCCTGCTGTTCTTCGGCGGCCTGGGCTTCCAACTGGTCCTCCTGGCCGACCTCTCCCCCCTCTGGCCCAGCGACTTCGCGGCCCTCCTCGACGAGGTCTTTGGCTCCCGCCGCCTCAAGCAAAGCTCGGCCCGCTACCTGATGAAGAAGCTGTGGCGCAACCTGGCCCGCAAGAACCTGGGACGGGAGGAGGGCATCTTGATGTTCCTGGGCTCCTTCCGGCTGGCCTACCTGTTCCTCGCGGTGCTGACCCTGGCGTATCTCATCCCCGGCACCCTGGACGGCGTCACCGTGGCGCTCCTCAGCCCCAAGTCCAGCGCCCCCGAGGCCGCCGTCGCGGTCCTGGTCACCCTGTACCTCTGGACCGCCCTTTGCTTCTTCGCCCTCTCCATCCTGGGCACCCTCCTGTCCGCCGCAGGCCAACTAGCCACCGCCGCCCGGGCTGGCGATCGCCCCTTCGAGGTCAAGGCCGCTGCGGCCCTCCCGCTGGAGACCCTGGTCCAGGAACTGCTGGCCATTCCTCCCTTCGCCTCCCTGCCCCCCGCCCTGGTCCAGGAGACCCTGGCCGCCGGTCGCCTGGAACGCTACCGCCCCGGCGCCCTCATCCTCCGCCAAGGGGACCCGGGGGACTGCTGCTTTGTCCTGCGCTCGGGGCGCTGCAAGGTCGAGGTCGAAGACCCCAACGGCACCGTCCGCCAGGTGGCCTCCATGGGCCCCGGATGCCTCTTTGGTGAGGTCGCCCTCCTGGCCTCCAGCCCCCGCACCAGCACCGTCACCGCGCTCGACGAGGTGGAGGCCATCGCCCTTGACGGCGCCACCTTCCTGGCCCTGGTGGCCAGCGGCGGCTACCAGGCCGAGGAGGTTCTGCAGAAGGTCCGCATCCACCTCTTCCTTCGGGAGACCGACCTGTTGCGCGGCCTGGCCCCCACGGGCATGGCGCGCCTCGTGAACTCCGTGACCCTGCGCCCCCTCGCGGCCGGCGCCCAGGTGGTGCGTGCCGGCGACCCGGGGGACTCCATGTATGTCATCTTCCGCGGCACCTGTGAGGTCCTCGACGCCTCGGGTCGGCCCGTGGCGCGCCTCACCGAGGGCCAGTTCTTCGGCGAGATCGCCCTGGTCACCGGGGCCCTCCGCACCGCCACCGTGCGCTGCGCCACCGACGCCCTCTTGGTGGAACTGCCCTCGGCCCTCTACCAGGAGGTGCTGGTCCAGGAGTTCGCCACGGGCGTGCTGCTCGATCAGGAAGTTGCCCAGCGCTTGGAAAAGCTCTCGCTGGCCTGAAACAGGAGATGGTTCAAACAAATGCTGGGCCTGCTGAAAATCCTACCCTTGGTAGCCGTAGTCGGCGGCGGCGCGGCGCTGGCCAAACAGTCCGGCGGCTTCTTCGACAAGGTGGTGGGCAAGGTGATGATCCTGGCCACGGGCTACGAGGTCTCCGCCATCGCCTCCCGGGTGCTTGAGGAGACCGTGGACTCGGGCCGGGTGCCAAGCATCACCGACGACCAGGACTTCTCCGAATACCTGCGGGACCGCTTCAAGCCCCGCTACGGTCAGGCAGACCCGGCCCTGGACCTCTGGGGCAGCCCCTTCCAGATTGAGCGCGGCAGCACCGACTCCAAGCTCATCGTCTTCAGCCTGGGCCCCAACACGGGCTCGGACAACTGCGGCATGTTGAACGGCGAGCCCACCTCCCAGGAGGCCGCCCAGGCCCTGGAGACAGACCCCACGACCGAGACCCCCGAGGCCCCCCCTTCCTACGACGACATCTGCTACTCGTTTGAATACAGCTTGCGGGAAAGCCCTTTCCGGCCCATCCAAAGGTAGGGCCGGACGGCTGCTTGGAGAGCCCCAGTTACTCGGGCAGGATCAGCTCGACTTTCAAGGTGAACTCGCCGGCATCGTTGACGGTCTTGCCATCAACCACGATGTAGTAGGTGCCCGCGTTGGGCCAACTGATGTTGGCGGTCTTGCCGGGGACACAGGTCACCCAGATGTTGCCGCAGCTACCGTTGGCGATGTAGACGGCGGGGGAGAAATCCGCAGTCTCCACGACGGCCCGCAGGGTCTCGAAGCCAGCGGGGACCTCTACCTGATAGACCAGGTCCTTGGCCCCAACCTGAGAGCAGCCAGGGGCATAGTTGTCCTTGGAGAACAGGCTGACGCCATAGACCTCGGCCTTGTTGTTCGCGTCCAAAGAAAGCACGGTGGCCCCAGCGCAGGTGTCGTTCGAGGCAGGCGGCGGCGGGATGGAGGTCACTGAAAGCGTGAAGTTGCCCTTCTCCTGGTTGCCGTCACCGTCCACGAACAGGTAATAGGTGTCCGTCTTGAGGTCCGGGGTCACCAGGTTAGCCCCCCCACAGGCCACCAGATCCCCGGTGTTGCAGTCGCCCTTGCGAAGGTAGACCCGGGGCGTGAAGGATGAGGCCACATCCACGGTCAACTGCCGCCAGTCCGTCAGGGTCAGCTTGTAAACCACATCCGGGCCCCCGTCGCCCCCGCAGGTGGCCTGCTTGAAGTCGTCAATGGCCTTGATCCTGCCCATGGAATCCTCGGTGGTGCCCACGACCACCTCCAGGCCATCATCCACGCCAAGCAACATGGGCGCCGTGCAGGTGTCGTTGTCCGGCGCGTAGGAGGCCGTGAAGGAATAGATCATGTACAGGGCCATCTCCAGGGTGCCGCCCACGCCGCCATCCTCGCGCAGTTCAAGGGTGTGGCGGCCCAGGCTCCAGGTGCCCAGGGAGCTGAGATCCAGCTCGCCGGTGCTCCAGGCGTCGATGCCGTTGCCCCAGCCGCCGCCGGCCTGCCAGTGGGGGTCACCCATGTTGTTGGGATCACCCACCTGGGCGGTGATGTCCGTGCCGTCCAGCAGGATGTGGATGTCCGAAGGGAGGCTTGCGATGGTGAACTTTTCTGCCGACCCGTTGGTAAGGATCCAGCCCTCGCCGCCGGCCCCGCCGTCATAGTCGCTGTAGCCGTCGCCGCCCTTGCCTCCCTGGGCCCGGACCGTACCTTGGTTGGTGAAGCTGTCCGTGAAGACCGCCACGGTGCCGCCGGCGCCACCACCGCCACCGCCGCGCTGGCTTTGCGTGGTGAAGGATGCCCCGTCGGCGCCCTGGGCCTCGACCAGGCCCCCCGCCTCCACCGTCACTGTCCGGGCTGCCATCAGGATGATGCCGCCGCCGGCGCCGCCGGAGCTTGGGTAGGCGTAGCCGCCGCCGCCGCCGAAATGCATGGTGTTGAGGCCGGCGTCGCCCTTGGTGCCGCCGGCGGCCCCGTAGTTGTTGCCCGAGCCCCTGGTCCCCGCGGTGCGATTGCCGCCGCCGCCCCCGCCACCCTGGCTCCAGGCGTCGCAGCACCACACATGGGCCGCCCCGCCGCCGGAGCAGTTCGCGGACTGCTCGAAGCGGGTCTCCAGGGTATTGCATTCCGAGTGGCCGGTCTCGCCGTAGCCGCTGGTGTTGGTCTGGTAGCTATCTCCGGGTTCGAAGCCCTGCCCGTTGGCGTGGATTCGGCCGCCGTTCCTGACGGTGATCGTGTCCGCCATGATGGCCACGATGCCGCCCTTGGTCTCATGGGTGGCCAGATCGTCCGAGGGGGCCACCGTGCCGCCCGACTCCACCACCAGGGATTTGAAGCGCTCGACCCGCACCATCTGGGCCAACCCGCAGGTCTCACCGCAATGGGTGAAGGACTTGCCCAGGGGATTGATCAGGGTGACGGAGTTGCCCAGCACCACTTTCACCTTGGCCACTTCCCAGGTGCCCGCGGGGGCGTCTGGGGCGGTGACGATCTGGTACAGCAGGACGGCGTCACCACTCTTGAAGACGGCTCCGTCCCCAACCAGCACAGTGGTGGCCCCCCCCTTGGCCGAAGCAGTCAGCGCCGCATAGGCATTGGAGGCCCAGTTGCTGGTGACGATCTTGTCCCCCAGGGGCTCGGACTCCACGGCGTCGGCGGAGTTCAAATACAACAGGACCTTGGGGATGGCCCCGGGGTTGAAGACATGGAAGTTCTGACGCACCTGCCCCAGGGCCGGGATGTCCCAGACCATATTGAAGGGGATGACCGTGCCGTTACCCTCGTTCACATTGCCAGGGGCGGCGATCTCCAACTTGTCCAGGCGGGTCCCGTGGGCATCGACGCTCTGATCCAGTTTCTCCACGGCCTTGGCCACGGTGGTGGCCCCCAGCCCGGCGACGGCGTCGTTGAAGGCCACATTGGCGGCGGTCAGGACCCCGGCCTCCAGGGCCCCCAGGGTCACGCAGCCTTCGCAGTCCAGGTCCGCCGCGGCGCCGCCTGCCCCAATGCCCATGGCCCAGGGAATATCAAGCTGGGTCTCGTCAAGGCAGCCCGTGCATTCCAGGGAAAGAGCCTTGAGCGCTGCGCCCCCCTTGGCCCCAGCCTGGGCATAGGGGAAGGCCACATCGGCCTCATCCACGCAGCCCTCGCAGTCCAGCCCCGAGGCCATGCCCAGAGAAGCCCAGGCATCCTCGCCATAGACCTTCAGCAGGTGTTCATCGGTGTCGTACCAGAGCTGGCCAGTAACGGGGGCCTCGGGGGCCTCCGCCGCGGACGCGTTTTCAATGACCACATTCAGCAACGAGTAGCCGCCCAGATCCAGATCGCCCGTAGCCACCACGCTGCCATCCGCCATCAGGAACAGCCCGGAGGCTGCGGCCCCGGACTCGGTCAGGAGGTCCTCGGGTTTGCCCTGGAGATCATCCCAAGAGCTGATGCCGCCTGGCAGGTAGCCATTGGCCGCAAGGTAAGCAGCCACCTCCACATCGCCGTAGTTGCCCAGTTCCAGGGTCTCAAGGAACAGGGCCACCTCGGCGTCCCCGTAGGACTCGATGCCCTGGGCCGCCAGGTAGGCCGCGACCTGTTCGTCACCATAGGGGCCAATGCCAAGCTCGGTCAGATAGGCGGCCACCTCGGCGTCCCCATAGGCCGCTATGCCCAGGGCCGCGATCTTCGCCGCCAGGGCCCCGTCGGTGATGCAAAGCTGGGGCAGGTTGGAGAGGGTCACATAGGCCTCCGGGGCCGCGCCACCGAAGGACAGCGCGTTGTCCGCCTCCCGGCACTGGCTGGCGCCGTTGCTCCACAGCGAATAGGGGTGGCTGACCACCCGCTGCCGGGGCTGCAAGGTGGCGCCGGGCATGCCCTTGGGGCCGACGGTCAGCTCAAGCCAGGCCTCAGTGTCCTCGAAGAAGGTGGGGGCCAGGGGGTTCTCCGGGCTGGTCCCCAGGACGGCCGAGAACAGACCCAGATCCGCCTGCAAATCCTTGACCTCTGTGAAGAAGGCCGTCCCCCCCGCCCCCTGGGAATAGAACTTGAAGGTCACCGTCCAATCCCCTGAGACCGGCGTCCCCTCAACATCCGTCAGGTAACCTTGGTAGTGAAGGTAGGCAGGCACGGGAGCCGCAACGGCCGACGCCGACCACAACAGGACTGCGATCACCAACAGCTTCTTCATGAATCACCTCGGCGGATTGAAGGCCGATTCTTGCAGAAACTTTTTCCTTTTGCCAGCACCACAAAAAACACCCAACAGAAGGCCAAACTCGGGCAAAAAAAAGGCCCGGTGGAACCTAAGCTCCAACCGGGCCTCTTCTATTTCCGGGCTATTCGAACCTGGTCAACCCAGGCTCAGCAACTACCAGCGACGAGCGCCGCCGTTGCCGCCGCCACCACCGAAGTTGCCGCCGTCACGACGGGGCTTGTCTTCGGCAATGTTGACCTTGATGGAACGGTCGTCAAGCTGGCTGCCATCCAAGGCCAGGGCCTTCTTGGCATCTTCCTCGTTGGCAAAGGTCACGAAACCAAAGCCACGGCTGCGACCGGTCTCCCGATCGGTAATGACGCGGGCTTCTTCGATCCGACCGTAAGAGGCGAAAGCCCTCTCCAGACCGGCGTTGTCCGTACCCCAAGCCAAGCCACCCACGAAAAGTTTGTTCTGCATGTTACTTCTTCCTTTAACTCACTGAATAACTGGTTCCGGGAACCTACCCGCAAAGGCGATGAACAATAAATACATTGGCGGTCATCCGGAGGAATGCTCGAAGCAAAGCAGGAAGACACTCAACAACAACTCAGCCGTATTCAAAGACTTCACCAAACCGCGGGCAATCTAAACCCCTTTTTTGAAAACTCCTAGGAAAATCGACACAGGGCTTCAGTTTTTTTTGATTCTCTTGAAATCGATGTGGCCCCGCTCGACATCCGTGTGGGTCAATTTGACCTGGAGGCGGTGGCCCACAGCCAGGCCTTCGAAGCCCACCACGAGGCGGCCCTCCACGGGGGGATCCAGCAGGCGCACCCAGGTCCCCTTGTCGGCGGCCCCCGTGACAATGGCGTCGAACTGCTCGCCGATGCGGGACTGCAGGAGGATGGCAGCGGCGGACTTGGTGACCTGCCTCTCCACCTTCTTGGCGGCGTCCTCCTGTTCGGTGCAGTGCTTCGCGATGGCGGCCAGTTCGTCGTCCTGGTAGGGGCGACCGTGGCCCGCCAGGGAGGCCTTCAGCAAGCGCTGGGTGACCAGATCGGGGAAGCGGCGATTGGGGGCGGTGGTGTGGGCGTAGTCCTTCACGGCCAGGCCAAAGTGCCCCGGCGCGGCCCCTCCTGCAAGCTGGACGACATATTCCCCAGGGCCCAACAGCTTGATCACGCTGAGGGACAGGTCGGTGAAGCGCAGCGGGTCCGCCTCCTTGGAGGCCACGAGGAAGTTCTCCAGGGCCTTGCCGTCGGGATCCTTGGGCAGCTTGGTGCCCTGCTCGGCGGCCAGCTCGACAATGCGATCCCAGTGTTTGGGGCTGCGCACCACTCGCCGCAGGGAGGCGGTCTTCTTGGAGGCCAGGAAGCGCGCGCTGACGCCGTTGGCGGCGATCATGAACTCCTCGATGATGTCCTTGGCGCGGTTGCGGTGGTCGGCCTCCAGGGCCTTGAGCACCTCGCCGTCAAAGATGGGCTTGGCCTGGATGGTCTCCAGGTCCAGGGAGCCCTGCTGGTGCCGCAGGTCCTTGAGCTGCTGGGCCACGCCGTCCTGAAGCCGGAGGGTGGCCTCCAGCCCCGGCACCGTATCAATCACCTTGGGCTTGGGGGCCTCGCCGTCCAGCCAGGCGGCCACGCTGTCGTAGGCCAGCTTGGCGTGGTTGCGCACCGCGGCCCGGTAGATGTCGGAGCTTCGCAGCTTGCCGTCCTTCCCGAAGACCATCTCGACCACCACCGCCAGCCGGTCCTCGTTGGGGTTCAGGGAGGTCAGGCCCGTGGACAGGGGCTCGGGGAGCATGGGAAAGATCTGGGCCGCGGTGTAGACCGAGGTGGTGTTCTGGCGGGCGTGCTCGTCGATGGCGGACTGCTTCTTGACCAGGGCATCCACATCGGCGATGGCGACCAGCACCTTCACCGTCCCGTCCCCCACATACTGGCCCACGGACAACTGGTCCAGGTCCATGGAATCATTGTTGTCAATGGAGCACCACAGCAGCCCCCGCAGGTCCCGCGTGGCGCCCTCCACATGCACCGCCGGACCCTGCATGGCCTGCAACTCGGCCAGGGCCTGCCGAGAGAAGTCGGGCAGGAAGCCCTTGTCCTGCATGGCTCGGCGGGCGATCTTCTCCAGGATCGAGCGGTGTCTTCGGTCGCCAGTGTCGTACATATGGGTCCCTTGTCCTTCTTTGGCAGGCCTCCAGCAGGCCCGGCGATGCCCCGTGACCGACTCGGCCCGGGGATTGAATTGCCATCCTAATGCCTCGGGCCCCAAATGGCCAACGGCTCGTCGTCCCGACCCCTTTTTTGGACCCGTGACAACTCCGCCGGGGCGGGCGTATAGTCCCGCCAGATTCAATACCAGGGTCCAACAATGACTCGGCTTCACCCCTTGGTCGGTGCCAGCTTTCGGATTGCCCTCACGCTGCTGGGGACGGGGGCGCTGTTGTTCGGCGCCGCGGGCACCCTGGCCTGGTGGAACGCCTGGGCCCTGCTGGCCGCGCTGGCGGCGCTGGCCCTCCTGACCGGAGCCCTCTTTTGGCGCTCCCCGGGGCTGGCCACCGAGCGCCTCACCGCCCACCGCCGGGCCCCCGCCCTGGACCGCGTCATCGTGATCCTCATCGGCTTCGTCCTGCCCCCCGCCGCCCTGGTGCTGGCGGGCCTGGACCGCCGCCTGGGCTGGACCACCCCCCTACCCTTGGCCCTGTCCCTGGCGGCCCTCCTGCCGGTGGCCGCGGGCATCGCCCTAGCCGCCTGGGCCATGCGCGCCAACAGCTTCTTCTCCAGCCATGTGCGCATCCAAACGGACCGGGGCCATCAGGTGATAGCCACCGGCCCCTACGCCTTCGTGCGCCACCCGGGCTACGCCGGCGCCACCCTCTTCTACCTGGCCCTGCCCATCCTGCTGGGCAGCCTGGCCCCCCTCCCCGCCGTCCTCCTCCAGGTAACCGTCATGGCCGCCCGCATCCCTTTGGAAGAAAAGGTCCTGCGCCAAGGCCTCCCGGACTACCCCGCCTACTGCGCCAAGGTCCCCTACCGCCTGATCCCCAAGGT
>CAZMEC010000105.1:0-11149 GCA_964565265.1 uncultured Myxococcales bacterium
CGCGGAGGAGGGCTGGCATGTCAGCTCCATCCGTAACTACTGGGACGAGGGCAAGTCCGACGAGTTCATCGAGATGTATGTCGGTCAGCCCGTGGCGGCTTTCCAGATCGACAAGCAGTTCGATGTGATCCGCCAGTACAACGCCCAGACCGGCGAGCAGAACAATGTCATCGTCGAGGATACCAGCGACAAGCTCTGGTATCAGCGCGAGTACCTGCGCGTCAACTGGACCCAGAACAAGGTCAAGGACCTCATGTTCCTGGCGGCCGTGGAGGGCTCCCCCACGGACTACTATGTCCAGGAGTACGAAGAGGACAATCCCGACGCCTTCGAGATGACCGCCGACTCCATCAACTTCGTCAACCGCATCTTCGCCCAGCCCGTGGGGCCCGAAGCCTGCAGCGTCTACGGCATCGCGTCCAATGACTGCGCCGGCGCGGTCATCAAGGTCCGCCACAGCTTCAAGCGGGCAGACCCCAACGGTGACTATGTGCCGCTGTACTACCCCGAGACGGACCAGCAGGACAAGTTCGGCTTCTTCCTCACCGAACACTACGGCTACGACTACGACCACGGCCTCTTGCTGGCCAACAAGGTCTACCTGATCAACCGGTGGAACATCTGGAAGAACAGCCGCGACATCCAGGACATCACCGATCCCGACACCGGCGAGAAGGTGGCCTGCAAGGTCGACGCGGACTGCACCGGCAAGGCCCCCGCCGGGGTCCACAGCACCCACTGCTGGCTGGACAATGGCTGGTTCTCCGAAGGTCACTGCGTCACCTGGGACACCCTGGATTACAAGGATCGTACGGTCCAGCCTGTGATCTACCATGTGTCCGCCCAGTGGCCCAAGGAACTGGAGCGCGCCATCTATGTCACCAACCGCCAGTACTCAGACAGCCTCAAGGATACCGCTGCCTGGCTGAAGCTTTACTCCGAGAAGGGCATCGGCGATCTGCGCTACTGCGACACCAACGCCGACTGCGCCGCCCACGCCCTGGTGGAAACCGAGATCGCCCATACCCACGGTCGCTCCTGCGACGCTGTTGAGGATTGCCTTGCCGGCGTGCCGGCCGGCCAGAAGCCTCTTTACTCCTGCCCCGACGGGTACTGCCTCAAGGCCGTGGCCTGCGCCGCTGACAAGCCCTGCGCCCTTGGCCAGGACTGCGTGGCCGGGGTCTGCAAGGACGCCACTGACAGCCCCGTGGTCACCGAGATCAGGGACACCGGCGCCTATACATTCTATATGAATGTGGGGGCTGAGGGGGCCGTGAAGACCCAGGTCTCCGAGGACGACTCCACCCCCAAGATTCCCGCCGGCAAGGCCCTCATCCGCGTGGTGAACCTGAACACCGCCGTGGGTCCCGTGACCCTGACCGATCAGTACGGCGCCATCTGTGATGTGGAGGCGGCCTTCGCCGCCACCGAGGACGCCTACCTGGTGCCCGGCAACTGCTTCGTCAGCACCGCCGAGTCCGTCCGCAACATCCAGGTGAAGGATCAGGCCGGCGCCCTGGTGGGCACCGTGTTTGGCGTCCGCATTGCCAAGGACGAGATCGTCACCGTGGTCATCTCCGGCAACGCCACCCTCAAGGGCGTCCTGGCCTTCAACATCACCGTCAAGGCCCTGGGCACCAAGGGCATCCGCTTCGTGCATGCCTTCCCCGGCCGGGGCGGCGTGGACTTCGCTGTGAACGGCGGCCTGCGCGCCTCCGACCTGCGCTTCGGCCAGGCCAGCGTCTACACCGGCATGCGCAAGGGCAACAACCGCATCACCGTGATCAGTCATGGCGAGCCCGGCGATGTCACCTGCTACTCCAACAACGGCGTGGGCACCTGCACCGGTTGGAGAACCGAACTGGAGCCCGAAGATATGGCCCGGGTCAAGGAGATCAAGGCCGCCCTGCCGGACATGTTCGTGGTCTGCGACAATGTCTTCTCTGGCGATGCCTGCGATCCCAACGAGGCCGCGGACGGCGCCCCCACCGGGAAAGAGTCCGTGGACCGGGAAGCCCGCAACGACTGCCGTTACTGGTGGTTCGACCAGGCCGTGAGCGCCTGGCGCAACCCCTGCAAGGAAGTCCCCAACCCCTACGACATCAAGAAGCACGGCGACATCCGCTACTCCTTCTTGTATTGGGTCGGCGAGGCCCAGGCCGCCTCTCCGCTGGGCTACGGCCCCTCCGCCGCGGACCCCAAGACGGGTCAGATCTATCACGCCTGCGCCAACATCTACGGCGCTGACATGCTGACCTACGCCCAGTACTCCCGGGACCTGCTCAAGCTCTCCACCGGGGAACTCTCCCCGGACGACATCGCCAGCGCCGAGTACATCAAGGAATACATTGAGAACAACCCCCCGGACAACGGCTACGGCAGCCTCTACGCGCCCCTGTTGGACAAGGCCCTGCTGGACAAGAAGGCCACCGAGAACCTGGCCCGTCGCCCGCCCATGAAGCGCTTCTGGGCGACCCCCCAGGAGGAGACCGTGGCCCTGAAGCAGCTCAACGATCCGGTGGTCAAGCGGATGGCCACGGATCCCAAGTTTGCGTGGAAGATGGCCGTGGATTCCCTGGTGGACGGCGTCAGCCCCAAGGCCGCCCTGGCCCGCATGAGCCTGGTGAAGGGCACCTGGATTGAGAAGCTGCTCATCAACGAAGAGGTCAAGGCCGCCTCCTCCGGTTGCAGCCTGCTGCACGACCACGACGCCGAGAAGGCCGCCGCGGACAAGATGTCCCCCCTCTATTGGGGCACCAAGGACTTCGCCGGGACCGAGCGGGACCGCCTCATCAAGCTTGGCGAGAAGAGCTACTGCATGGCCGAGAGCGACGAGCCCAATGTCCTGGGCACCGCCCTGCGTATCGCCGAGTGGTGCGACAACGAGGCCAACCGGGCCGAGTACGGCGGGGATAAGGACAACTGCATCTACTGGGAGATCACCCAGGAGATGTTTGAAGGCACGCTGCTGCACGAAGTGGGCCACACCGTGGGCCTGCGCCACAACTTCACGGCCTCCACCGATGTGTACAACTACTTCGACCCCTACTACTCGAAGCGCGACCTGGACTACAAGAAGTGCTCCATGGACGGCTCCCTGGGCTGCGTCTTCTTTGACCAGCGCTGCCAGTTGCTGTGCAAGACCAACGCCGACTGCTACCAGCCCGGCTCTGTCTGCAAGTCCGTGGAGGTCGACGGCGCCACCAAGAAGGCCTGCGTGGACGAGCACGGCGACCTGGCCGGCACCTGCATGGACAAGGTCAAGGAGCGCAAGTACTGTGACACCGCCGCCGATTGCGCTGGCGCCCTGGACCTGGATGCCGCCGAGGTCTCCTGCCAGAAGGGCCCCGAGCAGTCCTCCGGCCTCTGTGCTGTGGCGGGCAAGCCGGACAACTTTGGCGGCACCTGCCCCCAGGGTCAGAAGGAGTCTGCCGGCTACTGCGTCATTGATGACAAGTGCGACAAGGGCGCTGGCGTCTGCCAGAAGGACGGCGGCCAGGCCTGCACGGCGGATGCCCAGTGCCAGGTCACCTGGACCATCTGGGAAGGCCCGGAAGCGGAGATCCCCGTCAAGGTCTACATGCCCCGCCCCTACCTGACCGAGAACGAGGCCAGCAACGGCCGTACGGAGTATCAGTACTCCTCCCTCATGGACTACGGCGGGGCCATCAACTTCGATCTCTACGGCCTGGGCAAGTACGACACCGCTGCCCTGCGCTTTGGCTACGGCGAGCTGGTGGACATCTACACCGACAAGCGCCACCTTGAGCAGGCCCTGGTCAAGGTCCAGCGGGTCTGGTCCGGCGACACCCTCGAGCAGAGCTCCAGCTTCGTGTACGACACGGAGATCCACAGCCAGCTCATCTTCTCGCCCTACATGACCCTCTTTGACTTCATCGGCATCAAGGAGAACCTCTCCCGTATCCCTGCTCCCTACCGCAAGGCCAGGCTTGAGAAGAAGATGAACCTGTCCAACGACCGGGGCCTCTACGACATCACCTACCTGATGGTGCCCTACAAGGCCAAATACGACGGGTGGATGGGCTCCTTTGAGACCTACATCTTCGACATGGGCGCCGATCTCACCGAGATCGTTGGCCACTCCTGGTCCAAGCTCCACGACTACTATGTGTACGACGCCTTCAAGCGGGACCGCTTCGGCGCCTTCCGCTACGGCAACCCCTTGGGCTACTACACCCGAATTGTGGAGCGCTGGCTGCCCCCCATGCAGGACGCCGGTCGCTACTATGCGTTGTACTACAACTCCCTGCGCGCCTATGCCGAGTCCAGAGATCTGTACTTCAACAACATCCTGGCCTTCGGCCACCTGAAGGTGGCTTCGGACTACTCAATCCAGAAGCTGAGCCAGTTGGTGGTGTCTCCGGCTCCGGGCTCCTACTCCTTCGTGGATGACGGCACGGGCGACCCCCGCTACATCAACTTCAGCCTCAAGTCTGGACAGCCCGGCTCCGAGCTGGACATCCCCATTGGTGACGGCAAGTTCCCCTTCACCACCTATTACGCGGACGCTGGCTACAACTACTTCTCCCACGCCGCCTGGATCGGCTCCTTCTGGGAGAAGGTGGCCGCCGCCTGGATCCTCACCGACTCCACCTCCTACTTCCTGGGGGACTACATCGGCGAGCAGGTCTCCGTTGGCCTTGGCGCCTCGGTGGGCTTCAACACCGTCTACTACACGCAGTTGACCAACCTCATGGCCGGCCTCATCGTGGGCGACCGCTCCTGGTTCGCTCCCTATGTGGAGGACGGGCAGTTCAAGCCCTTCGACATTCACCATCCTTGGGAGGCCGAGGGCAAGCCGCGGGTCGAGACCTCCATTGAGAGCTTGTCCATGAAGGCCTACATGGCCCTCTACGGCTACTCCTATATCCCGGCCGGCTTCGACCCCGGGTTCATTGACTCGCTGTTCATCTGCATCAAGGGCAGTGGCGAATGCTACGACATGGCCTCTGGAGCCCTGGCCCCCGAGGTCATTGAGTTCACCGACCCCTGGAGCAAGAAGACCTACCAGGCCCGCACGGCCAACTACGATCCGGCCCGCATCAACGCGTCCTTCGACTTCCTCACCAAGCTCAATGCCCTCAAGGCAGAGTACGACCAGTGGGAGTGGGGCGAGTCGGCCGACACGGACGCCCAGAAGGCGGCCATTGAGAACAAACTTCACGAACAGATCGAGCTGTTGGACCTCTTGGTGTCCTTCAATCGGCTGTTCGGCAATCTGATTTATTAGGAGGTTGGGACCATGAGGACCTTTGGAAACCTGGTGATGCGAATCCTCCCGACCGTTGCCCTCCTTGGCCTGGCCGCTTCCTGCGCCCAGGATGTGGGGGAGATCGACCGGACCCAAAACAATGTCACCCAGAAGCAGGATCTGGAGGGCGAGTGGTACTTCCGCCAGACCACGGTGGAGACTCCCTACTCGTCGGCCTACTCCTTTGAGGGGGACACCTCCAAGACCGAGCGCGGCTCGTTTGAGATCCAGGAAGGCAACCTGTTCTTCTATCGGACCTACGAGTTCCAGTACAACACCGGGACCATCGGTATGAAGGGCGACTCCGACACCCCGTACCTGGCCTGGCTGCCCGGGGACAAGGCCAAGTACACGCCCAACCCCTACCAGTCCAGGAATCAGAAGTTCGCCCAGGGCACGGAGTTCAAGTATGGCGCAGGCGAGACCCTGGCCTGCGGCTCCCAGAAGAAGCCCCACGACTTCTGCCAGACCGAGCTCAAGGACGAATACCTCTATTGCGGCCATGACAACTCCGTGGCAGCGGCTGAGCGCAGCACCAAGAACGCGGTGTGCGTGCATCCCACCCGGTTTGTCTACCGCGGCGCCCCCCTGGCGGTGTTCCCCATCGCGAGCCACCTGGACATCGTCTGGGAGTACAACCCCTCCACCGGCGAGAAGACCAATGTGCTGTCGGAGAACACCTCGGATCGCTTCTGGTATGAGCGGGACTACATCCGGGTGAACTGGGCCGAGACCCAGATCAAGAACTTCTCCATGACCCTGTCCTCCATCCTGGACAATGTGGCCATCACCGTCTACGAGGGCGACGCCGCCCCCGGTGACGAGAACTTCCGCATGTTCCGGGACGAGGCCGTGGGCCCCAACTACTTCGACTATGTGGCCAAGTACATCTTCACGGCCCCCACCATGTTCCTGGAGGGTTGGGGCGATGTGCCCATCTGCCTCTTCTACCCCTGGTATGTGGGCGGCATCTACGAGTGCACCTCCGAGCAGATCAAGATCCGCTCGGCCTTCCTCAAGGTGGACCAGAACGACAGCTACCGGCCCTGGAACTACAACGACCATCTCCTGGGCAAGTTCGGCTACTTCCGCACCGAGCGGGCCAACTTCGATGACCGCTACGATGTGACCTACGGCGGGCTGTCCAACTACATCAACCGCTTCGATCTCTGGAAGACCCATGTCTACAAGGCAGACGGCACCGAAGACTACGCCGCCATGGAGCCCGCCCCCATCGTCTACTACCTTTCCAAGGACTTCCCCCGGGAGTATGTCCAGGAGGCCAAGGCCGTTGCCCAGGCCTGGTCCAAGCCCTTTGAGGACACTGTCAACTTCCTCAAGCCCGGCGCTGCTGGGGCTGACAAGCCCATGTTCGTGGTCTGCGAGAACAACAATTCCGAGGCCCAGGCTGCCATTGACGCCAACCTGCCCGTGGCCGAGACCAGCGCCACCTATTGCAAGGACATGGACTACGCCAAGGTCGCCGGCGATCTCCGGTACAGCTTCATCGTGGGCATCGAGCGCCCCATGAGCTACGGCCTCCTGGGTTACGGCCCCCCGTCCCCCGACCCCCTCACGGGCAAGATCATCTCTGGCAACGCCAACATCTACATCGGCGCCATGAATCGCCAGGCCAACAGCGCCGCCGACCTCATCGAATATGTGGTGGGGGCCAAGGAGTACGCTGGCGTGGCCGAGGGTGTGGACAAGGCCGACGAGTTCTATGCCGAGATGGTCAGCATCAACAACAACCCCCCGCCCAGCTCGCTGGAATCCGCTCGGGCGCTGGTGTCCGGGGCCATCAAGCCCAAGGTCCGCGCCCAGTTGCTGGCCAACGGGATGGTTCCCCAGGACAGCGACTGGGTCTCCCTGCGCATGGGGCTCATCTCCTCCAACCCCGTCCTTGAGGCCGCCCTGGTGCTGCCCTGGTTCCGCTCCCTCTTCAGGGATCCCACCGTGGGGACCTCTGAGACCCTGAACGCTGCCAACGAAGAGGACCTGAAGCTGAAGAACTGGGCCAACTACAAGGGTGTTGAGCGCCAGATGGAGACCTTCCGCTTCTACGCCAAGAACTCCATGACCCGCGTGGAGTTCATGGACGGCGCCATCATCGAGACCGTGAAGCAGTGGGAAGGTCGCTACAATGACGGCATCTGCGCCGCCGTTGAGAACGCCCTGGCCGACGGCAACGAACTGACCTTCGATATGGCCGAATTTGATCTGGTCAAGGATCCCTGCACCGCCGCCGAAGAGGGCGCCGTGCGGCAGCGTGAGGACTACCCCATGCTCAGCAATGTGAAGCCCTACAACGCCACCGTGGCGATGGCCGGCGACACCTGCCTGAAGGTGGACCAGGGCTCCTTCACGGGCTACTACTGGGTCAACACCTGCACCGTGGAGAAGCTGGGCCGCCAGCTCTCTGCCCGCATCCTTGAGGCCGAACAGTGGTCCTCCTACGCCTACTGGCCCCCCGCGGCCTGGTACTACAGCGTGAAAGAGCCCGCCATGGCGGCCACCCAGGACTTCATGAAGGCCCAGTTTGCGGCCCTCCGCAAAGAGGTCGTCGAGGACATCAACGCCAGGGAATTTGTGTCCCTCACGATTCACGAGCTTGGTCACACCCTGGGTCTGCGCCACAACTTTGAGGCCACCACCGACGCCATGAACTTCCACAAGGAATACTGGGCGCTGAAGCTGCCCGCCGAGGCCGGCGTGCCTGTGGACATCTTCGGGGCCGAGAAGACCTACCAGCGGGAAGGCGGCATGAGGGGCCTGCAGTACAGCTCCATCATGGACTACGGCGCCAAGTTCAACTCCCTGTGGCATGGCCTGGGGTTGTACGACCTGGCGGCCATCAAGTTTGGCTACGGCGGCATCCTGGAGGTCTTTGCTGAGACCCCCGACCTGGGTGACTACGAGGCCTACCTGGAGGAACCCCAGAACGCCGGCACCCCCTGGCAGGTGCCCGCAGTCATGCAGGACGAGAGCAAGTTGGCCGCCCTGTTCAAGACCGTTCACTACACCAAGATCCCCGAGATCTTCGGCGGCGTGGACAAGATCTACGACCGCGAGAACAAGCTCTGGACCGAGGTGGTGGGCAAGCTCTGCAACAGCGACGCTGACTGTGCCGCCGACGCGGGCTGCGCGGGGTGCACCGTGTGCCGCGCCCAGCTTGGCAAGGCCTACTGTGGCTCCCCCGACCTGGTGGAGGTGCCCTACCGCTTCTGCTCTGACGAGTACGCCGGGCGCACCCCCCTGTGCAACATGTGGGACGAGGGCGTGGATCCCTACGAGATCACCCGCAACACCCTGGAAGATTACTGGTGGTACTGGCTGTTCTGGGGGCACTGGAGGCAGGACCTCATGTTCCACCCCGAGAACTACGCCTGGCGGGTGGCCTTTGCCTTCACCCGGGTGAAGCAGCAGTTCCAGTGGTGGGCCGTGAACTTCGTCCGCTACAACACCAATGACTTCTGGAAGAAGCGCTTTGGCACGCCCTGGGAAGAGGACCTGAACGGCGGTCTGGTGGGGGCTGTGGCCTCCCTGGAGGGCTTCAACGCCTTGATGTCCGTGTTCGCCATCCCCGACGGCGTCTACCCGGACACCCGGTACTACGGCTTCAACCCTGAGCGCAACCGCTATGAGACCATGACCGACTACAACCGCGGAGAGCTGTCCAAGTTCTTCGTGCTGGAGGAGAACGCCGGCCGCTTCGGAGCCCGCCCCCTCTATCCGTCCTACATCTTCTACGGCGAAATGATGCAGCCCGTCACCGGCGGCGCCATCTATGACCGGTTGAACGCCCTCAATGCGCTGTGCGATCCCATGACCAACTTCCTCAACATCGACGAGTTCCCCGATCGGCGGACCTACCTCATCAACTACTACAACTTCTTCCCCGACCGGATGATCAGGCTGCTGGGCGGCCTCACCACCCATCGGGCCGAGAACTACGCCCCCTGCGTGGTGGAGGATGCCTCCGGCAATCCCCAGCGCCTGGCCCTGCGGAATTGGCAGAACCTGGATGACGAGTCGTTCTGCGCGGACGGCCACTTCCTTGAGCCCGAGCCCGTGGACTACGACCTGCCCACCACCTGGTACCGGATTCCCATGCTGGCTGCCTACTACGGCATGAGCCTCATGGTGAACAACTACGACCACCGCTTCCTGGACACCACCAGGATCTTCCTCAAGGGCCACGAGGATGCCATCGACATCCCCGCCGGGACCGAGTCGGTGGAATTCCCCGACCCCTTCAGCGGCAAGATCTATGTGGCCTACAAGACCGGCGACAAGGAGACCTTCGACACGGCCTATTACCTGGTGGCCCAGGCCCTGGAGGTGTTCTCCCAGTACACGAATGTGGAGGACCTCCAGGAGGCCTACCGGTTCGAGGGTGACCTGCAGCGCATGGTCGGCCTCCTTGAGCTCATCCGCTCGATGCACGCTGCCTACGACTACTGAGGTCCCGCCCATGCGCTATTCCCGCTATCACATCCCGACCCTCAAGGAGGCCCCCCGCGATGCGGAGCTGGCCTCCCACATCTTCCTGGTCCGCGGCGGCTACATGCGCATGATGGCGGCCGGGATCTACGACTTCCTGCCCCTGGGTCAGCGGGTCCTGCGGAAGGTCTCCGAGATCATCCGCCAGGAACTTGACCGCGCCGGGGCGCTGGAGGTGCTGCTGCCAGCGGTGCAGCCCTCGGATCTCTGGATCGAGTCCGGCCGCTGGGAAAAATACGGCGCCGAGTTGCTGCGCTTTCGGGACCGCCACGACCGGGAGTTCTGCCTGGGCCCGACCCACGAAGAGGTCATCACCGATCTGGTGCGCCGGGATGTCCGGTCCTACCGGGACCTGCCCCTGAACCTGTACCAGATCCAGTTCAAGTTCCGGGACGAGATCAAGCCCCGGGGCGGCCTCATGCGTGGCCGAGAGTTCATCATGAAGGACGGGTACTCCTTCGACAAGAACGCGGAGGCAGCCAAGGAAACCTATTGGGCCATGTACCACGCCTATGAGCGGATCTTCCGGCGCTGCGGCCTGCAGTTTGCGGCCGTGGAGGCGGACACCGGCAACATTGGCGGCACCATGTCCCACGAGTTCCAGGTGATGGCCGACACCGGTGAGGACTATGTCCTGCGCTGCGAGCACTGCAGCTTCACCGTGAACCAGGAACTGGCCCCCCTGCCCGAGGTTGCGGTTCAGGCCGCCCCGGAGGGCCTGCCCGCGTTTTCCAAGGCTCACACGCCTGGCGTCCACACCGTGGAGCAGGTCAGCGAGTTCTTCAAGATCAGCCCCACGGCCCTGGCCAAGACCCTGATCTATCTGGTGGACGGTGTCCCCACCGCGGTGCTGGTTCGGGGGGACAAAGAGGTGGGCGAGATCAAGCTGCGCCGGGCCCTAGGGGCCACCACGGTGGAGCTGGCCGATGAGGTCACCATCAAGCAGGTGACGGGCGCCCCGGTGGGCTTTGCCGGCCCCGTGGGCCTCAAGATCCCAGTCATCGTGGACTTCGGCCTCATTGGCAGCGCCGGCCTCGTGGTCGGGGCCAACGAGGACCAGCATCACCTCCAGGGCGTGGTCCTTGGGCGCGACTTCCAGGCCACTCGCTTCGCTGATGTTCGGGAAGTGGCGGATCAGGACCCCTGCCCCCGTTGCGGCAAGGGCCTCTACAAGCTGTTCCGGGGCATTGAGGTGGGCCATGTGTTCTTCCTGGGCACCAAGTACTCGGCCCCGATGAACTGCAACTTCCTGGATGAAGACGGCAAGGATCAGCACTGCGTCATGGGCTGCTACGGCATCGGCGTGACCCGGATCATGGCCTCCGCCATCGAGCAGCGCCACGACGCCAAGGGCATCTGCTGGCCCGAGGCCAT
>CAZMEC010000106.1:0-2081 GCA_964565265.1 uncultured Myxococcales bacterium
TCCCTGGCGGCGGCGGTGATCTTCGCCGAGGCGCCCTTCTTGGACCTGCTGGCCTTTCTGAGCTGCACGGCGGGATCGGTGTTGGGGGCCATGCTGGTGCTGCTGGCGGGCATCGGCATGGGGCGCCGCGTCCACCCCAAACAGGAGGGCGCCCTGGAGGCCCTGCTGAGGGGCTTTCGCCGCTTCGGGGCGCCCCTGTTGTTGGCCAACCGCTTCTTCCCAGGCATCCGGCCGGCCTTCTTCCTGGCCGCGGGCCTGGCGGGTATCTCCAAGGCCAAGACCTTCGTCTACGCAGCCCTGGGGGCCACCGCCTGGAACGCCCTGCTGTTCTTCATCGGGTTCAAACTGGGGGACAACCTTCAAGACCTGGAACTCGCCACCGCCCAGCTTTCAAGCTGGGGCAAATACCTGCTGGCGCTGCTGGCAGCCGCCCTCCTGCTCCTGGCAGTCACCTGGGCCATCAAGCGCCAACGCCGGTAGTGGGGTCGGTAGGGATGTCAGCCGTAGAAGGCGGGGAAGCGGCCGAAGGTCAGGGCGCCGAAGAGGTTCACCAGGAAGCCCAGGACTATCAGGGCCTTGAAGAGGGGGCCACGGGGGCGCCTGTCCAGCGCGAAGAGGACCCACAGGAAGGGCATCACATCCAGGCTGAACCGGAAGCCAAACTGCAGCCAACCGGTGTTCTGGTACAACAGGAGAGGGACGCCCACAGCGGCCACGCTCGCCCAGAGGATGCGGCGCAGGGGCCAATGGAATCGGTCCAGCCCCTCCTGCTGTCGGTCCCCTCTCCGGGGCCACAGCAGGTAGAGAAAGATGGGCGTGGTGAACAGCAAGGACAGCCCGTGGCCGCTGATCCTGACCCAGGGCCAGTGGTCCAGGGGCAGGGGCAGGTTGGTGAAGGCCGCCGCCAGGTTGCGGGACAGGAACCAGAGGCTGAACATCCCGTGGTCCACGATGCTGTCCCTGGTGCCATCCATCAGGTAGCTGTGGCCGAACTCCCCGAAGCTGTGGTAGCGGGCCTTGTTGTAGAACATGAGGAGCACCCCGGCCACCAGACAGGGCAGCCCGAAGGCCAGCGCCTTCTTGAAGCGCAACCAGATCCCAGCCCGGTCCCAGGGGGCCCTCAGCAGCAACAGCATGAGCCCGAAGTAGACCGCCCCAAAGAGGGCGCTGGTCCGGCAGGAGAAGGCCGCCGCCAGGGCCAGGCCCGCCACCAGGGGGTGCCGCAGGTCCGTGGCCGCCCACACATAGATCAGGTTGAACAGCACGCCACAGATGAGGGCCGAGAACCACACCTCTCCCCGCACCGCGCTGAAGAAGAACACGGTCCCGAAGACAAAGGCAAAGACCATCCACAGGTCGCTGCGCCAGTCCTGTCCCGAGTATCCCAGGCGCCGCAGGTGCCCCAGCAGCCCCAGCAGCAGCACCGCACACAGCCCCGCCAGCAGCAGCGTGAAGACCACATCGTTGAAGTTGTAGTGCACCAACGCCACGGCCGGCAGCGCCAACAGCGCCGGCCCCGGCGGGAAGGACACGAAGTGGTGCCGCTGCATGCAGGTGAAGGGCCTCGTGCCTGCGGGGCAGCGGTCCACCCCAGGGCCGTCATATTCAGCACAAGCCCTTCGCCGCTCGGGGTAGCGGTCCCGCTCGGCCCAGGCCAGGCCCTCCTTGGCGGACACGCCCTGGGGCTCGGTCTCACACAGCCGCACCGCGTCCGACGCCGCCAGCTTCAGGTGCCGCCCATCGGTGGTCACAAACTCGTCTCGCCGGTCATGCCCCGGCGCCCCCTTGCGCCGGTTCTTCCAGGGCCACACGCCGGTATAGCGCTCGCCCCCGGGCAGCGTGATCTCGTAGTAGGAGGCCCAATCGTTCCAGCCCCCGTTCTCGCCCAGGTGCCGGTCCACCGCCCGGGCCAGCCCCTCCGGGTCCCCTGGAATGGGGCCCACCCCCTTGCGTCGCAGCGGCGTGTCCGTATCCAGCCGCCCGGCCAGAAAGGACTGCGCCAGATCCGTGAAGTGAAAATGCGACGAGGGCCGCAGCACCCGGTCCCAGGACACCAGGGCCAGGCCCGCCAGGGTGATCAG
>CAZMEC010000106.1:2181-11013 GCA_964565265.1 uncultured Myxococcales bacterium
TACAACAAGGCCTGAAGCCGGGCATGCATCTCGGCGGTGAGCTTGGACTTGCGCCCCACCAGGCTGTTGGTCTCCCAGGGGTCCTTGGTGAAGTCGTACAACTCCCGGGTGTCCTTGAGGCGGTTCCAGATGTAGTTGTGGGTCGCCGACCGCACCGCCACCTGTTGCAGCGGGTCCTTGCCCTTGATGGCCTTCTCCGACAGGAAGAACTGGTGGAAGATGTGGCGCCCGTTGAAGGCCGCCAGTTTGCCCGCCAGCAGCGGCACCAGACTGGTCCCCTCAAACGAGAAATCTCCCCCCAGCCCCAGCAGATTGACGAAGGTGGGCAGCACATCCATCAGGCTCACGGGGGTATCGCGAACATCCCCGGGCTTGAAATAGGGCCCGCACCACAACATGGGGATGTGGAGGGTGGCCGTGTACAGGTCATAGCCGTTGGCGAACTTCGGGTGGCGCTCGTCGAAGGCCGACCCGTGGTCCGCGGTGACCACCAGGATGTACCCAGACTTGCCGTAGAGGCGCTTGATCTCCTTGAAGAGGGGCGCCGACTCCTTGTCCCAGAACAGCATGGAGGCGTCGAACTTGTCCTGGCGCTCAGGCCCGAAGCTGCGGGTCCCGGGAGGCTGCCGGTAGGGGAAGTGTACATCGTAATAGTGGACCCACAGGAACAGCGGCCTGTCCCGGTGCTTCTTGAGCTGGTCCAGGGCTGACTTGGTGACCCACTTGGCGTTCTTGGTGCGCCCCTTCTTCTCGTTGTAGTGCTTGATGGGGCGCTCATCCACCTCGTCAAACCCCTGGAGGATCCCCTTCCACATGGAGGTGAAGTACCACTTGGGCACCACCGCCACTGTGTCGTAGCCGTTCTGGGCGAAGATCTCCGCCATGGTCAGGTTGTTGGGCGAGAAGGGGTGGGGATTCTTCCCCACGGGCTGGAACTCGGTCTGGGTGTCGAACAGGGAGGTGAAGAAGGAGGGCAGCGAGATCCGGGTGCTGGGCCCCTGACTGAAGGCCTTGTGGAAGCGCACGCAGGTGCTGGCGAGGCGGTCCAGGTTGGGAGAAATGGGGCGCTCGTAGCCCATGAAGCCCACATGGTTGGCGCTCATGGCGTCGTTGGTCACGAGGATCACCGGGAGGCCCATCCTCAGGCCCTCCTTGAGGCCGTCCAGGGGGAAGTCCCAGACGGCTGAGGCAGTCGTCGTCGCGCTCTCGTCCCGGCCGCTGCAGTCCTCGTCCACGCCGTTGCCGGGAATGTCGATGGCGGCGGGGTTCACATCCCCATCCAGGGGGTCACAGTCGCCCCCCGCGAAGGCACTCATGAAGCCGTCGTTGTCGCCGTCCAGCAGGTCCCCCAGGAGGCCGTAGGCCAGGGAACTGGCCCGCCCGGTCTGAAACTGGGCTCGGGCATTCTGGTCCTGCAAGGGCAGGAGGGCGGCGCAGAGGCCAGACACCAGGATGGTCAGGGAGGCCAGGATGGTCAGGGGTCTGCCCAGGTGGCGGGAATAGGTCAGGTACTCAATGGCCGCCACCACCAGCAACGAGGCCAGCCCCATGGTGGCCAACTGGGTGGGGGTCTGCCAGGGGGACAGCCGCACCGCCTCCAGGTTGTTCAGCACAAACCAGGCCGCCAGGGCCAGGGTCAGCGTCCCAACGGCCGCAAAGGCGTACAGGGGCCTGGCCCCCACCAGCGAGACGCCGGTGTACCGGCGCACCGACCCCAGAACCAGCCGCGCCAGGATGACCAGGACCAGGGCCAGGGGCGCCAGGGCCAGTCCCAGCCCCACCACAACGAAATACGAGATGAGGGCCTGGTACTCGCTGCGGGCCACCTCCACCGCCACCCGCTCCAGCAGCGGCAAGGCCAGCAGCACATGGACCCCCAGGGCCACGCCCACCCCCAGCATCAGGGAGGCGGTCCTTTCAGCGGTCCCCAGACTGGGGCGAAGCACCCAGGTCCAGAACCGGCGCCCCAGGGACAGCGTGGCCCCCAAGGGGTTGCCCCCCGGCACAAAGACTGCGAAGGCCAGCCCCAGGGGAATCCCCGCCAACAGACCCACGCAGAAATTGAAGAACAGGGCCGAGAAGATCAGCCTGGAGTCCCACCCCGGCGCCGCAAAGTCCGGCACCAGGGCCAGACAGGCCCAGGAGACCGCAAACAGCAGCCCGAAGCGGAATGAATCCAGCCGTCCTTCCAGCAGCGCCAAGTCCACCAACCTCCACCCGGGGTCTTGCCCCGTCAGTCTGTGCAAACCACTCGCAGCGAGGCCACCCGGAACTGGTCCTTCACAGGCACCAAGCCCAGTTCCACATAGTCGGCCCTTTTATCGCCGCCCGTCTCAACCTTCAACAGAAGAAACCACAGGGACGGCGACAGCAGGCCGAATTTCGGCAGCCTCGCCAGGTTGGCCAGATAGCGCTCCCGCCCGCAGGCCTTGAGGTCGGTCTTGATCTGATCCACCAGCGAGTGGGCCTCGGGGTTGCGCTTCCAGGTGGAGTCCAGCAGCAACTCATCCCACTCCTCACGCTTCACCAGGGCGCCCAGCCCCACCAGCCATTTGTCGGGGCTGCTGGCGCAGGTATCAGGGCTGACCCCCGCCTCGCTCAGCGCCGCGATCCGGGTCGCCCCCCCGGAGGACATGGCCTTCATGCCGTCCCAGATCCAGGCCTCCCCTTTGCGCCTAAAGCTCAGGCCGTCCACCAGCACGGCGTCCTTGCCGGTCTTCACCAGCGCGCTCACGGTCCAGCGTCTGGTGTCCTTGGGGAAGGCGTGGAGGTCGGGCAACTGAGTCAGGGCCCGGAAGTACTCAGTGGGGCCCTCGTCCCCCTGCTGAAAGGAGAGGCAGGTCTCCTCCGGCTTGGGCTGGGGCTTGCGCTCCTCGGCCTTCCGGTGGCTGCGGCGCTCGTCGCCCCGCGACTTCCGATCCTTCTTCCTGGGCTCGGGCTTGCGGTGCCCAGACTTCTTGGCGGGCTTCTTCTCAGGCTTCTTGGCTTCTGGCTTGGCTTTCTTCTTCTCAGCGGGCTTTTTCTCAGCGGGCTTCTTCTCGGCAACCTTCTTGGCCTCGGGCTTCTTCTCAACGACCTTCTTGGCCTCGGGCTTCTTCGGGGAGGCAGCAAAGGCCGCCCCCGGGGCCAACCCCAGGCAAAACACGGCCAAAGCAAGCACACCAACGCCGATGCTAGTTGAGCCTCTCATTTGGTCCTGTCTGCGAGCCCCCGGCCGGGACTCAGTCCTGGAAGCGGCCAGAGACCTCGGCACCGGACTTGGCCTCCCAACGGTACTCGGGTCCAACGGGGGCCCGACCGTGGAACTGCCAGTCTCCGTCCTCGTCGTCATAGAGTTCCTGGTCTGCGGGCGGGAACACCAGGGCCCCCACAAAGAACATGGCCGCAAACCCAAGGGCAAAGATGCTCTCCTCGAACCAGCCCTGCCAACGGGCACCCACCACAGCAACCAGCAGCACCAGCGCAGCAACCACGGCCAGCATCATTCGAAGTTTCATCTACCACCTCCGGGCGCCGATCCTACACCGGGGGGGTGACTAGCAAATTTTATTGATCCGAGGCGCCGCGCGGCAGGGCTATCAGGCGAAATACTTGGTGACCAGTTCCTTCATCTTGGACTCCACCTTGGAGGCCAGCACCATGCCCGCAAGGCCAGGCAGTTCCACCAGGACCCGCAGCTTCCCGTCGTCCACATGAACCTCGGCGCTGAAGCCCTTGCCCGTGGCCTTGGCCATGGTCTCTTCCTTGTTCCAGGAGATGTCCTGCACAAAGGACGAAAACTGCCCCTTCACCTCGTCCATGATCTTCTTGGCCTTGGCCACTGCTTCCGCTCTGCTCAGGCTGTGCTTGTGTTCGAAATTGACCTTCGCCATGGCTGCCCTCCCATTGTTGTGGGGTAATCTAACACTGCCGCCGATCGCGTACAAGGGGGGGGCTCCGGGGGGAGTTGGAAACTACAGGCTCTGGAACTGCTGGTTGCGGGTCAGGGACTTGCGGACTTCCTCAACGGCGCGGCTCTCCAACTGGCGGACCCGTTCCTTGGACACGCCAAGCTGCTCGCCCAGTTCCCGAAGGGTCAGGGGCTCGTCCCTCAGGTGGCGCTGGTCCAGGATGTGCCGGTCCCGCTCATTGAGCCTGCCCATGGCCGAACCCAGCAGGGTGCGGCGCAGTTCCTCGACCTCGGTCCGGGCCAGGGCCTCGTCCACGGCCTCGTCCCCAGGATGGGAGGCCAGGCGGTCCATGAGGGTGTGGCTGCCGTCGTCCCCAAGGTGCACCGGCGCATCCAGGGAGCTGTCCCTGGCGGTGAAGCGGGCCAGCAACTCGCGGATCTCGTCCACGGTGCCGCCCATCTGCTCGGCCAGCTTGCGGGTCTCCTGGTCAAAGGCATCTATGTCGGTCAACTTGGCGATGCGCCGCTGGCTGCTTTGCAGGTTGTTGAACAATCTGCGCTGCAACTGGGTGGTCCCGATCTTCACCAGGCTCCAGTTCTTGAGGATGAACTCCTGGATGGCGGCCCGAATCCACCACACTCCATAGGAGATCAGCCGGAAGCCCTTCTCGGGGTCGAAGCGCTCGATGGCCTTGATGAGGCCGATGTTCCCCTCCTGGATGAGGTCCATCATGGGGAAGCCGTAGTTGCGGTATTCCTGGGCCACCTTGATTACGAAGCGCAGGTTGGACTCCGCCAGGATCCGCAGATCCTGCTTGCGGGCATGGGCCTTGAAGCGGCGGGCCACGATGAGCTCCTCGCCGGGGGTCAGCAGCCCAAGTTTGCCGACGCTGGAGAAATAGATCCGGTCCGAGCCGGGGACGGTGTATTCGGTGTTCAGTCTGCTTTCCATGTTAGCCTCCTCGGTCAATTCCCCTTCGGAAGGGGCCGGGTCTTCTTTTCACTTGCCAACAGGGGCGTCGTACCTTTATTCACGAGCCCCGGAGGTGCTTCGTGGTTACAGGGCTTGTCTTCCAGGTTTTGTGCTGCATCTTTTTCGCCTTGAGTCCGTCGGCGACCCCCGAAGCCTTCCCCTGGAACCAGCTCCGGCGCAGCAGCGAGACCATGGAGGCCGCCCCCCGGCGCTCCCCCCTGGACCAACCCTGGACCCTGCCCATCGGCGCGGGGCCCTGCAACCATCCCGAGTTTTCATTTTTGGACCAGGGCAGCGTCTCCCAGGGCACCGTTGCCGGTGGGTGTGTCGCCCGGTCCCGCAAGCTCTCCCCGAAGGGCGACAACCACATAGTCCTACAAAATCTCGTGGAACGCAATATACTTTATGGAGTTGATGAACTATTAGCACTATTGCAGGATTCCGCCGCCGCCGTGGCCGCCCGCTTCCCGGGGGCCGTCCTGGGCGTGGCAAACCTTGGCAGACAGGGGGGCGGAGCCATCCCGTGGAGCATCTCCCACCAGGGGGGCCGGGACATGGATCTGGCCTACTACCTGCTCGATCGCGAGGGGCGACAGCGTCACCTCCCGGAGCTGCGGGTGCTGGCCCGCCCGGGGGGTACGGTGATGGCCGACGACGGCACGGAGTTGCACTTTGACCCGGCGCGCAACTGGGCCCTGGTCAAAAGCCTCCTGGAGTCAAAAAAGCCTCGCGTGCAAATGGTTTTCTGTGCCAAGTTCTTAATCAAGCTACTTGAGAAAGAGGCCGCCAAGGAGGGCCGCGCTGCCCTCAAACTGCTCCACGAACGGGTCCGCCAACCGGCGGGCGCCCTCCCCCATGATGACCACTACCATGTGCGGATCTACTGCAGTGAGGAGGACGCCGCCGAGGGCTGTGTGGACCTGGACAGGGGCAAGGCCTCCAGGGCGGGGCGGGCGCTGTACAAGCAGCACCTGCGCCGGGTGCTGGGGCTGCTGGCGACCTTGGAAAAAAAGAAAAAGGGGGCCCAGGGGGAAAGAGAGAGCCAGCTCCTACAGGTGCTTCGCTTCCTGGCCACTACCGGCGAGCGGGGCCTGGCCAGGAAGGCCCGGCCCTACCTGCGACACCCCAGCCCGGACCTCCGCCTGGGGGCTCTCCAGGCCCTGGAGCGCCTCGGGGACGGACCCTCCCCACGGGAGCTGGCCGGACTGCTCAAGCGGGAGAACGACCTGCGGGTGCTCAGCCGCCTGCTGGGCCTGGTGGAGGCCACGGGGGACAGGAATCCCGAGCTGACGCTGCAGTTGTTGGGGGACCAACGCGAGTTTCAGCGGCCCGGCGGCCCCCTGGTGCCCCCCCTCAACCTGCGACGCTGGGGGGCTCAACGGGCGATGATCTTTGGGGACTCCCGCAGCGCCCTCAAGGTCGCCAAGGCCTTGGTGCCCTTGCTGGAGGACCCGGACCCGGCCACGGTGGCCGCGGCGGCCCGCTCCCTCTCGGTCATCTTCAACCTGCCGCTTCCCGAGTTCCCCATGGGCCGCGCCCCCTGGAACAAGTGGATCTCCAAGATGGGCGCCCGCCGAATCCAGACGCCGGAGCTGGGCTTCCCCGAGTTCAGCAAGCTGAAGCGCCGCGCCCTGGCCCTGGCCATGCTGCCTCTGGTGGGGGCCCCAGAGGACCGGCTCTCCTACAACGCCCAGCGGGTCTTGCGGCGGGCCTGCCCAAGGGTCAGCGGCCCGCCGGGGCCGGGCTTCTGGGAGCTGCCCTGGCGACAGCGACAATGGGCCAAGGCCCTCCGGCACTGTAGATAGTTCAATGTTTGCGCCCGCAGGCTTTTGCGGGTTAGATTGGCGCGGCCATCAGTCGAGGAGACACACATGAAATGGGAATACCTGGTGCTGTCCTGGGAGCTGCCCACCCCGAAGGAAGGGGAAACCGACAACCAGTACTGCTTCTGCCGAGACGGCAGGCCCTTCGCGCCCCTGGACGGCGTGGACCGAAACCACAGCGAGGAGGCCTTCAATCGGGTGGGCGCCCTGGGCTGGGAGTTGATTCATGTCCACGACTACCGGAAGTTCTATTTCAAGCGCCCCGTCGCCTGAGCCAGGAGAGTCCCCTTGAAGGCCAACCTGTTTGAGCGGGCCGGATTCACCGGCGAGATCCTGCTGGAGGAGCCCCTGAGGGCCCACTCTTCGTTCTGCATTGGCGGACCGGCCCAGTATTTTCTGGTTCCCCACAGCCTGGAGGACGCCCGGCTGGCCTTGGCCGTGGCCGGGCAGGAGGGGCTGCCTCTGTTCATCCTGGGGGGAGGCTCCAACATCCTGGCCCCCGATGAGGGGCTGCGGGGGGTGGTGCTGTGTACCCGCGGGGGGCTGGACCGGCTGGACCTTGAGGACGGGCTCATCCGCGCGGGGGCCGGGGTCACGGATGAGGCCCTGGCCGAGTTCGCGCTGGGCCTTGGGGTGGCAGGCTTCGAATGGATCTTCGACATCCCGGGGACGGTGGGAGGCGCGGTCTTCATGAACGCCGGCAACAACGAGGGGGATGCGGCGGGCAACACGACCCTCGTGCGCTGGCTGGACCGGGACGGGGCCCTGCACGAGACCTCCGCTGGGGAGCTGGACTTCAGCTACCGCCACAGCCTCTTTCACAGCCGGCCCGGGCTGGTGGTGGAGGCCCTGCTGCATGGCCAGGGGCAGGACGAGCCCTCGGCCATTCGGCAGCGCATGGACGCCAGCCGGGCCCTGCGCAAGTCCAAGTTTCCGCCCGAGGTCCTCTGTGCCGGGTCGGTGTTCAAGCGGCCCAAGGGGGACTTCGCCGGGCGCCTAATTGAGGTCGCCGGCTGCGGTGGCCTACGCATTGGGGACGCCAAGGTCTCCGAGAAGCACAAGGGCTTCATCGTGAACTGCGGGGAGGCCACCGGCGCCCAGGTGCTGGCCCTGCTGGAGGAGGTCCGCCGCCGGGTCCTGGACAGCCAGGGCGTTGAGCTGGAGCCCGAGGTCTGCCTCCTTGAGGAAAAGCGCTTCCTGTGACGCTGGCCTCCAGCGGCCCATTCTCCCTTCCCCCAGGTCCCAGCAACAGCCTCGCGGGGGCCTGGTGCCTCCTTGTCACCGACGCGAATTCGGGTTCGGGAATTGACAATCAGGCCCGCGAAGAGAATAATGCAGCGCCGTTGATAAACGGGATTTTAACTTGGAGGAAACGATGAAAAGGTTCTTTTTGGGTCTGGGTATTGCGGTTGCGGTGCTGGTGAGTGCCCCCTCCGCCTCCTTTGCCACCACGGACGGATGCGACGGTATCGAAGCCGCTCAAATCATCGCCGCTGACTGCGCCACCATCAATGATGTGGGCTGCTGCGAAGAGGCCATGGTGGTGTGGTGCGCCGTGAATGGCGATGGCCTGTGCGCCATCGACTGCGCCGAGGGCGAGACCACCTGCGGCTGGTCCGAGGATGCCGGCTTCTTCGACTGCGGCGGCGTGGATACCGTGCCCGAGGGCACGACCATGGAATGCCCCGAGATCGAAGTGCCCGAAGGTGATGTCGTGGCCGAGCAGGACACCTACACCGAGACCGACATCGGCAACGAGAGCGACGCCCTTGAGATCGAGGACGACACCCTTGAGCCCGAAGACGACATTGCCATGGAAGACGACACCGTCGAGCTGTCCGATGTCCCCATGGCCGACGACACCACCAGTGGCACCGACACCACCCCCACCGAGGACAAGAAGAGCAGCAGCAGCGGCTGCACCGTCGGCAACAGCTCCAGCGCCTCCGTGCTGGCCCTCCTGCTGGCCCTGTTCCTCGTCCCCGTCCTTCGCCGCCGCTACAACGCCTAAGCGACCAGGGGCCCAAGCCCCAAAAAGGATCAAGAAGGCCCGCCCCCAAAAGGGGCGGGCCTTCTGCGTTTAATCCCTTCCAAATTCCCTTCCCCCCGTGGGGGAAGGTGGCCCGAAGGGCCGGATGAGGGTGCCG
>CAZMEC010000107.1:0-10991 GCA_964565265.1 uncultured Myxococcales bacterium
AGGAGATTGACACCTTCAAGAAGGACCTGTCGGAGCTGGGCCGCAACGCCCGCGCCGTGTCCCGCGAGATAGACAGCTACCGAAAGAAGGGCAGCCTGTCCGACGGGGTGCTCATGGAGACCGGGGGGAAGCTGCGGGTGTTGTTTGCCAAGGACACCCTCCCCAACGAGGTGCTGACCTTTGACAAGAAGGACGACCTGATCCTGGCCGTGGCCTGGGATGTGATGAAGACCGAGCCCGGCAAGGAGACCATCTTCGTGACCATGGACACGAACCTGCGAATCCGCGCCAACGCCATCAAGATGGATGCCCAGGACTACGAGCGGGACTATGTGCGGGTGGACAAGAGCTACACGGGCTTTTGCACCGCCGAGGTGGAGTCCCGGCTGATTGACGCCCTCTACCAGGAGGGCAGCCTTCCCAAGCCCGCCGGCATGGAGGCCGTGGCCAATGAGTTCGTGACCCTCAAGGCCCTGGACAACCCCTCCCAGCAGGCCCTGGCCAAGGTCTCCTCGGACGGCGCCAGCTTGAAGGCCTTGAAGAAGCTGGACCGGGCGGTCTGGGGCATCCAGCCCCGCAACCGGGAGCAGCGCTTCGCCCTGGACCTGCTGCTGGACGACTCCATCCCCCTGGTGACCCTGGTGGGCAAGGCGGGCACCGGCAAGACCCTGCTGGCCATCGCAGCGGGCCTCACGAAGGTCACCGAGGAGGAGGCCTACAGCAAGCTCCTGGTGTCCCGGCCAATCTTTCCCCTGGGGCGGGACATCGGCTACCTGCCGGGCACCATGGAGGACAAGCTGAACCCCTGGATGCAGCCGGTCTACGACTCGGTGGACTTCCTGCTGGCCCTGACCCGCAAGGATCGCAAGGGCGCCGCCTCCCGGGGCTTCAAGGAGTTGCAGGACCTGGGCTTCATGCAGATCGAACCCCTGACCTACATCCGCGGCCGAAGCATTCCCAAGCAGTATCTGGTGGTGGACGAGGCCCAGAACCTGACCCGCCACGAGGTCAAGACCATCCTGACCCGGGCCGGCGAGGGCACCAAGGTGGTGCTCACGGGGGACCCCGAGCAGATAGACCAGCCCTACCTGGATTCCCGCTCCAACGGCCTCTCCTACACCGTCGAGCGCATGAAGGGGGACAACCTCGCGGGCCATGTCACCCTGACCAAGGGCGAGCGCTCCGCCCTGGCCGAAAAGGCCGCCGACAAGCTATAGGTCCGGGCCGCCCTTTTTCGGTTGTTCTCCCTTGCCCCGTCTTTTGCCAGCACCCTCTTAGTTTTCTTTGACTGCCACCGGTCTAGCTGGTATTTTACCCGCGGAATTCTATCGGATAACCGGGGCATAGCTGGCATCTTCAGGGAGGTTATGATGTTTGAGTTCGCCGCACGAAGGCTTCTGACTGTCCTCTTCGCAACGGCAATGCTGGTCTCCTGTGGTGGAACCACCACGCCTTCTGGCGGGGACGATACGGCCTTTGACACCCACCTGGACACCAAGCCCGACACCGAGGTGGCCCAGCCGGACACCGGCATGGACACGCTGCCCCCGGACACCATCGAGACCGATACCCCCCAGGATGTGCCGGACGCGGTTGAAGAACTGGACACCCCGGAGATCACCTTCCCCGACACCCTCGAGGATGTGGCCATTGATGCCTCCGCCTGCCCCGCCACCTGCAATTCGCTGGCCCAATGCCAGGCCCTGTATCCCAACCCCGGGGTCTGCGAAGAGGCGGTCTGCGAGTTCGACGCCGAATGTGGCAAGCCCATCTGCAAGCTCCTCGAGAAGCCCTTCCCCTGCTGCGCCTTGGCCAAGGACTGTCCCCAGGACAACCCCTGCCTGCTGTTCTCCGGCTGCGTGACCAACAAGTGCGTCTACTCGCCGCTGTTCAACAAGCCGGGGTGCTGCCAGGACCTCCAGGTGGAAGGCCTCAACTTCGAGGCCGGGCTGCCCTCTGAGGCCAAGCTCACCCTCCTTGATGCCAACCTCACCGACACCGTGGGCTGGTCCGTCCAGGACAACCCCTGCGGCCCCGGCAAGGCCCTGTACCTTGGTGACCCCAACTGCCAGACCTACTACAACGGGTCCCTCCAGGACTGCCTCCCCGTGGAGGACTTGCCCTGCACTGTCGCCACCCAGGCAACGGATTGCCCCGGCCCCAACCCCAAGTGCAAAGACTCGAGCAAGAAGTGCATTCCGGCGGTGGCGCCGACCTCAGTGGTGGTCTCCGCCACGGTCAACGAGGTGAACCTGCCCAAGGACGCCTGGACGGCCCTGTCCTTCCGCCTGTGGCTTGACAGCGAGCCCGACGCCCCCATCAACGAGCTTCAGTTTGACCTCCTGCGCCTCCAGGTCATCAAAGAAGGCAAGGTGGTGGACATCCCCTTCTCGTCCTACGGCAAGAAGACCACCAACGGCAACTGCCTCAACTTCACGGTGGATCTCTCGGCCTTCCATGGCAGCTCGGTGGACCTCCGCTGGGACTTCAAGGCTGACAACACCAGCAACTTCTTCAAGGGTTTCTACCTGGACGACATCATCGTGCGCACCTACTGCGACGATTGCACCAAGACCTCCGAATGCAACGACAACAGCATCTGCACCACCGATGAGTGCGTCATGTTCCCCGGGGACGGCCATGGCCTCTGCGTCAACCACAAGGAAGACCCCTTCTGCGCCACCTGTGGCCAGGACCAGGACTGCGTGAACGCGGGGCCCAATCCCGGCGACTCCTGCTGGATCGCCGAATGCGACACCGGCATGTGCAAGTGGACCCCCAACCCCTCCTGCTGCAACGATGCCCAGGAAGATGTGATCTACTCGGACGGCTTCGAGGCCGGCCTGGAGACCCCCTGGACCTTCGCTGGTGACCAGGGCAGCAACACCGTCTGGGGCGTGGTCGAGGGCCTGCCCAACGCCGAAGAGGACCCCTTCGCCATCTACTTCGGCGATGTGGTCAACGGCAACTTCAACTGCGGCCTGGATACCTGCGTGAACTGCAAGTACCGAAGCTGCGCCGGGTCCGCCATCAGCCCCGAGCTTGACCTCCGGTCGGTGGATCCCCAGTTCAACCTCAAGGTCAGCTTCAATGTCAAGCTCTCCACCGAATGGGACGGCCTGGAAGCCGACAAGTACCCCGCCAACAACGCCCACAGCGCCCTCTCGACGGATGTGCTGTTCGTGGAAGTGCTGAGCGCCAATGGCACCAAGGTCACCGAGGTCTGGAACAGCGACGAGGTTCGGGGCAGCACCGGCGGTGTCTACAAGCTGCAGTGGGCTGACCTGACGCCCTTCATCGGCCAGAAGGTCAAGCTGCGCTTCCGCTTCGACAGCGGCGTGTCCCTCCCCTCCAAGAACGAGGGCGGTGGCGTCTGGATTGACGAGGTGGTGGTCCAGACCGTCTGTGATCGCGTCTGCCTCAGTTCGGCCGACTGTGGCCAGGCCCCCGCCTGCCACGACTCGGTGTGCCGCGCCGGGGCCTGCGACCTCGAGGTCCGCAAGGGCTGCTGCTCGTCGGATTTCAACACCGACTGCAACGACGGCGACGCCTGCACGCTGGACACCTGCACCCTGGGCACCCAGTCCTGCACCAATGTGTTTGCTGGCAACCCCGAGTGCTGCCATGCCTACGACAACCTCCTGACCCTGGCCTTTGACTCTCTGGATCTGCTTGGCGGCGCCAAGACCCCCGAGACCTGCGGCAACACTGAGTGCGACGGCGCCGAGACCTGCGACAACTGCGCCCTGGACTGCGGCGAGTGCCCCGTGCGCTGGCAGTTGGCGGATACCCGCCGGGTCTCTGGGCTCACCTCTCTGTACTTCGGCAGCCTGGAGACGGGCAACTACGCCGACGGCGACAAGATTGTGAACGATGAGGTCCACACCCCCGCCGTGACCCTGCCCAACTACGGCATCCCCGTGGTGGACTTCAAGCTGTGGCTGGACACCGAACACACCGAGACCTTTGAGTTGTTCGTTGAGCCCGTCGACAAGGACCTCCTGTCCGTGCTGGTCCAGAAGAAGGATCCCAACAACAACCTCTGGGGCACCCCCCTCACCGTCTGGACCTCCAACTCCTGGGACTTCAAGGGCAGCACCTACGATGCCGGCACCGGAGCCCCCATTTGGCGTCAGGTCTCCGTGGGCATGAAGGACCTGAACCTGAATGGCGCCACAGTGCGTTTTGTCCTGCGCTTCGACAGCGTGGACGGGACCTACAATGCCGCTGAGGGCGCCTATGTGGACGACTTCCAGGTCCGCACCCTGTGCAAGGCCAACTACGAGTGCCTCTCCCCCGTGGAGTGCGCCGAGACCAAACCCGCCGAGCCCAACTGCACCATCGAGGTCTGCGATCAGGGCCTGTGCCGCGCCCGCTCCAATGTGGCCAAGGAAGGTTGCTGCATCCAGGATGTGGTGGACGGAGGCGATTGGAGCTTCGACACCATGACCCTTCAGGGCTGGGTTCCCAAGCCCCTGGTGGGTACCGTCAAGTGGCACGCCAGTGCCCTGAAGAACGCCTCCTCTGGCGGTTCGGCCTCCATGTACTTCGGCAACACCAACAACCGCAACTACGAGGACGCCGGCAAGATCCCCAAGGGCAATGTCACCAGCCCCGAGGTCGAGGTCACCGGCCGCTCCAAGGTGGAGGTTTCCTTCAAGCTGTGGATGCGGGTCCAGGATCTTTACTGGTTCAGCGATGTGCTCAGCTTCGGGGTGCTGAATGTCCTGATCCCCGGTGGCGATCCCATCTCCGCCTCCTACTCTGAGCTCTGGCGCAAGCCCTGCAGCGCGGACATGGACGAGGAGTGCCAGTCCAACCCGGTCCTGAGCCCCTGCTCGGGCTATGGCTGCGAGGACTTCCCCTGGGGTCAGTGGGTCACCATCACCCGCACCATCGACTTCACCAAGGCCCCCTTCAACACCTACGGCTTGCCCGACCTGCCCAAGCTGGTGGTGTTCCGCTTCTCCTTCGACTCGGGGGACCCCTCCTCCAACAAGGCAGAGGGTGTGTTCATTGATGACTTCCAGGTCCTCTCTGTCTGCGAATAGGCGCCTCGCTGCGCTCCAAGCCATCGCCCTTCCGAGGTAATCATGCCGCACAGCCCTGAATCTGTGGCCCGCAAGGCCCTGGGGTGTCTGTTCCCAGGGGGGCGCCCGTCCCTGCTCTACCTCGAGCCCCTGGCAGGCCAGGCCTCCGCGCGCAAGTACTTCCGCCTGGTGCTGGACTCGCCCTGGGCGCCGGGGCAGGGCAACTCGCTGGTGCTGGCCCTGCTTGGGGACGATCCCCTGGCCTCGGCGGAGGTCCTGTCCGGCGAGCGCCCCACCGAGCCCCCCTTCCTGGAACTTCAAGCCCTGCTGCACTCCGCCGGGGTGCGGGTGCCCGCCATCGTGCTGGACAGGTGGCGGGAGGGCTACATGGTGTTGTCGGACCTGGGGGACACCACCCTCAAGCGCCAGATTGAGGCCGGGCTGCAGCCTCGGGAGGCCCTCCTGGGCCAGGCCGTGGACTTCCTGGTGGAGTTCCAGACCCGCACCTGGCGCCTGCCCGAGCTTGGCCTTGCGGGGCGCCGCCGCTTCACCAAGGAGCTGTTCCTCTGGGAACTCGAGCACTTCCGCGAGTGGGGCCTGGCAGAGCTTGCCGGCGCCCGCCTGACCCCCGCAGAGAACGGCCTGCTGGACGGCTTCTTTGACGAGGTTGCGGGCCACCTGGCGGCCCTGCCCCCCCACCTGGTTCACCGGGACTTTCAAAGCACCAACCTCATGGTGCGGCCCGAGGGGCTGTGCCTGATTGACTTCCAGGACGCCCTGCTGGGCCCGGAGACCTACGATCTGGTGGCCCTGCTGCGGGACTCCTATATTGAGCTGCCCCCCCCCGAGCTTGACTCCCTGCTGGCCCGCTATGTCGCGCTGCGGGGGGCTTCGGGGGCGGGACCCGTGGATCCCGACTTCGTCAAAAACTTCCACCTCCAGACCCTGCAGCGCAAGCTCAAGGACGCGGGGCGCTTCGTGTTCATCCACAGGCGCCGCGGCAACCCCGGGTTCCTCAAGTTCTTCCCCGCCTCCGTGGGCTATGTGAGGCAGGCCCTCGAGGCCCTGGGCCAGTGGCCCGAGGTCCTAGCCCTCCTGGATCACCACCTGGAGCCGGCCCTGGCGGCCCTGGCCCAGGGGCAGACGGGGGTCCAAAGGGATTGACATTTTAGGGTTTTCTCCTTACAAGCCGAAGGCTTGTAAAGGCTGCTTCGTTCCAACAGGAGTGCAAGGTGAACTACAAGGATACGCTGAATCTTCCGGCCACCGCTTTCCCCATGAAGGCTGGCCTCGCCCAGACCGAACCCCCCCGCGTCCAGAAGTGGAAGGATGGCCGGCTGTACCATCGCATCATTGAGGAGGGCAAGGATCGGCCCCGCTTCGTCATGCACGACGGGCCTCCCTATGCCAACGGCTACATCCACTCGGGCACGGTGCTCAACAAGATCCTCAAGGACTTCGTGGTGAAGTACCGCAACGCCCGGGGCTTCCAGACGGAGTTCGTCCCCGGTTGGGACTGCCACGGGTTGCCCATCGAGAACAATGTGGAGAAGGAGCTGGGCGGCAAGGGCCTGTTGTCCGTGGAGGACTTCCGGGGCCGCTGCCGGGACTTCGCCCTGCGCTTCGTGGGCCTCCAGCGGGACGAGTTCCGCCGCCTGGGGGTGCTGGCCGACTGGGACGAGCCCTACCTGACCCTGCGCCACAGCTATGAGGCCACCATCGCCCGGGAGTTCGGCGCCGTGGTGCGCTCGGGCTCGGTGTACCGGGGCAAGAAGCCCGTCTACTGGTGCAGCGAGCACAAGACCGCCCTGGCGGAGGCCGAGATCGAGTACGGCGACCACAGCGCCCCCTCCGTGTGGGTGCGCTTCCCCATGGGCCAGGACGCCCGGGCCAAGCTGCCCTTCCTGCCCGCGGGCCTGAAGGCCTCCTTCGTCATCTGGACCACCACGCCCTGGACCCTGCCCGCCAACCTGGCCATCACCCTCCACCCCCAGTTTGACTATGTCCTGGTGCAAAGCGGCGACGAGGCCTTCTTCGTGGCGGAGGAGCTGGCCCAGCGCTTCGCCAAAGAGGTTTGTCTGCCGGAGCTTGCAGTGCTTGGCCGCGTCAAGGGTCTGGCCCTGGAGAGGACCCACGCCAGCCATCCCTTCCTGGACCGGGAGAGCCTCCTGATCCTGGGGGACTTCGTCACCCTGGAGGCCGGCACGGGCTGCGTCCATACGGCCCCCGGGCACGGCGCGGACGACTACAACGCGGGCCAGAACTACGGCCTCGCCCCCTACGCCCCCGTGGATGAGAACGGCCGCTTCACCGAAGAGGTCCCGCTGTTCCAGGGGCGCTTCGTGTTTGACTGCGACAAGGACATCGTGCAGCTTCTGGCGGACCGCGGGATGCTGGTGGGGCAGGCCCGGGTCCAGCACAGCTACCCCTGCTGTCTGCGCTGCCGCAAGCCCATCATCTTCCGGGCCACGGATCAGTGGTTCATCTCAATGGAGCAGACGGGCATCCGCCAGGCAGCCCTGGAGGCCATTGACCGGGTGAAGTGGGTCCCCGAGCGGGGCCGCGAGCGCATCCGGGCCATGGTGGAGGGGCGCCCCGACTGGTGCATCTCCCGGCAGCGCCTCTGGGGCGTGCCCATCGTCGCCTTCTTCTGCGAGGGCTGCGGCGAGGTCATCGCGGACCCGACCCTCATCGACGGCGTGGCGGACATCTTTGAAAAGGAAGGGGCCGACTCCTGGTACCTGCGCGCCGCCAAGGACCTGCTGCCCCCCGGCTTCAAGTGCCCCAAGTGCGGCGGCGACCACTTCCGCAAGGAGAACGACATCATCGATGTGTGGTTCGAGAGCGGCGTGTCCTACGCGGCGGTCATTGAGCGCCGCTACGGGGCCGGTACCGCCTGCGACCTCTACCTGGAGGGCAGCGATCAGCATCGGGGCTGGTTCCACAGCACCCTGTTGGAGAGCGTCGCCACCCGGGGCAAGGCCCCCTACAAGACGGTCCTCACCCACGGCTTCGTGGTGGACGGGCAGGGCCGCAAGATCTCCAAGACCCTGGGCAACTTCGTGCCCCCGGCGGAGATCATCAACCAGTACGGCGCCGAGATCTACCGCCTGTGGGTGGCCGCCGAGAACTACCAGGATGACATCCGCATCTCGCCGGAGATCCTGGGCACCCTGACGGACGCCTACCGCAAGGTCCGCAACACCTTCCGGTTCCTGCTGGGCAATCTGGATGGCTTCGTCCCCGACCGGGACCTGCTGCCCGTGGACCAGTTGCTGCCCATGGACCGCTGGATGCTGCACAACCTGAACCAGATCCTGGGGCAGGTGGACAAGGCCTACGAGGAGTTCGACTTCCACCGCATCTTCCAGGGCCTGGTGAACTTCACCGCCGTGGACCTGTCCTCCCTGTACCTGGATGTCCTCAAGGACCGGCTCTATGTGGACGGCAAGGACAGCCTGCCCCGCCGCAGCGCCCGCACGGCCCTGTGGTGGATCCTCCACGAGCTGGTGGTGGCCTCGGCCCCCATCCTGTCCTTCACCTGCGACGAGGTCTGGGACTACAGCCCCCGCCGGGCCAGCGACCCGGACAGCGTGTTCCTGGCCGCCTTCCCCCTGCCCAGGCCTGAATGGGATGCCCCCGAACTGGGGGCCGAGTTTGAAGTCCTGCGGACCCTGCGAAACGCCGTCCAGAAGGAGGCCGAGGCCGCCCGCGTAGCCAAGACCATCGGCCATGCCCTGGACGCCAAGGTGACCCTGACCCTGCCCGAGGGCAGCCCCTCCGCTGCCTTGGCCCGCAAGTACGCCGCCATCCTGGAGGAGTGGTTCATCACCTCCGCGGTGGAGGTCCGCAGCGGCGGCGACGCCGTGACCGTCCAGGTGGAGAAGGCCCCGGGGGCCAAGTGCGAGCGCTGCTGGCACTGGTCCACCACCCTGGGCCACAACCCCGAACACCCCGGCATCTGCAAACGCTGCGCCGCCGTGCTTGGGGGTGACAGATGAAGGCCATCGCTTCCCGTTGGGCATTGTTTTTGGCCATTGCAGCCCTGGCTGTGGCGGCGGACCTGGTGACCAAGAGCTGGGCCGTGAACAACCTGGCCAGCCCGCGCCACCCTCTGGTCCTGCAGATCCAGCCCGAGGAGGGGGGCAAGCCCCTGGCCGAGGTCCTCCAACAGCGCCTTGGCGCCGGGGTCCCGATGGACTCGGTGCTCAAGCTGGAGCCGCCCCTCAAGGTGGACCCGGAGGCCCTGGTCAAGGACTGTGGCGTGCTGAAGCGCAACGCCGGCCTGCTGCTGCTGAATCCCAAGAGCCGGGCCCCCTGGTTCGTGCGCAATCCCTACCTGGAGGCCCGCCGCACGGAGAACCCCGACGAGGCCGTGCTGTCCCTGGACGGGGCCTTGAAAGAGGTGACCCTGGGTGGCTTTGTGGCCTCCAAGGGCGGGTTGGATCAGGCCAAGGCCGAGGAGCTCATCCGGCAGGGCTACCTGCACCCCTTCCCCCGGCTGGAGCTGCTGCCCGGAGACCTGTCCGTGACCCCCGACGACCGCTACCTCATCACCAGCCGCTCCCTGCCCCTGGTGGACGGCTTCCTGGGCTTCATCTATGTGGAGAACCCGGGGGCCGCCTGGGGCTTCCTGGCCACGGCGCCGGAGGCCGTCCGTCGCACCTTCCTGGGGGGCGTCTCCCTGCTGGCCATGATCCTCATCTTCTTCATGTTCCGCAATCTGGCCCCGGGCCGGGTCCTGCCGTCCATCTATCTGGGGCTCATCCTGGGTGGGGCTGCGGGGAATTTCGTGGACCGGCTGGTGGCGGGCACAGTGGTGGACTTCATCCAGATGTTCCTGGGCAGCTACGAGTGGCCCACCTACAATGTGGCGGACATCGCCATCAGCGTGGGCGTGGGGCTGGTGCTGCTTGACTCCCTGCTGCACCGCGAGCCCAAGGGTTCGCCCAAGGCGGCCTGATGCATCCCGTCTTCAATCTGGGGCCCCTGGAGTTCCCGGCCTACTTCACCTTCCTCACCCTGGGCTACACCCTGGCCGTTCTGCTGGCCCACCGCGAGGCCCTCAAGATCCCCCACCTGGTGTCCCCGGTGAAGTTCATCGACCTGTCCATGATCCTGTTGTTTGCGGGGCTGCTGGGGGCCCGCATCATGCATGTGCTGGCGGACGGCTACCTGACTGAATACATCAACCTGTGCCTGGACCCCCTGGCCACCAAGGCGCTGCCCGCCCCGGAGGGCTTTCGCTGTGTCTCGGACGCCGCCTGCGAGGCCAAGAACCTGGGTGAGCTGTGCAACCTGGCGGCGGGCACCTGTCACCAGGGCCAGGACTGCCTGCGGGCGCTCAAGTTCTGGTACGGCGGCCTGGCCTTCTACGGGGGCCTCCTGCTGGCTTCCCTGGTGGCCGTCTGGTACATGCGGCGCTTCCGTGCCCAGATCCAGTTCCCCGCCATGGCGGACCTGGCGGGCTTTGGCATCGCCCTGGGCCTGGTCTTCGGGCGCCTGGGCTGCTGGCTGGCGGGCTGCTGCTTTGGCTGTGTGGCCCACGGTGGGCCCGCGGTCAACTTCCCCAAACACTCGCCGGCCTTTGACCGCCATGTGGACCTGGGCCTCATCACCAAACACGCCCACGAGTCCCTACCCGTCATTCCCGTCCAGCTTTACCAGCTTGGCGCCAACCTGCTGGTCTTCCTGGCGGTCTTCGCCTACTTCAAGACCCACAAGCAGCGCGACGGCCGCACCCTGGCCCTCTTCCTGATGCTGAACGCCGTCACCCGCTTCATCCTCGAGTACTGGCGCGACGACTACCGGGGCCTCTGGTTCACCGACGCCCTCTCCTCCAGCCAACTGGTAGCCCTCCCCCTCTTCGCCCTGGGCCTGTGGTTCTACCTGAAGCCAGGGGTGCTGAAGAAGGTTGGCGGGCTGTAGAACTCCAGGGACGGCTGGGTGTTGGGTTACCTG
>CAZMEC010000108.1:0-10843 GCA_964565265.1 uncultured Myxococcales bacterium
GCCAGGGCCATGCCGTTGATGACCGTGGCCAGCATGCCCATGGAGTCCAGGTAGGCGCGATTCATGCCCAGGGTCTTCTCCTTGGCGCCGCGAAGCACATTGCCTCCGCCCACCACCATGGAGATCTCCAGGCCCTCTTCGTGCAGGGGGCGCAGCTGCTCGACGACGAAATCAAGCTTGTAGCGGTCAATGCTGCGCTGCTCGCTGGAGAGGTATCCACCGGATACCTTGACCAGCAGGCGTTGATAGTCTCTTGGAGGGATTGAACTCATGGAACCTGCTCCTTTGATGTCTGGACCCGGAACAGGGATGGGGGCTTATCAGGCTCCCAACTCGAAGCGGGCGAAGCGACGGATCACGATGTTCTCGCGGATCTTGCCGACGGCGCCCTGGACCATCTCGGAGATGGGCACGGCGTCTTCCTTGTTCACGGCCAGGGAGTAGGTCTGCTTCATGAGGCAGACTTCTTCCTTCCACTTCTCCATCTTGCCGATGGCGATCTTCTCGATGAACTCGGGGGCCTTGCCGGACTCGGCCAGCTGGGCCGCGAACAGTTCCTTCTGCTTCTCGATGGCGTCCGCAGGGATGTCCGTCTCGTTCATGTAGATGGGGGCCGCCGCCGCGATGTGCATGGCAAGCTTCTTGACGAAGTCCTTGAAGATAGGGTTGCGGGCCGCAAAGTCCGTCTCGATGTTGACCTCGATCATGACGCCCAGGGTGCCCACGCCGCCATCTTCGCGGCTGTGGATGTAGCTGAAGATCATGCCGTTGACGGCGGCCCGGGTGGCCTTGTGGGCGGCCACAGCGGCGCTCTTCTTGCTGAGGATTTCCTGGGCCTTGGACATGTCACCTTCGGCCTCGATGAGCGCGGCCTTGCATTCCATCATGCCCGCACCAGTGATTTCGCGCAGTTCCTTGATCTCTTTCGGAGTGATGTTGGCCATTTTATATCTCCTTGGGCTTACTTGTCGGATTCCACATCGCCGTCTTCGTCTTCCTTGGCAGCGGCCTCTTCGGCGCGGCGCCTCTTGACGATGACTTCCACCTGGCTCTCGGTGCCGGCTTCGGACGCAGAGGCCTTGTCGGTGGTGGCCAGGATGGACTGCTTGTTGGCTTCCTTGCCTTCCATGATGGCGTCGGCGATGGCGGCGCTGAACAGGCGGATGGCCCGGATGGCGTCGTCATTGGAGGGGATGGGGAAGTCCACCATGTCGGGATCGCCGTTGGTGTCGATGATGGCCACCACGGGGATCTTCAGCTTGCGGGCTTCGGTGACGGCGATGCGCTCGGCGGTGGGGTCCACCACGAAGATGGCGCCGGGCTTGCCCTTCAGGTTCTGGATGCCGCCCAGGTTCTGCAGCAGCTTGCCGCGGCTCTTCTCGAGCTGCAGCACTTCCTTCTTCATCAGCTTCTCGACGGTGCCCTCAGCCAGCTTGTGGTTGATCTCGTCGATGCGCTCGATGGATTTGCGGATGGTGGCGAAGTTGGTCAGCATGCCGCCGAGCCAGCGGTAGGTGACGAAGGGCATCTGGCAACGACCAGCCTGCTCCTCGATGACCTCCTGGGCCTGCCGCTTGGTGCCCACGAACAGCACCTGGTTGCCGTTGGCAACCGTCTGGCGCACGAAGTTCAGGGCCTGCACGAACAGCGGAAAGGTCTTCTGCAGGTTGATGATGTAGATGCCATTCTTGGCCCCGTAGATAAAGGGCCGCATCTTGGGGTTCCACCGGTGAGTCTGGTGGCCGAAGTGTACCCCGGCTTCGAGCATGTCTTTCATCGTGACATTGATAGGCATAGATTCCTCCGTTTCGCCTCCACTCCAGAGTAAACCCTTACGGGCACGAAGAAGTGCCTGGAGTGTGTGTCGTTAAATGTCGCGCGGACAATAGAGGCATTCGCCCCCGAGATCAAGCATTATCCGCAAGCTTCAGCAGGCGCAGGGCGCAAAAGTCCTCGGTGGCCCTGGTGGCCCCGATGCCCGTGAACTGGACGAAGAACTCCCCGGTGACGGCGATGGTGGCCCGGAACAGGTGCCCGCCCTGGGCCGCGAAGGTGTGGTCCGACACCACCACATGGGCGTGGACCACGGGTTTGCCTTCGACGATCACGGCGTTGCCCAGGAAGGACAGCAACTCCAGGTCGTCGGCCAGGACCCGCTTGTGGTACTCCCGGGTGGCCAGCTCGAAGTAGCCGATCTCCACATCCTTGATGGCCCCGAGGCCATGGATGAGGGCTGCCCCGTTGCCGTGCTGGGCAACGAAGGCCTCGAGGGTCGCCATGATCTCCTCGCCCTGCTCGATCTTCACCAGGAACATTCCGTTGCCGTTGTCTTTCCACTTCATGGGCGCCTCTGTGCCGTTAGGGTAGGGTAAGGATCACCGGGCCGTCGTCCGTGATGGCCACGGTGTGTTCAAAGTGGGCGGAGGGCATGCCATCGGTGGTGACCACGGTCCAGCCGTTGCCAAGCACCTTGGTGTCCGCCACACCCATGTTGATCATCGGTTCAATGGCGATGGTCCAGCCGGCCTTCATGACCGGCCCCCGCCCCGGGGCGCCATGGTTGGGGACCTGGGGGTCCTCGTGCATCTTCTTGCCCACGCCGTGGCCGCAGTAGTCCCTCACGACCGTGTAGCCCAGGGGCGTGACGAAGGCCTCCACGGAGTTGGACAGGGTGCCCAGTTTCTCGCCCGGGCGGGCCCGGTCGATGGCCTGGAAGAGGGCGGCCTTGGTGGTGTCCAGCAGGCGCTGGACCCCGGCGGAGATGCGCCCCACGGGCATGGTCCGCGTGGCGTCCCCGATGAAGCCCTCCAGGGTGGCCACACAGTCAATCCCGACGATGTCGCCCTCCCGCAGGATCCGGGGGCCGGGGATGCCGTGCACCACCTCTTCATTGACCGAGGTACACAGGGTCGCAGGGTAGCCGCAGTAGCCCTTGCAGGTGGGGATGCCGCCGTGCTTGGTGATGAAGTCCTCGGCGGCCTGGTCCAGGTCCTTGGTGGTCACCCCGGGCTGCACCATGGCGCAGACCAGATCCAGGGTCCTGGCCACCAGCCGCCCGGCCTCCCGCATGGCCTCAATCTCGCGCTGGCTTTTGATGACTATCATGCCTGCTCCTTAGCCCCAAGACCGCGGAAGAGATACCACTGCAGGGGGGCCGGGGACAAGGATTTAATACGCCGTCGGACCGCTTGACAGTGTCCCAAGATTGGTAAATCATGCCACAGTTCGGAGACACTCACTGGAGGGCAAGAAATGCTGGTGGTTTCAGTCCGCGAGAGGGGCAAAGACGAGCATCCCTTCAACTTCGACAAGAACGAGGTGGTCATAGGGCGCCTCCAGGAAAACGACATCTGCCTCCGAAAAAAGAACATCTCCAAGCGCCACTCGGTGATTCGCGTCACCAAGGACGGCGTGTTCATCGCCGATGCGGGCTCCACCAATGGGACCTTCATCAATGGCAAGCGCATCACCGAGTCCTCCCTGGTGAAGGAAGACGACCGGGTGGTGCTGGGCGACTACATCCTGAAGATCCGGGTGGAGGCCAAGACCTCCGCCGTGGAGGGCAAGCTGTCCCCCCTGCCGATGGATCTGCTGGGTGGCGCCGAGCCCGACCTGGATCAGGGCAAGAAGACCACCGTGATCATGCGCGAAGTGGGCGCCGAAGATCCCTACCTTCAGTCCAAGGGGACGGCCCCCGAGATGCCCCAGGTGGAAGGTCCCACCGTGGTCCAGGCGGCGCCCGCCCCCCGGGAACCCGAGTCCACCCTGCGCATGTCCAAGGCCGAGGTTGACCTGGGCCCCGCGGCCGACGAAGAGCTCTTCGAGATCCCCCTGGAAGAGGAGCCCCCCAGGCCCCCCAAGACTCCCCGTTCCACCACCCCACCCCCAATCCCGGAGCAGCCCGTGACCCAGAGACTGCAGGCTTCCGTCCCCGGCTTGTCCTTTGACGGGCCCATTGAATCCATGGGCCCCAAGCCCCTCCCCGAGGAAGAAGCCTTCGCCGGCGACCCCACCCGTGGCGCTGACCGAGAGGATGGCACCGGCGCCGTGGATGTGCTGGAGGCCCTGCTGGATTCCAATGACCTCAGCTCGGCCCTGGTGCTGAACAGCGGCGTGGTCATGATCCCCGGCAACGATGGTCAGCTTGAGGATTCGGGCCTGCGCTTCCCGGACCTTCAAGACCTGGCCGAGCTGCTGTCCGACTTCAGCGGGCTGGACAGTGGCGGCTCCAGTGGCAGCCGCGTCTACCCCGAACGGCGCCTCACCGTGGATGTGGTGGTGCCCCCCCTGGCCACCGCCGGCATTCACTTCCGGTTCCGCCGCATGGCCAAGTCCCGCAACCCCGTCACCGAGTTGGTCAAGCAGGGCATCGTGAACGCCGAGCAGGCCCGCGAGTTCGTCCGCAGCCTCACCCTGGGCCGTCCCATGCTGTTGCTGGCCAGCGACCCCGACGCCCTTGAACCCCTGGTCGCCGCCGCCATGTACCACATCTCCGGCAAGCCCCGCATCCTGGTGCTGGGGGCCGCCGCGCCGCTGCGGTCGCGGGATGTGAAGGACCGCCTGGACCTCTCCATGCAGGAGGCCGTGGCGGACAGCGACGAGCTGGCCAATGTCCTGGAGACCATGGGGGCCGACTGGGTCTTCCTGCCCCAGACCAGCCTGTCCAATCTGGCCACCGTGTTGCCCGTCATGACCCTGGCCCAGGTCCCCTTCGTGGCTGGTTGCCGCCTCATGGAGGGCAACAACCCCCTGGAGTTGCTGCGCCTGGCCGACGAGCTCTCCGCCGACCCCATTGGCGAGAAGGCGCTGGTCACCATGCTTCAGCAACTGAACCCCCTGGTGGTCCGCACCAAGCAGGAGTCCGACGGCAAGATGGCTGTCACGGGCCTCTTTGATTTCAAGGTGGGGGACTCGGGGCTGGAGCTGGTCGAGCGAAAGTGACCGGGGCTGGTGCGGGGCTCAGTTCTGGGGTGCCTGCCGGGGGCTATTGCTGATTGAGCTGCCGCACGGCGTGTCCGCAAGGAACTGGGCATAGTTCTCGATGAGGTTCTCCGAGTACACCCCGAAAGCGTCCAGGGCCTTGCGGTACTCTGCTACAAGGTCGGGGCGGCTTGCCGCCAGGTTCCTATCCTCAAGGGGATCGGCGTTCAGGTCGAACAGCATCTCCAGGTAGCCGTCTTCCAGGATGAACTTCCAGGGGCCATCCACGAGGCCGAACTGAAACCGGGGCGGCCGGCCGCCGAAGAAGGCCAGGCGGGGGCTGCCATCCCTGGTCAGATCACGCCCCTTCATCGCGCAAGGAACCGTGAAACCAAGGAGGGCCAGCACGGTGGGGGCCAGATCCAGGTGGGAGGTCTGGGCCAGCACCGGGCCCGAGACACCCTTGAGCTGTGGCCCCAGGAGGATCAGGGGCACCTTGACCAGGGGCTCCAGGGCGTTTCTTCCGGCGTACCGACCATGCCCTTCGCCGTGATCGGAGACAATCACGACCAGCGTGTTGTCCCCCAGGCCAAGCCTGTCAAGCCCCTCGAGGATCTCCCGGACCCTGTCGTCTGCGAACCCCTGGGCGCGGTTGTAGGCCGCTTCCCGGGTGGGCAGGGGGTTGGCAATGTGGTCTCTGCTGGCGTTGTAGGGATGATGGCCCGCCGTCATCATGAAGAAGACGAAGAAGGGCTGGCGCTGGTGCTGTTCAATGACCTCCAGGAGGTTCCGGACAACCAGCCGGTCGTCCAGGCCCCAGCCCATGGTCCAGCGCTCCTCCACGGCGGGCATGTTCTGGTTGTCCAAGATGAGGTCCAGCTTCCGCGACGCGAAGAAGCGCCTTTGCCGCTCGTAGGCCAGATCCTGACCGCTGATGAAGGCCGTGAAGTACCCCGCATCGTGCAACTCGGAGGACAAGGTCGCGCAGGGCATGGCGGGGTTCAGGATGCTCTCCGGCTTGAAGGTCGGGTGGTTGGGCTCGGAGGAGAAGAGGGAGAACAGCGCCTTGGAGGTAAGCGTCCAGTTGGCGTAGTGCTTCTTGAAGGCCACGCCACCCGGCCTGGTTCCGAGGCTCAGGACGAAGGGCATGGGTGTCTCCGGCAGGTCCACATAGCGGGAGCTTGCCGACTCGAGGGTGATGAATACCAGATTGGTCCGCTGGGGGACGGCCCCCGCAAGGGGAGGGGCGGCGGTCTTTGGCTGACCCCCCAGGGTGGCGAGGTCGGCGCGAAAGGGGTCTGGGGGAAGGGCGTGGGGCACCAGCAGCTTGCTCACCTCGGGTTCGACATAGGACTCGAGCAGGTCCACCAGGAAGCTGTGCTCCAGCCCCAGGGTCAGCAGCCGGAAACCCCCCAGCCTGCCGCTCACGAGGACGGGGACCAGCCCCACGGTCAGGACCATCCAGGCCACGCAAACCAAGCGGCACACCCGGGCCAGCCGCCCCTCAAGCCTTTGGACGAGGCGCGGCACCAGGGCCCAGGCAAGGAGAGGAGAGAGCATCACCACCAGGGCGAACAGGCAGGTGGGCAGGCCCACGAAGCCCTCGAGGGACTCAACCAGGCCAGCGTTCCAGTACCCGGTGTTGTTGGCCGAATTGAACAGGAGGAGGTCCAGGCTTTGCTTGTTGAGAGGACCGCCCTGAAAGGTCAGGAAGAAGAAGGAAACCAGCCCAAAAAACGCGTGCACCAGTTGCAGGCCCAAAGCCAGGGCGCCAGCGATGGGGTGGGTGGCCGGCCGGTACAGGAAGGGGAGGGCCAGCAGCCCGATGGCGCTTGCCAGGAGCGCCGCTCCCAGGAGGTCCGATCCGTAGAAGAGCAGGGACTTGAGGATGGTGTAGGTGGGGGTCTCTCGGGACAGCTGATCCTGGCCAAAGACAGTCACCAGCACCAGGGCCAGCTTCAAGAGGACAAGGACCGCCGCGGCGACCAGAAACTGCTTGGTCCAGAACCGTAGAAGGGTCTTCTTCATGAAGAGGATCTCTCACCACTCTTGGGTCCCATCCGAGGCCAGGTGGGGCCTGGGCCTTCGGTAGGATCAGCCAAGCCCGCTAGATTTCGTCGTCCTTGTTGAGGCTGGAGGAGGTCTTCTCGCGCATCTTCTTGAGCAGCGCCTCGAAGCCCTCATTCTTGAGGATTCTCACGAAGTTGGTGCGGTAGTTGCGCATCACGGAGACCTCGTCCACGACCAGGTCATAGACCTGCCAGCGATCGGCCTTCTTGTGGAAGCGGTAGTCCACATCCACCTCGGTCTCGCCGCTCTTGATGGTGGTCTGGACCTGCATCCGGTCCCCGCCGGCGTTCAGGCTGCAGCCGCTGCGGTAGCTGAAGTTGAAGTCCTGGCCCCTGGTGAAGCGGCGCAGGTAGGTGCGCTTCAACAGCTTCTTGAACTCGTCCAGGTATTCGCCCCGCTGCTTCTCGCTCAGGGTGTCCCAGTACTTGCCCAGGGCCAGTTGGCCGAACTCGGGGAAGTCCACGAAGCCCTCCATCAGGACGGAGATGCGGTCCCGCATGTCGTCGTCCGTGGGGGACTCGGCGCAGACCTTCTTGATGGTGCGGTAGTTGCCGTCGATGATGATGACGCCATCACACTGGGGGATGCCGGGGGCCAGGGGGGCCGGCGCCGGGGCCGAGATGCTGGCGGGGCTGGGGGCGACGACGGGGGCAGGCTGGGCCTGGGCGGGGGCCCCAAGGGTAGCCGCCAGGGTCAGGGCACAAAGGGTGAGGCTGGACATGGTGTTCTCCCGTTTTTTGTTGCGCCACTCCCGGCGCAGCGTAAGGCATTCTATTCAGTCAGCTTCCAGATTGGAACCCCGCAGGTTCTCGCCAGGGCCGCCAGGGTCAGGCGGTAATCCAGCAGCGCCTTACGGTGCTGGAGTTCGCGCTGGTAGTACTGGGTCAGGGCCTCGGTCAATTCCTTGAAGGGGGCCAGGCCGTTCTCGTACATGTCGGTCTTGGCGATGACCCAACCCCGGGCGGCCTTGGCGGCGGTGGCGCCGACCTCTGCCAGCCGCTTGGCGTTCTGGGCCTCGAGCAGGCGCTGGCGCACCTCCAGGGAGGTCTTGAGATAGAGCCCCTGCCGCTGGGCGCGAAGCTGGCGGACCTTGGCCCTGGCACGATCCACGGCCATGGTCCTGGCCACGGGCTCCAGGGGCATGCTCAGGGTGAGACCGCCACCTCCGAACCAGCTGTTGTAGGGGTCATAGGCGAAGGGGCTGGGTTGTTGCTCGATATTCTTGGCCTGGGCGAAGGAATAGGTGCCCATGAGGGCCAGGTCCGGGAACCACTTGCGCCCCTCATAGGTGGCGGAGGCCTCGGCAGCGGCGATGCCGTGACCAATGGCCTGCATCTCCGGGCGGTTCTCGGAGGCAAGGCGAAGCAGGCTCTCCAGGACCAGGGCCTCGTCGCCCGGCCTGGGCAGAGGATGGTTGGCGTCTGGCAGGTTCTGGACCGAAAGGCCCGTGGCCTCCACCAACCCCTGGGTGGAGAGCTCCAGGTTCTTGGACATTTCCAGCTCCAGGGCCACGATGTCGGCGTCGTAGACCTTCAAGCGCAGCCGGTCGATCTGGTCGTACTCGTCGGAGTCTTCCTCCTCCAGTTTGTCCAGGTACTCGCGCCCCCGTTCAAGGTACTCCAGGCCGTCCCCCACCAGCTTGGTGGCGCCGGTGGCGAAGATGCGGGTGTAGTAGGCCTGGGTGACCAGGTAGCGGATCTCGTTTTGGGCCATGGTCTTCTGGGCCCGAGCCACATCCACCCCGGCGGCGGCAAGCTCCTTGAGGGCGGAGATCTTGCCGAAGGTGAACAGGGGAAGGCCACCTACCAGCTCCAGCCGATAGAAGGGGCCCCAATCGCCCATGGCCGTGCCGCCATTCACCGCATCGCCATACTTGGCCGGGACCCCGGTGAGCAGGCCCGTGATCTTGCCCTGGGGGATCCACCACAGCTTGGCCTCGGTGACGCGGGTCTCGAATTCGTCAATGCTGGCGTCCGCGGCCTTCATCAGGGGGTTCACGGTGAGGGCCCGGGAGACCAGACCCTGGAGGTCGTCGCGGTCCTGGTTGGGGAGGGCCTGGGCAGGTGCGGCCAGGGTCAACAAGAGGGCCAGGGTGGATAACATCAGGTCTCCTAGTCTTTCTTGAGCTTCTTCAAGCGGAAATTGGAGGTGGTCCATTCCAGACCCAGGCGGGCTGCCAGGAAGGCCCCCTCCAGACCCAGGGCTCCGAAGGAGCAGTCACCCAGGATCAGCAGGTTGCGCTGCTCGCCCAGGAGGGGCACGGGCGAGAGATCCAGCATTTCCGGCAGGGTGTTGCCAAAGACCTCCTGAATCTCGCGGTGGTCCAGGGCCAGGCGACCGGTCTCCCGGTTACGCGCCAGATAGGGAGTGCTGGCCCGGACCCGCTCTTCGGTGAGGAAGGGCATGGTGCGCTGGAGCTCCTCCAGGATGCGGCCATTGAGGGCCTCAAACTCCTGCTCCGTCCCCGGCATCTCCCGGTAGGGCAGGTGGCAGAACACGGACAACACGGAGTTGGTCGGCCCGCTCAGTTCCTGGGGCATGCGGTGGACCCACAGGAGGTTCTCGGCCTGGAGCTCGCGGTGGGGCGAACCCACCTGGACGAGGTTCTCAGCCAAGCCCTCGGGGACCAGACGGGGGTCCACATTGAAGTTCACCACATAGCGCACCCAGGAGGGCTCCAAAGAGCTCATGAAGGCCTCGCTGCGACGGCTGCGGAGCTCCGGGGGGATGAGCTTGAAGAAGCGGTGGGGGGAGGAGTTGCACACCAGCAGGCGGAAGCTGATGCTCTCCTCGGAGCGGGCCAGCCTGGCCTCGGTGAACTTCCGGCCGGTGAGCAGCAGCTCGGAGACGGAACTCTGGGGGCGCATGTCGCCGCCCCGGGACTGGAGGCGCCCCAGGAAGAGCTGTTTGAACCCGTCGGCATAGGCCGGGAAGCGCACGAAGCCAGCCTCCGCATGATGCAGCAGGCGACGGGTGGCCAGGGGGTTCATGGGCTTGGGACGGACCGGGGCCATGAGGTACAGCAGGCCCGCGATGGCGGAGAAGAACTGGAGGTGCTCGGGGAACTGGATGGGGGCCCCCAGGGCCTGGAAGTCGGGGAACTGGTGGAGGCGTTTCTTGAGGGCCCGGCGGGCGAAGAAGCCCTCGGCGGGCAGCATGGGCAGGGCGTCAATCACGCCCGCCACCCGGTCCCCCAGGCGGGAGTTGTCCGTGACGAACTGGTGGATCTCCCTGGCCTTGGGGCCGAACTCCCGTTGGTACTCGGCCTGCAGCATCTTGGGGTCGCCGTGGCCCGAGAACCACATGCCGCCGCAGTTCATCTGGAAGGAGGGGTTCAGGGGCTCGGGCTTGTTGCGCATCTCCTGATAGAGGCCCAGGTCCCGCAAGGAATTGCGCATGAGTTCGGAGCTGCGAAAGCCGTACAGCAGGGGCATGTGCCGGTACTGCTGCAGGCCCTCGTGATTGTACATGGCGGGCAGGCCATCCTGGCCCAGCACCAGCACCCGGTAGCCAGCCTTGGCTGCCTGGGCTGCAAAGATCAGCCCCGAGAGGTCCATCCCAATGACCACTATGTCGTAGTAAGAAGTGGACACGGTTTGCCTCCCTCCAGAGGTTTCGCTCAGCGGCTGGCGGGTTCGGGCTCAACCTCAGGCTCGACGGCGGGCTTGGGGGGAGGCGGGGGGGCAAGTTTCAGGTCCAGTTGACCGGCCAGGACCTCCACCTCGAGGCGGCACTGCAGCATCTCGGCGCGGCCCGGGGGTGGGGGCGGGGTCTGGCCACGGCGCAGCCTCTGGGGCTTGGGCTGCCATTTCTTCTGCAGGTCCGAGAGGGCCTTGGTGAAGGTCTTTTGGAA
>CAZMEC010000109.1:0-10829 GCA_964565265.1 uncultured Myxococcales bacterium
GCTCCCGCTGCTGAAGCCGCTCCCGAGGCCGCTCCCGCCGAGGCCCCCGCTGCCCCCGAGCCCCCCGCGGCCGCTCCCGCCGAGGCCCCCGCTGCTGAGGCCCCCGCTGCCGAAGCCGCCCCCGAGGCCGCTGCTGCTCCCGCTCCGGAAGCCGCCGCTGCCCCCGCTGAGGCCCCCGCTGCCGAAGCCGCCCCGGCCCCCGAGGCTGCTGCTGCCCCCGCCGAAGCCGCTCCCAACGCTCAGTGATTTAGTGACGCTTTGGTGACCCTGTCCCCTTCTCTTCCAAAAAATAATCCACAAGCCGATTCGCCTGGCCAGGGGCTGGCCATCTCCATTGGGGATCCCTGTGGGGTCGGCCCCGAGCTTGCTGTGCTGGCCCTGGGCCGCTGCCAGGACCCAAGCCTGGAGGCCAGGCTGCACTGCCATGGGGCCATCCTGGAGGACGCCTGCCAGCGCCTGTCCCGGGCTGGCCAGGGAGAGGCCGCCGAGAGCTTCCGGCGCCGCCTGGGAGGACCCTTTCAGGCCCTGCCACCCGCCCTGCCCCTGACTGGTCTGCCCCCAAAGGGCCACCCGACGGACCCCTGGCACAGCTACGCCCTGGCTTCCCTGGAGGCCGCCACCGACGATCTGCTTGCGGGCCGGGCCCTGGCCCTGGTCACGGCGCCCATCAACAAGCGCTCCTTCCATCTGGCGGGCTTGGGCTTGCTGGGGCACACGGAATACCTGGCCCTGCGCTGCGGCCGCCCCCTCTCGGAGGTGGTCATGCTCCTCCAGGGGCCTCGGCTTCGCGTCGTCCCCCTGACCAGACACCTGCCCCTGGCGGAGGTCTGCCCGGAGGTGGGCCTGGCGCTCCTGGAGAAGAACCTGCGGCCCCTGGTGCCCTGGCTGCACCTTCAGGGGCTGGCCCGCCCCCGGATCGCCCTGGCCTGTGTGGACCCCCATTGTGGGGAGTGGGGCCTCATGGGCACCCTGGACCTGCAGCTCCGCGAGAAACTCGGGCCCCGGGCGGACTTCGAGCTGCTGGGCCCCCTGGCGGCGGACACCCTGTTCACGCCCCAGCGTCTGGCCACCCTGGATGCGGTGCTGTGCTGGTACCACGATCAGGCCATGATTCCGGTGAAGATGCTGGACTTCGACCAGACCGTGAATGTGACCCTGGGGCTGCCCTTCCTGCGCTGCTCGCCGGATCACGGCCCGGCCTATGACCTGGCCGCCGCCGGCAGCGCGGATGGGGGTTCCATGATGGCCTCAGTGGAGCTGGCGAAGATCTACGGGGGGGCGCTCAGTAGCGGTAGTGTTCGGGCTTGAAGGGACCCTCCACGGAGACCCCAATGTAATCAGCCTGATCCTTGGTCAGGACCGTCAGCTTCACCCCAAGCTTGGGCAGGTGCAGCCGGGCCACCTCTTCATCCAGCCGCTTGGGCAGACGGTACACCCCCACCTTGGGGCGCTCCGTGGCCAGGGCCACCTGGGCCAGGCTCTGGTTGGTGAAGGAGTTGGACATGACGAAGGACGGGTGGCCGTTGGCGCAGCCCAGGTTCACCAGGCGCCCTTCGGCCAGCACGAAGATGGCGTGGCCCTCGGGGAAGATCCACTTGTCCACCTGGGGCTTGATGGTGACCTTGCGCACCCCCGGGAGGGCCTCAAGCTGGGCCATCTGGATCTCGTTGTCGAAGTGGCCGATGTTGCACACGATGGCCTGATCCTTCATGCGGCGCATGTGCTCCAGGCGGATGATATCCCGGTTACCCGTGGCGGTGACGATGATGTCAACCTCGGCCAGGGCGTCCTCCACGGTGGTCACCTCGAAGCCCTCCATGGCGGCCTGAAGGGCACAGATGGGGTCAATCTCGGTGACCAGCACCCGGGCCCCGAAGCCCCTCATGGACTGGGCGCAGCCCTTGCCCACATCACCGTAGCCGCAGACCAGGACCACCTTGCCGGCCACCATGACGCCGGTGGCTCGCTTGACGCCGTCCGCCAGGGATTCCCGGCAGCCGTAGAGGTTGTCAAACTTGGACTTGGTCACCGAGTCATTCACATTGTAGGCGGCGAATAGCAGCCTGCCCTCTTCCAGGCGCTGGTACAGCCGGTGGACACCGGTGGTGGTCTCCTCGGAGACGCCGATGATCCCCGGCAGCATCCGGTTCCACTGGCCACCATCCAGGCTGTGCAGCTCGTGCAGCAGGTTGTGGATGATGATCTCTTCCTTCACTGTGGCCTCAATGGCCGGCAACTTGCCGTGCTTCTGGAAGTGGTGTTCCAGCTCCACGCCCATGTGGACCAGCATGGTGGCGTCGCCGCCATCGTCGACGATGAGGTTGGGGCCCAGCCCCCCGGGGAACTGCAGGGCCTGAAGGGTGCACCACCAGTACTCCTCGAGGGTCTCGCCCTTCCAGGCAAACACGGGCACGCCGGCCTTGGCCACCGCCGCCGCCGCGTGGTCCTGGGTGGAGAAGATGTTGCAGCTGGCCCAGCGCACCTGGGCGCCCAGTTCCACCAGGGTCTCGATGAGCACCGCGGTCTGCAGGGTCATGTGCAGCGAGCCCGTGAGCCGCAACCCCGCCAGGGGCTTGCTTGGACCATACTTGGCCCGCGTGGCCATCAGCCCCGGCATCTCCTTCTCGGCGACTTCAATCTCCCGACGGCCCCAGTCCGCCAGACCAAGGTCGGCCACTTTGTATTCGGGGGCCACTGTTCCAGTGCCACGCTCGGCGCGCATTTCGCTGACGATTCCCATGTAATTCCTCCTGGATTTCTCAGACGGGCCAACGGGCCGGTCCGGCGGCGGAAATGTCTGTCCAGCGGGGCTTGAAGTCAAGGATATTCAACAGAATCAAAGGACCGAAGGGCGCCTTCGGCGAAGCCCCAGGAGGAGCAACCCAAGGCCCAGGGCAGGCCAAAATGGTACCCCGGGCTGGCCACCGCCCACGCCGCAGGAGGCCGCGCTGGCCTCTGCCTCGCCGACACAGCTTGCCTCGTCGGTGTAGCTGTCGCAATCGTCGTCCAGGCCGTTGCTGCAGATCTCGCTGGAGGGAAAGGTGGGCTGGGCGCTGCAGATCTCGCCCAGGGCATCCTGGGTGCAGATCCATTTTCCCGTGGTGCGGCAAACCCCCACCCCCACGGTGCAGCTCTGGCCCGCCTGGAAGCCCTCATCGGTGTGGCCGTCGCAGTCGTCGTCGAGCTGGTTGCCGCAGAGCTCCAGGGCCCCTGGGGCGGTCTCCACTACGCAGTGCGTCCCGGCCCCCCCGGGGCTGCATTCCAGCACCCCGGCGCGGCGACAGGAGCCCTCCCCTGCGGTGCAGGGTGAGCCTACCTGAAAGCCCTCGTCCGTATCCCCGTCGCAGTCGTTGTCCAGGCCGTCGCAGAGGCTCTCCTCTTTTTGGAACAGGGGGATGTTGGGGCAGTACCAGCCATAGCTGCCACAGAGGGGCCCCAGGCCCGTACAGACGCCCCTGTCCGTCACCCCACAGAAGGCCTCCAGGGCCGGCGCGGCCTCGTCCTCATCCGTCTCCCCGTCGCAGTCATCATCCACGCCGTCGCAGAGATCCAGGGCGCCCAGACAGCCCCCGCAGTCGTTCCGCAGATCCTCATCGGTGAAGCCGTCGCAGTCGTTGTCGGCCCCGTCGCAGGACCACTCCTCGGCCTCAAAGCCCGAGGGGTACAGGCAGACCCAGCCAACCTTCCCCTGGCAGCTTGCCTTGCTGCCCAGACACAGGCCCGAGGTCAGGCACAGGTAGGGGGGCACCTCGTCGCCCAGGTCGTCGATTTCCCCCGAGCAGTCGTCATCCACGCCATTGCATTCCTCGAAGTTCCCCGGCCCCACGGTGGGCTCCAGGTCGTCGCAATCACCGCCCGCCTCACTGAAACCATCCCCATCGTGATCACAGAAGGCACCCTCAACGCCAGGGTTGGGCTTGGGCTCCACACACCAAGAGCTGGGAACATCGTTGCCCAAGGGGTCGCCCCCTGAGGGCTCCAGGGAGAGGGACTGGCCGGCGGGACAAAGGGGCCAGGCCTCCTGCCCCCAGGACACGCGGTCCTGCAGCGCCCCCTCAAGGTACAGCTCCAGGCTGCCCCCATCGGCCTCGATGGCCAGGGACTCGCCGTAGTAGTAATAATCCCCAGAGGCCTCCAGATCGGGCCGGGCCCCCTTGCTCTGGGCCAACACCGCATACGCCCCCGCGGGCAGGGTCGCCTCGGCGAAGGGCCAGCCTTGAAAGGCGCGGCCCTCGGCATCCCGCACCACCAGGCTGTCCAGGGCCAGCGTCCAGGGCCCCGGGTTCCAGATCTCGAACCAGGCCCCCGCCAAGCCCCCCTCGCCCTTGGCCTGGGCCATGGGGCGGAACATGAGCTCGCTGATCAGCAACTGCCCGGCCTGGGGCTGGACCTCACCCCCCACCGCCCCAGGGGGCAGCAACAACAGCCAGGCGGCCAACAACAGGGGTGCGACTCGAACCATCAGCGCCTCCAAACAGGGCATGAGTCTAACCACCAAGAGCTGTTCAAGCAAATTGCAAGGTGCGCGGGGGTGGACCCAGCGAGGCTTGGCGCTCAGGGGACGGGGCTGGGGGCGGGGGCCTGGGGGGCGGGCGCAGCCTCGGGGGCAGGGGCGGGAACGGGAGCCGGCGCCGCCTCGGGGACGGGGGCGGGAACCGGGGCCGGCGCGGCCTCAGGGGCAGGGGCGGGAACCGGAGCCGGCGCAGCCTCGGGGGCGGGCGCGGGAACGGGAGCCGGCGCGGGCTCGGGGACGGGGACGGGGGCGGGAACCGGTGCGGGCGCCGCCTCGGGGACGGGGGCTTCCCCGTTCTCCTCGGCCCGAGCCTTGGCGGCGGCCTTCCTGTCCAGCTCTTCCCGCTCCCCCGGCTTCCAGCGACGGAAGGTGACGGTCTTGCGGAGCTGCCACTCCCGGGTATCCCGATCAATTCGTTCGAGCTTCCACTGGGAGGGCAGCAGGATCAGCTCTTCGGCCCGGTACTCCTCCTCCATGGGCTGGAGGGTGAGGGTGTGCTCCCGGTCCCGCTCCAGGCCCTCAATGACCAGCAGGCGCCCGTCGTTCTCAAAGAAGGTCTCGTCCCACTCCTCGCCATTCACCTTCACTGAGGCATAGGCCTGGGTGAGGGTCAGCTTGACATTGCCGGCCATGATCGTGTTCGGGTCGGCCTCCGTCCCCAGAACCGGCCAGGAGACCAGAGCAAACCCCAGGATCAGCAGCGAAAGCCGTCGAGTATTCATCTTCGCCTCCAGTCCAAACAGCCCCCAGGGGGCAAAACGCGAGGGCATTATACACTTCTTTGGGCAACAGGGAAGGCGCCCTAGACGGGCCTGGCGCGAAGGTCATAGTCCCGGCTGCCGGTGATCTGGCATTGGAGGATGGTCCCCGGGGGGGCCTCGCAGAGCTCCAGGAAGGTGACCCCGTCAATGTCCGGGGCCTGGGCAAAGCAGCGGCCCTCCTGGACCCAGGGGTGCTCGGCCGAGGGGCCCTCCACCAGCACCGCCAGCTTCCGGCCCACCAGGGCGCGGTTGCGCCGGCGGGACACCTTGAGCTGGGCCTCCATCAGCAGGTCCCGACGCTCCTCCGCCAGCTCCCTGGGGACGGTCTGCTCCATGGCCGCCGCCTCGGTGCCCTCCTCGGGGGAGAACACAAAGACCCCCAGGTTGTGGAAGGGGCCCTCCTCCACGAAGGCCAGCAGCTTGCGGAAGGCCCGCTCGGTCTCCCCGGGGAAGCCCACGATGAGGGAGCTCCTGATGGCCACGCCCTTGATCTGCAACAGCCGCTCCACGGCCTCCCGCACCCGCCGCTCCGACACCGCCCGGCGCATCCGTCGCAGCAGCCCCGCGTCAATGTGCTGGACGGGCATGTCCGCATAGGGCAGCACCTTCTTGGAGTGCTGGATGAAGGAGACCAGCTCCTGGGTGACCCCGTCGGGGTACAGGTACAGCAGGCGGAGCCACTGGAGGCCCTCCACCTCCTCCAGCCCCGCCAGGAGACGCACCAGGCCCCCCCGGCCCCCGAAAGCGCTGGTGTCCTGGGCGATGAGGGTCAGCTCCTTGACCCCCGCCTGGCCAAGGCTGCGGGCCTCCTCCAGCACGGACTCCTGGCTGCGGTTCCGCAGGGGGCCCTTGATGGACGGGATGGCGCAGAAGGCGCACTTCCGCGAACACCCGTCGGAGATCTTCAGGTAGGCCCGGAAGGGCTGATCCCCCAGGAAGCGGGGCACCGCGGCGTCGGGCAGCCAGCAGTCGCCGCCGGGGTTGGTGATGAGGCGCCCGGCGGCCTGGGAGGCCCCCGCCTTCTGGCCCAGCCTGGCAGCAGCCAACTCCAGGACCTGGTCGATGCTCTGCACCTTGCCGCTGCCCAGGAACAGGTCCACCTCGGGCAGCTCGGCGGGGAGATCGGCCCCGTGCTGCTGCACCAGGCAACCGCTGACCACCAGCACCTTGGGCTTGCGGCTGCGCTGCTTGACCCGGACCAGCTCCAGGATGGTGTTCACGGACTCTTCCTTGGCATCCAGGATGAAGCTGCAGGTGTTGACCAGGAGGATGTCGGCCTTGGAGGCCTCCGCCTCCATCTGGACGCCGTGGCGCAGCAGGATCCCCGCCATGGCCTCCGAGTCCACCCGGTTCTTGGGGCAGCCCAGGGAGACAACGAATAGCTTCATGGTTCCACCCCCCCGCCCAGATCTTCCACCCGGGCGTCCGCCGGCGGCGTGAAGCGGAAGCCAGCGGGATCCAGGGGGCCAAAGGTCGGGGAGACGAAGCGCACCAGGCTCTCCCCCCCCTCGGGGTCCACCAACGCCGTGGCCACCATGCCAAAGGTCTGGTCGTAGTAAAGGCGCAGCTCCCGGAAGGCGTGCTCGCTCTTCTTGGGAGAGAGCCGCAGGCAGCCATTGCCCTCCAGGGGCGGGCAGGCCGCGAGGCCGAACTCGGTGGCCATCTTCCCCGTGCCGAAAAGGAACTGCAGGGCGTAGGTGAGGCGGGAGCCCTTCACGGGGAGCTTGTACACCAGGGCGCTCTCCGGGATGTAGTTCCACAGGGTCTCGCCATCGCTGATGTAGTAGACCTGATCGGGCTCCAGGTAGTCCCAGCGCATGAGGCCCGGCTTCTTGAAGAAGACCTGCCCCTTCTTCTTGAGGACCAGGTCCTTGATGGAGGCCTGGCGGGTCTCCTGGGTGAAGCGGGCCTTGAAGTCCCCCCCGGCGGCGTAGCGTTGTTCGATGGCGGCGGCGGCCTCCTCTGGGGTGGGGCCGGCCTGGGTGGGTTTGGGGGCTGCGGGGGGAAGGGGCGACTGGGCCCAGGCGGGGCCAGTCAACAGGACCGTCCCCAGGGCCACCAAGAGAAGCGCTGGTTTCATTTTTCACCCTTGGCTGCGGCCAGCAGTTCGGCCACGGCGGCGGCGCGATGGGGGCGACCAAAGACCGAGTTGCCCGCCACCAGAATGGAGGCCCCGGCGGCCACCAACTGCCCGGCGTTGCTGGCGTCCACGCCCCCGTCCACCTCAATGGGAATGGAGAGGCCCGCCTGGGCCAGCAGGGCCGCAAGCTGGCGCACCTTGACCGTGGCCTGGGGGATGAAGCGCTGCCCGCCAAAGCCCGGATTCACGGACATGAGCAGGACGAAGTCGCACAACTCCAGGACATTCTCCAGGGTGGACACGGGGGTCGCCGGGTTCAGCACGGCCCCGGCCTTCACGCCCAGCTCCCGGATGCGGCGCAGGGTCCGATCCAGGTGGACACAGGCCTCCTGGTGGACGCTGATCATGTCCGCGCCGGCCTGGACGAAGGGTTCCAGGAAGGGGTCTGGATCAGCCACCATCAGGTGGGCGTCCAGGGTCAGCCCGGTGCAGCGCCGGACGGCCTTCACCAGCGGGGGGCCGAAGGTGATGTTGGGCACGAAGCGACCATCCATGACATCCAGATGGAGGATGGACACCCCGGCGGCCTCGACCTGGGAGATCTCCGAGGCCAGGCAGGAAAAATCGGCGGACAACAGTGAGGGAGCGATGACCGTTTTCATGGGTCGCAGTATGGGAAAGCCCCGGCCCTTTGTCAACGCAGGGGGCGCCACCCCTTGGAGGATCCCTTTCCTGTTTCCCCCCAGCCCCCCTCTGTGGTAGAAAGCGGACGCGTTTTGGAGGAGCCCCATGTCAGCGGACTGGAAAGAAGACGATTTTTTTGAAGAAATGGCCCGGCAGGGTCAGGAGCAGCCCCCGGCCCCCCTGCAGGAGCCTACCTCAGACCTGGAGCGCCTTGGCCGCGTGCGGGACGCTCGCCTCAAGCTGGTGCTGCGGACCCTGGTGTTTGTCGGGGCTGTGGTGATGTGCGGGCACATCCTGCGCCTCTCCCTGCCCGATCTGGAATACTTCCTGAGTCGCGGCCAGGCCCCCGTGGAGCTTGGCGATCTGCGGGCGCCGGAGTTTCGCGCCGGGGTGCTCGACGGCCTGCCCAGCAACACCCTGGTGTCCTTCCGCAACGATGTGATCACCATGGACCGCATCCGCACGAAGGAGCACGAGTTCTACTTCTCGCCCCTGTCCAGAAGCATCGTCCGCACCCCCGAGGCCCTGCCGGACAAGGCGGACTATGAGCTGCTGACCAACGAACTTGACCAGTGGGAGACGGACCTGGTGCTTGCAAAAAAGGCCTTCCCTGAGGACTTCCAGGTCACCTTCGAGGGCACCGGCCGCTTCATTCACAATCAGGATCTGCCGTCCTGGACCAAACCCCTGCTGGCCTACTACTCCAAGGGCTCGGGCACGGCCCCGGATCAGATCCACCTGGTCCTGGATGGGGAGCTGCCCCAGAACCAGTGGCCCGCCCTGGTCATCTGCCTGGCGGCCCTGCTCATCATCTTCATCACCCTGGGCCTCTTCATCAGGGCCCTGGGGAACTATCTCAAGGTTTCGAAAGGAGTGCGCGTTTGAAAAGAATCAGGCGAACAGTGAGGGACGAAAAGAGGGTGGCCAATGCCGAGGCTCTGCTGGCCGGCGTCCTGCCTGAAATGGGCCGACTGCTCTGGCGCAAGAAGGCCCGGAACATTGTGGGCCTGGACCTGCGCAAGATCGTGTTCTACACCGACTTCGTGGTGGTGGCCTCGGGCAGCTCGGACAGGCATGTGAAGGGCCTCCACAAGGAGCTGCTCAAGTACGCCAAGGAGGCCGGGCTGCCGGCCCCCAAGTGCGAGGGTGAGGACCTGGGCCGCTGGGTATTGGTGGATTTCGGGGACATCGTGGTCCACCTGTTCCACGAGCCCCTGCGCGAACTCTACGACCTGGACCGGCTGTGGGCGGAGGCCCCCCGGATCCCCCTGGTCACGGAGAAGACCCCCCTGGAGGTCAAGCCCGCCGAAGACGAACCCGACCCCTGGCCGGACGACTGATCATGAAGCTGGCCATCCTGCGGCCCGGCCGCTTCAAGGATGACGGCGCCCGGGCCAGCACCGAGGCCTGGCTCAAGCTCGCCTCCAAATTCGCCACCGTGGAAATCCGCCAAACCAGAGACCGGGGCAGCGACGGCAAGCAGCCCGAGGTGGAGGCCCGCAAAATCCTGGAAAAGCTGTCCCCAGAGGACTTCGTGGTGGCGCTGGATTCCCGCGGCGAGATGCCCGACTCCGAGGCCTTCGCGGCCCTGCTGTCCCAGGGCACCGTCAGGGGCCGGACCCTGGTCTTCGTGGTGGGAGGTCCCTCGGGGCTGGATGGCAGCGTGCTGGCCCGGGCCAACCGCAGCCTCGCCTTTGGCCGGGTCACCATGAACCACGATCTGGTGCTGGCGGTCCTGGCCGAACAGATCTGGCGGGGCCTGGCCATCCTGAACGGTCACCCCTACCACAAGGGGCACTGAAGCCCAGGGCCGCCGAGCCAGGCACCGAACCCCTGGGCTGCTGACCCCAGGGCAGGGGCTCTACCACTGCCAGAACCAGGGCCTGGACCGAGGCTGCGCCGGCCTCCAGGAGGAGCCCCGCGCCTTCTCGGAGGGTGGCCCCAGTGGTGGCCACATCGTCCAAGAGCAACACCCGCCGCCCCTCCACCCAGGCCCGGGTCCTTCGGCCCCAGCGCAGGCGCCGCCGGTCCCTTCGCTGGTCCCCACCCCGCCCCGCCTGACTGTGCCCCAGGCCCCTCATGGCCAGCGCCGGGGCCAGTTCCCAGCCCCAGGCCTGGGCCAACTGCCGGCCCAGCAGCAGGGTAGGGGCAAACCCACGCCTCAGGTTGTGCCAGGGCAGGCCCGGCACGGGGACCACCAACCCCTCGGGCGATGGCGCCCTGGGACTGGCCTGGACCAGCAACTCTCCCAGCCGCACCGCCACATAGGAGCTGGGCTGGTGCTTCATCCGCACCAGGGCGTCCCGCAGAGCACCGCCGTACAGCCAGAGCCCCCGGGCCGGCACCAGGGCGCCGCCGTTCAAGCAAAGCAAGCCCGGTGGCGCCACCAGCAGGGACACGGCGCAGGGCCCGCAAAACGCCGGCGCGCTCGCCCCCAGGGCCACGCCGCAGGCCAGACAGCGATGAGGAAAGAGGGCCGTGCGAAGCCCCTCAAGCAGGTTGTTCATGGCTCACCTCCAGCTAATGTTTCGAAGGAAGCCGCCCCCGGGGAAGATCTTCCTTCGAGGCGCTAGTGCTGGGGTCGGTTCCTGTCGCCCTTCGGTCCCCACCCCCCCGGGCTTGCTATTGATCACAACTAGGATTGGGCCCTTGGAAGTGTCTGGGTGTTGGGGGTGTCGGGGTGTTGGGGGTGTTGGGGTCCGGCCGGCCGGACAGTGCCTACGGCCTTCAGTCCTTCCACCCCGACACCTCTCACCCCAACACTTCACACTCCGACACCCCGACACCCAGC
>CAZMEC010000110.1:0-7852 GCA_964565265.1 uncultured Myxococcales bacterium
GACCAGCGGGCAGCCTTCAAAGGTGGCCCACGGCCGAAGTGTGTGTTATAGCTTCGCGACGGTCGGTTGTAAACTCGGACGCGGCAGCCAAGGCTGAGGGTGCGGGGATGGACGAAACAAAACGGGTGCGAGATTCCCGGGACAGGGCCCTGGCCACGCTGCTGGAGCCCGGCGAGACCGTAATCACGACCATGGCCCTGGATCTCTCCGTGGACCTGGCCTTCAAGGACAGCTTCCTGGTGCTGACCAACCGCCAGCTCCGGTGGATCCCCGGGGACGGCAACCCCGGCGGCGCCAGCGCCATCCCCCTTACCGAGATCAACCGGATGGAGACCAACGACCGGGGTGGCCTGGGGACCCTTGAAGCCCTGGGCCCGGACCGCCTCCTGGGCCGCTGGTCCTACACCCTGAGGAACGCCGGGGATGGGGTCGCCTTGGCGGAAGCCTTCCAGCGCTTGCACGCCGGCGCCAAGGGGCAGGACGGCCTGCCAAAAGAAGAGTCAGAAGCCCCCGAAGGCGTCTCCCAAGAGCCCCCCGCCCGCGTCAGCACGCTGTTTCGGCTGCTGCGTTTTGCCAAACCCCACTCGCGTTGGCTGGCCCTGGGCCTGCTGTTGACCCTGGCCACCACCTTTGCGGGCCTGATTCCGCCGCTGCTCACCTGGCCCATCCTGGACGATGTGCTGACCCCCTACCAGGAGAAGGTCGGGCAGGTGCGCCAAGATACCGACCTCACGCCCCTTGAGGCCGAGGCCAAGCTGGAGGCCATCAGGGAGAACCAGTCCAAGCCCTTTGGAAAGGTGCCCCTGTACCTGCTGGGAATGCTTGGGGCCGCGGTGGCCGCCTGGGTCCTGGGCTGGGGCCAGGGCTGGGTGTTGGCGCGCCTCAGCGAGCGCATCGCCGCGGACCTGCGCAACACCACCTATGCCCATGTCCACTCGTTATCCCTGGACTATTTCACGGGCAAGCGCACGGGCGATCTGGTGTCCCGAATCAGCAGTGACACGGACCGCATCTGCTTCTTCCTGTCGGACTCCCTGACGGACTTCGTGACGGACATTCTGATGATCACCGGCGCCGTGGTCATGCTGTTCTACATGGACTGGGTGCTGGCCATGGCGACCCTGGCCACGCTGCCCCTGGTGGGCTGGCTGACGGTGGCCACGCGCAAACGCCTCACCGAGGGCTTCATGCACTCCAGCCTGGCCTGGGCAGACATGACCAGCATCCTGGCGGACACCATCCCCGGCGTGCGGGTGGTCAAGGCCTTCGCCCAGGAGAAGCGCGAGATCGAGCGCTTCAAGGCCACCAACACCCGCATCGTCGGCATCAACGACCGCGTCAACAAGCTGTGGACCTTCTTCTGGCCCCTGGTGGCCATGCTCAACCAAGTGGGCCTGGTGGTGGCCTGGGGCGTGGGCGTCTGGCGCGTCTACGACCAGCGCATCACGGTGGGCGTGCTGACCGCCTTTCTGGCCTACATCGCCCGCTTCTACAGCCGCCTCGAGTCCATGTCCCGCATGACCGGCCGCACCCAGCGCGCCGCCGCCAGCGCCGAGCGCATCTTCCAGGTCCTGGACCGGGAGCCCAGCGTCCCCGAACCCGTCCATCCCTTCCCCCCGGGCCGCATCCGGGGCGAAATCGAACTGTGCGAGGTGGGCTTCCGCTTCGGCAACCGCCGGGTCCTGGAGAACATCAACCTGAAGATTCGCCCCGGCGAGATGATCGGCGTGGTGGGGCCCACGGGGTCCGGCAAGAGCACCCTGGTCAACCTCATCTGCCGCTTCTACGATGTCTCCGAGGGCTGCATCAAGGTGGACGGCCAGGACATCCGCTCCTTCCCGGTGCTGGACTTCCGCCGCAACATCGGCGTCGTGCTGCAGGACCCCTTCTTGTTCTTCGGGACCATCGCCGACAATGTGGCCTATGGTCGCCCCGGGGCCAGCCGCGACGAGATCCTGGCGGCGGCCCGGGCGGCGCGGGCCCACGAGTTCATCCTCCAGATGCCCGATGGCTACGACTCCGTGGTGGGCGAGCGCGGCCAGACCCTCTCCGGGGGCGAGCGCCAGCGTGTCTCCATCGCGCGGGCCCTCCTGATTGACCCTCGAATCCTCATCCTGGACGAGGCCACCTCGGCCGTGGATACCCAGACCGAGATCCAGATCCAGGAGGCCCTGGACAATCTGGTCAAGGGCCGCACCACCATCGCCATCGCCCACCGGCTGAGCACGCTCCACGGGGCGGACCGGATCCTGGTGCTGGACGGCGGGCGCATCGTGGAGACGGGCAGCCACACCGAACTGCTGGCCGCCGGGGGGCTGTACCGTAGCCTCTACGAGGCCCAGGCGCGGGAAGAGCAGACCAAGGGTGGGGTGGCCCTGCCAGACGCCGCGGGGAACCACCTGGAAGAGCTTGAGGGGAGGGATCGATGATGACCCGAACCGGGGACAGACTGCCGCTTCAGCTTGCCAGCGATCCCTTTGGGCGGCTGGTGGCTACCCTCCCGGACGGGCGGACCATCTCAGGGCTTCAGCCCACCCGTTGTTTCCCCCTGACGGCCCCCCACGAGAACATCTCTCTGTGCGACGAGCGGGGCCACGAGGTCTTCTGCGTCGAGCGCGTCGAGGACCTGGACGAGGCCTCCCGCCAGTTGCTGCAGCGCGAACTGGGCCGCCAGGAGTTCATCCCCATCGTGACCCGCGTGGTCAGCATCTCGCCCACCTCGCCCAGGTCCGCCTGGGAGGTGGAGACGGACCGCGGTCCCGCCCGCTTCATCATCCCCGGGGAGGACAGCATCCGCCGGGTCGAGCCCTCCGGCGCCATGGTCACCGACGACCACGGGGTCCGCTACCTCCTGCCCGACATGGAGGCCCTGGACACCCGCAGCCGCAAGCTCCTGCGGCGCTACCTGTAGACAAAGCCCGCTTACTAATTACGAAAAATTGTTCAGGCCTTGGGCTCATCCACGGGGGCTGCGGGGGTCGGCGCCGGACCTGGGGTCCCGGGCCGGGGCAGGAGGGGTAGGGTGACCGTGAAGGTGCTGCCCTGGCCGGGGACGGAGGACACCGCGACCTTGCCTCCCTGCTGGGTGACAATGCCGTGGACCACGGACAGGCCCAGGCCCGTGCCCTTCCCCGGGGGCTTGGTCGTAAAGAAGGGGTCGAAGATCCGGGCCAGGGTCGTGGAATCCATGCCCTCCCCCTGGTCCCCCACCTCCAACACCAGCAGGCGCGCCGCCGCCTCCGTCCCCTCGCAGCCCGTCACGGACACCCGGATCAGCCCGCCCCGGCGTTCCATGGAGTGGGCCGCGTTGGTGACCAGATTGACCAGGACCTGGTGCAGGGTCGTGGGCTCGCTCTCCAGCCACAGGCTCCCCTCGGGGCAGAAGTGGGCCTCCAGCCGCACCCCCCGGGGCAGGGCCGCCTGGACCAGTTCGGTGGCATCCTTGAGGACGGGCACCGGGTCCAGGGGCGCCACCGGCTGCTTCATCTGGCGACTGAAGGATAGAATCTGCCGGACCACGGACTCGGCCCGGGCCGCCGCGTCCCCAAGCCGCCCCAGGAAATGCAGGGCCTCCGGGTTGTCCCCCACAGCCCCCTTCACGATGGCCAGATCCGCATACATATAGCCCAGGATGTTGTTGAACTCGTGGGCGATGCCGCCGGCCATGGTGCCCAGGGACTCGAGGCGCTGCATGGAGACCACCTGCTCCCGGAGGCTGGCCTCCTGCTGCTGGGCCCGGGCGATGGCGGCCAGCAGCTCGTTGAGGCGGGCCACCACGGGCCGAAAGTCCACCCCCACGGCATCCTCCGCGGCCTGCGCCAGGGCCAGCCCGCTGCCCAGCGTCTGGGACAGCCCCGCCACCAGGCGCCGGAGCTGGCCAATCTGCCGGCTCACCGCCCAGGACACCAACAGCGACAGCAGCACCACGAAGAGGCCCGAGACCAGCATCATCAGGAGGACCTTGTGATCCAGCGCCCGGGAGATGAGGCCCAGCACCTGCGCCTCCTCAACCTCGGCCAGGATGGCCCAGCGCAGGCCTCCCAGGTCCAGCGGGGCGTAGGCCGACAGCACCCTCCGTCCCCGGTAATTGTCCCCCACCAGGGTCCCCGTCTGGCCCGCCAGGGCAAGCTCTACGGCGCGTGTCTTGGCCCCGTGCTGGGGGATGGCGCCCACGAAGGAGGCCTGCACCGAATGCCCCAGGGGTTCCAGGGGAGAGTCGCAGCGGAAGCGAAAGTCCCGCCCCACGAGGTAGCTCTCGCCGGTGCTGGGCAGGCCGCTGCGGTCCCCCATGATCTCATTGATGGCGTCCAGGGAGACCTGCACCACCACCACCCCCAGGGGGCCCCCGTCGCCCTTCATCTGACCCGCTATGAACTGGGCCGCGGCGTTGTCCGAGGGGCCATAGGGGCGGGTATCCGTCAGCACCACCTGGGGCTGAGCCAGGGCCGCCCGCCAGGCCTCCCGAAGGACCTCCGGCAGGGCCGCCGAGGGCTGGCCAAAGTCAGCCTCCTTTTCCACCGTGAAGCAGGTGCTGCCGGTCTTGGCGTCCATCAAGAAGAGATCGTAAAGCCGCTGGTGGTCCACCACCGCCGCCAGGTTGGCCACATACAGGTCGTGGACCTGCCGGTAGGGCAGGGGGGCCAGGAAGCGCCGGTGATTCAGCCCCTCAAAGCGCTGGCCTGCGGCCTGGCCCTGCCGGAAGGCCTGACATAGGTGCCCCAGCACCTGGGCCTTGTGGGGATCCTGGGCCAGCAGCTCCACGGAGGCCAGCCGCTCTTGGAAGAAGCGCTGCAGGTGGGCCCGCTTGAAGTCTCGGACGGACTCCAGTTGCCGGAAGGCCTGGGCCTGCATCTCCTGGCGCTGGGTCTGGTAGCCCACCAGGGCCACCCCCATCACGGGCAGCAGCCCCGCAAAGAGGAAGCCCACCAGCAGCAGCCAGCGAATGGGAATGTCTCTAAGCATCCGGGGGCGTCCTGTCCGGGCCTCCAACGGGCTCGAAGCGATAGCCCACCCCGCGGATGGTCTGGACCAGGGCCGCCAGGGACCCCAGCTTCTTGCGAAGGCCGAAGACCTGGAAGTCCACCACCCGGTCCGAGAGGGTCACGCCCACCCCGCGGATCTCCTCCAGGATGCTCTCCCGGGACAGCACCCGCCCGGGGTTCCGGGCCAGCAGCACCAGGATGTCGAACTCCGTCTTGGTGAGGTCCAAGGGGCGCCCCTCCAGGGTCGCCAGGAAGGCGTCGGGCTCCAGCACCAGGGGACCAAAGACCAGGACCCGCGGTCGCCCCGGCAGGGCCCGCTCGCGGCGACGCAGGAGGGCCCCGATCCGGGCCAGCAGCACCTCCGGCTGGAAGGGCTTGGTGATGTAGTCGTCCGCCAGCCCCTCCAGGCCCCGGACGATGTCCCCTGCCTCCACCCGCCCGGACAGCATGACCACCAGGGTGTTGGCTAATCGCGGCTCCATGCGCAGCCGCCGGCAGGTCTCAAAGCCATCCATGCCCGGCAGGTTGATGTCCAGGAGGACCAGCTCCGGCACCCGGCCCCGAACAAACTCCAGGGCCTCCTCCCCGCTGCCCACCCCCTCCACCGAGAAGCCCGCCTTGCCCAGGATGTAGCCCAGGCTGAAGCGAAGGTTGGGTTCATCTTCCACCAGAAGGATCCTGGTGGTCCCACCGCCCATTCCTGCCTTTTGGTTGCCGTTTCCCATGGTCCCCCAAACGCAAAGCAAAGAAATCCTCGCCCCAAGCGCCCCAGATTGCCACAGATATGTGCTCCCACCCGGCCCCCCGGAGCAAGTGGCAGGGCAGATCTTCCAAAAAATATATCCAGAGGCAAACGGCGCCCAAACAGGGCCCTAACACAACCCTGCTAGCCTGCCCCAATCAACTGTTTCCCAAGGAGGGACAATCATGTTCGACACTGGCAACACTGGCTTCATGCTGTTGGCAACCAGCCTGGTCATGCTGATGACCCCGGGCCTGGCGTTCTTCTACGGCGGTTTGGTCGGGCGCAAGAGCGTGCTGGCCATCATGATCCAAAGCTATGTCTCCATGGGGGTCACCACGGTACTGTGGTTCGTCTGCGGCTACTCCATGTGCTTTGGCCCCGATGTGGGCGGCGTCATCGGCAACCTGGACCACGCCTTCCTGGCGGGGGTCGGCGTCGATCAGGTCCTGTCCCCAACCAACAACATCCCCCTGCTGGTGTTCATCGCCTACCAGATGATGTTCGCCATCATCACCCCGGCCCTCATCACGGGCGCCTTCACCAACCGCGTCAATTTCAAGGCCTACCTGCTGTTCCTGGTGGGCTGGCTGATGCTGGTGTACTTCCCCATGTGCCACATGGTCTGGGGCGGCGGCATTCTCCAGCAGTGGGGCGTCCTGGACTTTGCGGGCGGCATCGTCGTCCACGCCATCGCGGGCATGGCGGCCCTGGCCTCCGTGTTCTTCGTGGGCAAGCGCCGGGTGGCTGATCACGGCCCCCACTCCATCCCCCTGGTGGCCCTGGGCACGGGCCTGCTGTGGTTTGGCTGGTACGGCTTCAACGCCGGCAGCGAGCTGCGCGTCGACGCCACCACCGCCCTGGCCTTCCTGAACACCGATGTGGCCGCCTCCTTCGCCGCCTGCACCTGGCTGGTCATCGAGTGGGTCCGCAGCCGCAAGCCCCGCTTCGTGGGCCTCCTCACGGGCGCCGTGGCGGGTCTGGCCACCATCACCCCCGCAGCGGGCTTTGTCCCCCTGTGGGCCGCCGCCCTCATCGGCATCATCGCCGGGCTGGTCTGCTACTGGGCCGTGGCCCTCAAGAACCGCCTGGGCTGGGACGATGCCCTGGATGTCTGGGGCGTCCACGGCGTGGGCGGCACCCTGGGCGTAATCCTCCTGGGCATCTTCGCCAGCAAGGCCATCAACGCCTCCGGGGCGGACGGGCTGCTGCTTGGCGGCGCCGACTTCTTCCTCAAGGAGACCGTGGCCGTGGTGGGCGCGTCCGTCTACGCCTTGCTGATCTCCTACGGCATGCTCTGGCTGATTGATCGCGTCACCCCCGTGAAGGCCACGGCCGCCGATGAGGCCGACATGGACGGCGCCCAGCACGGCGAGTCCGCTTACGAAACCAGCCTTTGATCCAAGAACCCAACTGAAAGGATGACCACCATGAAGACCTGTCGCATCGCAGTCCTGGCCCTGGTCCTTGCAGCCCTGGCCGCCGTCCCCGCCCGGGCCGGCGAGCCCTTGGGCCTCAACCTGGACCTGGGCGCCTACAGCGCCTACCTGTTCCGCGGCGCCAATGTGTTCCAGAAGGATTCCAATATGGATCAGGCCGCCTTCCTGGCGCCCTCCGCCACCTACACCCTGGGCAGCACCGGCCTCTCCGTGGGCTACTGGGGCGCCTTCCAGGTCCTGGGCGAGGACATCTCCCCCAAGATCGACGCGGGCCTGGGCGCCGAGCAGGACCTCATCCTGGGCTACGGCCGCGCCCTCACCGACACCCTGTCCCTGAAGGCCACCCTGATCTACTACTTCTTCCCCCTGGCTGACGAGAAGGCCGCCGGCACCTCCCTGCCCTCCTATCTGGAGCCCGGCGTCGCCTGCACCTGGACCGGCCCCGTGGACCTGACCCTGGGCGTGGCCTACTTCCACGGCGTCCAGGACGCCCTCAAGCTTTACCGCTACCTGTACCTGAACCCCAAGGCCTCCAAGACCCTGGCCCTCTCCGGCACCACCTCCCTGGAGCTCTCCCTGGGCCTGGGCTACAAGCTCTTCAACGAGGGCGACAAGGTGAAGGACAATGTGTGGGACGGCCTGGCCCTCGTAGGCGTGCCCATCAACCTGGGCAGCTACTATGTGAAGCC
>CAZMEC010000110.1:7952-10802 GCA_964565265.1 uncultured Myxococcales bacterium
GAAGACCCTGAAGCTGGCCTTGCTGGGCCTGTTGCTGCTGCTGCCCTCCTGCGAGCTGCCCTTTGACACCGGGGGCTTTGGCGGGATACCTGGCCTGGAGGAGCCCCAGCTTACGGCGGGCGCTCTGGCCTTGGTCAAGGCCCCAGCCTTCTGGGACCTGGCGGCCTTCTACTGTCCCCAGGTGGCGGACTCGGGCCTGGGCAGGCTGGGTTGTCTGGCGGCCCTGGGCCCGGCCCCCGCCAAGGATGGCCTGGGCTTTCGCTTTCGGCTGCCCCTGGAGGTCCGGAATCCCAACGCCTTTCCTCTGCCCGCGTCCGAGTTGCTGACCGTGCTGACCCTCTTTCCGGGCCAGGAGGACATCTCCCTGGCGGCCGTCTGCGTCAGCCTCTGTGAGGATGAGTCAGGCGACTGCGGGGGCCAGGGGGGCGGAGGCTGCGTAGCGGAGGAACCGGAACTCCGCGGCCTCCAGGACCTCTCCGAGGCGGCCCTGGACTATCTGAGTCTGGCGCTGCTGAGCGACGCCTCGGGGCAGGAGATTCCCCGGATTGGCTTTCGCAGCTTCGAGGCCAACAGCAAGGACACCCTGAACCTCACCCTGGACCTGGGCCTGGACGCCCTGCAAAAGACCTTCAAGGCCCTCTTCGCCGGGGGCCTGGACAAGGTCCTCGCCGGCGAGGACTTCAAGCTGGCCGTCCCCCTGGATCTGGACGGCACCATGTGGTTCGTGGCCGAGAACTTCGGCCGCTTTGGGGCCCCCTTTGGCCCCGTCTCTGCCTCCTTTGAGGCCCGCTAGGTCCCCCCCTTGCAGTTCCCTACTTGCAGGCGGTCTCCGCACTTGACCCCCGGGCTGGGTTGGTGCTAGCGTCTCAGCGTTGTTTTTTGGGGCCCTCGCGCCCCATTAGAGGTTGGATGACTTCCTCCGTCCTTCATAGGGACCTTGTCTGAGACGGCCCTGCCAGGGGTGCGACCCCTGGTTTGAGGCCACCCTTCAGCCTGGATCCTGGTCTGCGCTCCGGCCCTTGGGCCACTCGGGGCGTGTGTCGTGTTGCGGCCGCTGGCCGCCATCTTGGAGGATGTCGCTGTGTTCGACCTGCATTCGTTTGGTCTTGATTACTTCTTCGAAGCTCAACTTGAACCCGCCCTTGCCCAGGGTGCGACCGTGGCCAGGGTGGCCGCGGAGCACCGGGAAACCTATGAAATCTGGGGTCAGGCTGGCCCCAGCCAGGCCCGCCTTGCGGGGCGGCTGCGCAACTCCGCCCCGCCCGTGGGCTTGCCCGCCGTGGGGGACTGGGTGGTCCTGCGCGCCCCCCAGACCCCCGATGTGACCTGTGTCATTGAGCGGGTCCTGGATCGGCGCACGCTCTTCACCAGGGGGGCTGCGGGGCGCGAGGCCAAGGTCCAGGTGGTGGCCGCCAATGTGGACCTGGTGTTTGTGGTCACCGCCCTGGACCGGGACTTCAACCTGCGGCGGCTGGAACGCTATGTGGCCCGGATCGGGGCCAGCGGCGCCGAGCCCCTGCTGCTGCTGAACAAGGCGGACCTCTGCGAAGAATCAGCCCAGCGTCAGGCTGAGGTGGAGGCCCGCTTCCCAAGCCTTACGGTCTGCAGCATCAGCGCGCTTCGGGGACGGGGGCTGGAGGCCCTCACGGCGCTGCTGCGGCCCGGGCTGACGGTGGCCCTGGTGGGCTCCTCGGGGGCGGGCAAGTCCACCCTGGTCAATGCCCTGGCGGGCCAGGACCTGATGCTGACGGGGGAGGCCCCCCGGGGCATGGGGAACCACATCACCACCCATCGCCAACTGGTGCTGCTGCCCGGCGGAGGGCTGCTGTTGGACACCCCCGGTATGCGCGAGTTGCAGCTGCTGGACGAGGAAGGCCTGGAAGCCGTCTTTGGCGACATCGCCGAGCTGGCTGCCCAGTGCCGCTTCCCGGACTGCCAGCACGAGAGCGAGCCCGGCTGTGCCGTCAATCTGGCAGTCCAGGAAGGCCGCCTGGACCCCGAGCGTCTGGACCACTTCCGCAAGTTGGAGCGCGAGGCCAAGGCCTACGAGGTGCGGCAAGACGAGCACCGCCGCCGCGCCGCCGACCGGGCCTTCGGCCACCGCTGCAACCAGATCGGAAGCCTCAAGCGCCGCACCCGAGGCGAGCCCTGACGCAGGGACGGAGGCTTTCGGCTGATCACACATCAATGGCCCGCTAGGCAGCATCCGGCCTGCATTCGTCCCTTCGTCCTCCGCACATACTCCCATGGAGGAGCATTTCAACAGGACGGCCGACGCACTAGCCCATCAAGCTCAAACCCCGAAGACACAATCCGTTTCAACAATCTACGCGGCAACCGGTTGAGTGATGCCGAGGCGTCTGTGCTTGGTGGTCGAAGCAGTCACTGCTGGGGTTCGGGACTATGACAAGTCCACGCTTGAGGCGGTTTACAAATGGCGGAAGCGCTACCCCCAACTTTATGCTTTCTTCAAGATGAATGCCCAGATCGTGAGTTGAGGAAGTCTGGCCTTTTTACAGGGCCATTTCAAAGGAGGTGCCACATGGAAATCTGCGTATTGGAGCCCTGGACCACGGTGGTCGGGGACTGCGAGCAGGATCCCAGCCGATGGATCAACACGGCCGGGATTGACTGGGTCAAGATTACCTTCGATGTCTCGGCAAAAGGGAACACCAATCTTGGGATCAGCGTGGAAACCAGCGATGACCCAGGATTCGGCTGGAGGGAGTGCGGGCTCGTGAGCGGAACCGGCATCACCACCGTGGTGCTGTCGAAAAGGGGGCTTGGCCAGTCGAGCCCGCCCCAGAATCCTGTTGTACCGCTGCAGCAGTGGGTGCGCTGGCGGAACAA
>CAZMEC010000111.1:0-10709 GCA_964565265.1 uncultured Myxococcales bacterium
GCGGCGACAAGGTCTGCGGCGACGACGGCTGCGGCGGCCTCTGTGGCGAGTGCGAAGAGGGCCAGACCTGCGGCCCCGACGGCGCCTGCTACGCCGAGTGCGCCGAACCCGAGTGGTCCACCATGGTCCTGAAGATCAACGCCATGGCCGTGAACCTGGACAACGCCGAGGGCAACGCCCTGGACATCGACGGCGACCCCGACACCTGCGCCCCGGCCCCCTGTGAGAACGGCCTGAACAACTCCCTGGGTGGGCTGGTTGCCGAACTGGACCCCATGGTCGCCCAGATGAGCGACTTCGAGTCCGCCAACGCCGCCATTGAGGCCATGGTGGCCGATGGCACCATCACCATGCTGAACGAGTTCGTGGGCTTCGACGGCACCACCGCCCCCTTCGTCATGAACATGTACCTGGGTGATGCCGTGGCCGATGCCGCCACCTGCGACTTCCAGGCCGCCACCTGCGACTACACCGTCAAGGCCATGAGCCTGGATGTCGCCACCTGCGAGCCCGTCATCGCCTTCGACAACTGCGTTGTTGACGCCGGCAAGTTCTCCGCCGGCGGCCCCGACTACCAGTTCGCCATCACCCTGCCCATCCCCGGCGTGGCCCTGCCCATCACCGCCGTGGCCGAGATGGCCCAGATCTACGCCGACGCCACCGTGGTTGAGGGCGTCATCACCGCCCTGGACAACGGCATCGTGGGTGGCGCGGTCTCCAAGCAGGCCCTGCTGGACACCGTCACCGACCTGCCCATCGACGACCTCCTGGCCGGCCTGGACCCCGAGATCGCCGCCCTCATCACCAAGGAGACCATCCTCATGATCGTGGACGGCTCCGTGGTGCCCGATGTGGACCTGGACGGTGACACCGAGCCCGACGCCGCCTCCGTGGCCGTGTCCTTCGGCGCCATCCCCGGCCACATCGTGGGCTTCTCCCCCGAGGAGATCCCCGTGGACGAGACCGATGTGGTCGAGCAGGGCGACACCGCCGAGGCCATGGACATCGTGGACGGTGACACCGCCCTCTAGGCCCTCCCCGGACTTCGTACCTTGAGGGGCCCTTCGGGGCCCCTTTTTTTGGTGGGGACATGCCCAGCGACCAGCCAACCAGGGTGAGGGTGCCGCCAGCCGCCGCAGGGTTGACCCTGGAGGCCTTTCTGCGGGACTACCTGGCCCTCGCCTGGGCCCCCTCCTCCCAACAAGTCCTGGTGGATGGCAGGGCCGCCACGGGCCCCGCGCAGCGCCTCTCCAAGGGCGCCCTGGTGCAGGTCCAGGCCGGCGCCCCCCCCGCCTCCCCCCTGGTCCCCTTGCTGTACGAGGGCCCGGACTTCGTGGTGGTGGACAAGCCCGCCGGCGTGGCCGTCCAGGGTGGGCCCAGGAGCCTGCTGGACCTGTTGCCCCCAAGCCTGGGGCCCCTGACCGTGGTGCACCGGCTGGACCTGCCCGTGTCCGGGGTCATGGTGCTGGGGAGGGGGCGCGGGGGAGCCCTGCTGGACCAGGCCTTCCGGGAGGGGCGCCTGGCCAAGGTCTATCTGGCGGCGGTGGCCGTCCCCTTTGACGCCGCTGAACTGGCCCAGGGCCAGCGGCTGCTGACCGGGCCCCTGAAGTGGACTGCCTTGGAGCGCAAGGCTGAGGTGGGGCCCAACGGGGAGCCCGCCCGGACCCTGCTGTGGCCCCTCACCCCGACCCTGGCCCTGTGCCGCATCTTCACCGGCCGAACCCACCAGATCCGGGCCCACCTGGCCCACCAGGGCCACCCCATCCTGGGGGATGAGCTCTACTCCCAGGCCTCCCAGACCCTGCCCTTCTGGGCCACCAACCGGGCCCGGCGCATAGCCCTCCATTCCCTCCTGCTGGTGCTGGACCTGCCCCCCGCGCCGCTGGTCTTCCTGGCCCCCCCGGGGGGGGACTTCCTGGCCCTGTCCGGGGCCCTGCCGGAGGGCCTGGAGGGGGCCGCCCGGACCCTGGCCCAGGCTGATAACAGTTTTTGACAGCCGCCGTTGCGGGGCTACCCTGCCATCGATGAGGCCTAACGAAAAGACCATTGATGCCCACGCAGACCCCGGAAAGCCCTCCGTCCCGGAGCGCCCCGGGCGGGTCATCCCGGTGGAGCCGGACCGCACCATTCCCAAGCCCGTGGTGCATAACCGGGGGGGCGGCACCTTCGCCAGCGGGCAGGTCGTGGACGACCGCTACACCATCATCGAGAAGGTGGGCCTGGGGGGTTGGGGCGAGGTCTACCGGGCCATGCAACACTCCACCAAGCGGGAGGTCGCGCTCAAGATCCTGCGCAAGGATGTGGCCGAGGGGCAGGGCGCCCGGGAGCGCTTCGTGCTGGAGGCCCAGGCCGTCAGCAAGCTGACCCACCAGAACACGGTCACCCTCTTCGACTTTGGCCAGACCAAGGACAAGGTCCTGTACATGGCCATGGAGTTCCTGGAGGGCGAGTCCCTGGACCAGGTGATTCGTCGGGAGGGTCGCCTCACCGGGGACCGCTGCCTGCACATCATCCGGCAGGTGGCCCTGAGCCTGGACGAGGCCCACGGCAAGGGCATCGTTCACCGGGACATCAAGCCCCACAACATCATGCTCATGCAGCGCCCCGGGGAGGCGGACTTCGTCAAGGTGCTGGACTTCGGCGTGGCCAAGATGCTCATGCTGGACGAGAGCCTGACGGTCACCGGGACCACCTTTGGCACCCCCGAGTACATGAGCCCCGAGCAGATCCACAGCAAGCATGTGGACCACCGCAGCGACATCTACTCCCTGGGCATCATCATGTTCACCATGCTCAAGGGAAACCCGCCCTTCTCAGCGGATTCGCCCATCGGGGTGGCCCTGAACCATGTCAGCACGCCCCTGCCCCAGTTGCCCAAGGACCTGCACATAGCCAAGCCCGTGGAGGACCTGCTGAGGCGGATGGCCTCCAAGAAGCCCGATGACCGCCCCATGAGCTCGGCCGAGGTGGCCCAGGAGATCGAGCAGATCCTTCAGCGCGGCGCGGGCACCCCGGGGGGCCTGACCCGGACCCTGGCCATGCCCACCAACATCTCCGAAGCGGGGGTCAAGGTCTGGCCCTTCCTGTTGGTCCTCTTTGGCATCGTGGCGGCCGTGATTGCGGCCTATCTGATCCTGAACGGCAGCCAGCCCCCTGAACCCAAGGACCCCAAGGCCAACCCGGCGGTGGTGGCGGAGGCCAGCCCGGCGGAGGTCCCCCTTCAGGAGCTTGCGCCCTCGGCGCCCGCGCTCCCCCCGGAGGCCAGCCCGCCCCCGTCCCCCGAGCCCGAACCCAAGCCCGAGCCGGCCCCGGCGCCCGAGCCCGCTGCCACGCCCGAGCCGGCCCCGGAGCCCGAGCCCGTGGCCCCGCCCGAGCCCGCCCCGGAGCCCGAGCCCGTGGCTCCCCCCGAGCCCCCGCCGGCGGTCACCCCGCCCCCCGTCCCCGCTGAGGCTGTCCCTCCCGAGGGTGGGGCGATGGCCTCCATTGCGGTGGTGGCCAGCGTTCGGGGCGCCCGGGTCTCCTTGGACGGTGAGTTCCTCTGCCACAGCCCCTGCCTGCTGGAACGCCCTGTGGGCCAGCATGCTACCTTGAAGGTGCAGGCGGAAGGTCACGACCCGCTGACCCAGCAGGTCCTGTTCGAGGAAGGGCGACAGAAGCTGGAGTTGAAGCTCACGGAGGTGCCCCTGTCAGCACGGGACGAACTCAAGGGCAAGGCTCCCCACTCGGTGTCGGATGATTTGAAGTAGGACGGTTCAGCATGAAACAGGTCCTTGGAATGATAGTGCTCGCCGCCGCGTTGTTGATCCTGCCAGGGCTTGCCCAGGCCCAGGATCGGGGCGCCTCGGAGAAATTCAACGAACGGGCCCGCGGGGCCTATGACCGGGGCTCCTTCCCCGAGGCCCTGGAGCTGTTCGTCAAGGCCTACGAGACCTTCCCGGACACCCGGTACCTGTTCAACGCCGGCAAGGCCTGCACCCGGCTCAAGGACTACCAGTCCGCCCTGCACTACTACGGCCGCTTCCTGGCCCTGTCCCCGGAGGATCGGGGGGCCAAGAAGCTGCGCCAGGAGATGGCCAGCCTGGAGCGCGGCCTCAAGCGGCGGGGGCTGCTGCCCCTGTCCCTGACCAGCTCCCCCGAGGGGGCCCTGGTGACCCTCAACGGGGCGGTGAATCCCCACCTGCGCCTCACCCCCGTGCGCCTCTGGGTGAAGCCCGGCGAGCACAGCCTCAGGCTTGAACTGGACGGCTACCAACCCCTGGAGCAGCGCGTTGAGGTCAAGAAGGCCAAGACCCTGGACCTGACCCTGTCCCAGAAGCAGCGCAAGGCCACCGTGACGGTGCTGTGCAAGGCCGGCCGGGAGAGCTGCTCGGTCTCCGTGGACCGCGCCCCGGCCCAGGTCCTGCCCGCTGGGGGCAAGGCCCTGAAGCTGGAGGGCGGCCGTCATCTGCTGACCTTCACGGCCCCTGGCCGCGTGGCCCAGACCAAGGAATTGATGCTGAAATCCGGGGCCCAGGAGACCCTGGAGGTCACCCTCAAGCGGGAGCAGGCTGCGGTCAAGCTGGTACCCCCCACCGCAGGCGCAGCGGTCAAGCAGCAGGAACCTCCCAAGGGCCTGGATGTGGTCAAGAAGGTCCCCGTGAAGCCCAAGGACCAGGCCCCCGAGGGGGCCGCCGGCAGCAGCACCCGCACCTCCGCCTACCGGATCTGGAGCTATGTCACCATGGGCGTGGGCGCCGCCTCCGTGATCACCGGCGTGGCCCTCTACTCGGTGGGCTCGGTGCGCATGAACAATGCCCAGGACGACTTCCGCACCGGCGATCTTCGCTACAGCACCTACTGGGACCGCTTCACCTCCGGCCGGGACTTGGCCAACGCGGGCCTTTGGACCACCGGGGCGGGCCTGGTGGTGGGCGCCACGGGCGTGGTCCTCTACCACTTCTTCCCCGCCACGGAGACGGTGCTGGGCTTTTCCCCTACCCCTGATGGCGCGGTCCTGGGCATAATGCGCTCCTGGTAAGGAGAGCTGCCGTGCTGATCTGCGAGCTTTGTCCCAAGTCCTGTCACATTGAAGAGGGGGCCCTGGGGGACTGCGGCATCCGGGCCAACCTGGGGGGCCAGTTGCGGGCCCTGACCTATGGCCATCCCTGCGCTGTCAATGTGGACCCGGTGGAGAAGAAACCCCTGTACCACTTCCTGCCCGGCACGGGCATCCTGTCGGTGGCGACGGTGGGCTGCAACCTGGCCTGCCGGGGCTGCCAGAACTGGGCCATCTCCCAGGCCCGGGTGGAGGAGGCGCCGGCCTACTCCCTGCCCCCCGCCCAGGTCCCCGCGCTGCTGGAGCGGGACCACCTGGCCGCCGTGGCCTACACCTACACCGAACCCCTGGCCTGGTACGAGTACACCCTGGACTGCTGTCAGGCGGTGAAGGATCGGGGCCACCGGAATGTGCTGGTCACGGCCGGCTATCTCAACGAAAAACCCCTGCGGCGGCTGCTGCCCCTGGTGGACGCCGCCAATGTGGACCTCAAGGCCCTGGACGAGGCCTTCTACCGGGACTGGTGCGGCGGGGACTTGGGGACGGTGCTGAGGAATCTACGCATCTTCAAGGAACTGGGCGTCTGGCTGGAGTTGACCAACCTGGTGGTCCCCGGGATGAACGACTCGGACGCCGCCCTGGGGCGGCTGGTGGACTGGGTCTTGGAGAATCTGGGAGACACCACGCCCCTGCACTTCTCGCGGTTCTACCCCCGGTGGCGGGCCGAGGGCCTCCCCCCGACCCCCACCGAGACCCTGGACCGGGCGCGGAAGCTGGCCCTCCAGGCGGGCCTGCGCTTCGTCTATGTGGGCAATGTGCGAAACCCGGAAGGGGAGAGCACCTTCTGCGGGAACCCTGCCTGTACCGGGCGTCCCCGGCCCCTCATCCGGCGCAGCGGCTATGTGGTGGAGGAGAATCGGCTGCTGGACGGGGCCTGCCCCGACTGTGGCAGCCCCCTGCCGGGAGTATGGAAACCATGATCAGCCGCCGCGCCTTCCTGCTGACCGCCCTGGGGGCCCTGGCCTCCGTGCTGCTACCCGGCGCCCTGGGGCGCCTCTGGCGGGCCCAGCGGTCCCCCGCCACGGGTCCCCAGGTGTTGCTGCCCCTGCCTGGGCGGCTGGGCCCGAATCACGATCTGGCGGGCTGAGGTCTTGTAATCAGTTCAGCAGGGCGTTGAGGGCGGAGCTGAGGTCCCCGTTGGAGGAGCTGTCGCACCAGGTGTACTCCATGTTGCTGCCGTCCAGGACGATACTGAAGGGCAGGGTGATGGTGGTGCCGGTGTAGGTGTTGATCTTGTTGAAGAGGGTGGCCCAGCCGGCGCCCCCGGTGTTGTCCAGGTAGACATTGACCGGGTCCACCTGGTGGTCCTTGGCCCACTGCTTGCAATAGGCCAGGTTGGGTGCGTTGCCGTAGGCGTTCTCGCCCAGCACCAGCATGACCTGGAGTCCGATGCTGCCGTAGTCGTCCTGGGCCTTCTGCATCTGGGGGGCCAGGCTGGCGCAGGCGCCGCACCAGCCCGCCACGGCGGCAATCCAGATAGCCTTCTTGCCGCAGAAGCTGTGGAGCTTGACATAGTCCCCGGCGCAGTTCTGAAGCTGGAAGTCGGCGATGTTGTCGTTCCAATCCACGCCCGTGCCGGCGGTCACGCAATCGTTCTTGGTCTCGCTGATCTGGATGGGAGAGTCGGGGGTCACCCCGTTCATGCACCAGGTCTGGCCTCCGGCCACGGGGGTGGACTGGTAGGTGGTGGGGTTGATGGTGACCTCGGTGAACTGCACGCCGTGCAGGATGGCCTTGAACTTGGTGTCGCCGGGGCTCAGGGAGAGGATCTCCACCTTGCCCTGGTCCGCGTAGAAGGTCTTCTTGCATTTGTCCCCGCTGCAGGCCGTCCGGGCCAGCAGGCAGAGGCCGCAGTCCTGGTAGTTGGTGCCCGCCAGATCGTAGATACCGGGGGTGGTGGGACCGGAGTAGGGGGCGAACTGGTAATCTTCGATGGAGACCAGATCGAAGGGGGCCGTCTTGCTGGAGGCGCCCTGCCAGATGAGGGAGTTGTCGCCGTTGGCCTTCTTGGTGTAGGTGGCCGCCTGGGACACTGGCGTGAAGCCGTTCAGAGAGCAAACGGCGTTGGCCTGACATTCCCCCAGCACGCAGGTGCCGTTGTTGCACGGCCCGCAGTCGCCGCCGCAGCCGTCATCGCCGCAGGTCTTGCCGGCGCAGTCGGGGGTGCAGAGGTTCTCCCCCGGATCGGTGTCCTCCGCAGGCCCGGTGGTGTCGTTGTCCCTGGCTATGTCTCCATTGCCCAGGCCGTCGTCGTCGCCGGAAGAGGAACCTCCGCAGGCGGAAAGCAGCAGCACACCCAAGACCAGGACCAATGGCAGTTTCATGTGTACCCCCAAGAATTGACCCGGAGATGATCCAACACAAGGCCTTTGGAATCAAACTGAATTTTTTCCCCCTGGCCGCTCAGGCGCGCTAAACGCCGGCGGGGACCAGGCGGCCCCCCTCTTCCAGGTAGGTGGCGGCGCAGCGGTGGCAGGTCAAAGGTCCGGTCTTGGGCAGCACCTCTCCGCAGCAGCAGACCCAGCCGATGCGCTTGGCGGGACAGCCCGCCATGAGGGCATTGGGCAGGACATTGGAGGCCACCACGGCCCCCGCCGCCACGAAGGCGTACTCGCCAATCTCGTGGCCACAGACCACCGTGCTGTTGGCCCCCAGGCTGGCCCGCTTGTGGACGATCGTCTTGGCGTACTCGTCCTTGCGGGTCACATGGCAGCGGGGGTGCTTCACATTGGTGAACACCGCCGAGGGCCCCACAAAGACCTCGTCCTCCAGGATGACGCCGTCGTAGAGGGACACATTGTTCTGGATGCGGCAGCCGTTGCCCAGGTGGGAGCCGGGGGCCATGAAGCAGTTCTGCCCAAGGGAGCAGTTCTCCCCGATGCTGCTGCCCGCCATGACATGGCAGAAGTGCCACACCGCCGAGCCCTTGCCGATGGGCACCGCTGGGTGGACCTCGGCGGTGGGATGGATCTTCACGCCGGTGCCCGCACCGAAGACCGGGACCACGGGGGCCCCCAGGCGCTTCATGGAGTCCAGCATGGCGTCCAGGATGGCGGCCGTGGCGGCCCCCTGCTGGGCGTCATTGGGCAGGGGGCTGCGGTCGTTGATGGCCGCGGCGAAGGCCCGGAGCTCTGTCTCCATGGGGTCGTTCCCCTCCAGGGTGATGAGCTCCCCTTCCTCGGGACCGCAGTGCTGCAGGGCCGGCTGTCCGGGCAGGCCCGCCAGCTTGATGGGGTAGTAGCGCAGGCTGCGCTGGCCGGGGGTGTCCACCCAAAGGGCCAGGCCCTTCCGGCCGCTGACCACGAGCTTTTGCTCCTTGGCGGGTTCGAGCCAGGAGGCGGTGCCCTGGGCAAAGAGGCCCCCCGGGAAGTCCATGCCCCACTGGACGGTGTCGGCGATGCCGGGGGTCACCAACTCCAGGCCCCGGGCCGTTACCCGGGTAGGCAGGCGCCCGGCCAGCCCCAGGGCCAGGGCGATGTCATGGGGGGCAAAGCTTTGCAGGACATTCTCCTGGGTGCGGACCTTCCCCAGCTTGGAGCGGACAAAGCGCAGGGAGACCAACTCGCCCAGCCGGTCCTCGGCCAGCAGGGTGCCCAGGGCCTTCCTTGCCGGGTGATGCTCCAGCAGGTGTCCCACGGCCAGCACCAAGCCCCGCTTCTCAGCCAGGGCCTTGAGGGCCAAGGCGTCCTTGCCGCTGAGGGCCAGGGGCTTCTCCATGAGGACAGGGAAGCCCGCCTCCAACAGGGCCGTGCCCAGGGCCGCATGGAGCCCCGCCGGGGCCGCCACCACTGCCCCCTGGACCATCCCAGGGGTCAACTCAAGTACCCCCGCCAGCACCGGGAGGCCAGGGTTTGCCGCCGCAATGGCAGCGCGCCGCTGGGGGTCAGTCTCCACGACGGCCCCCAGGCCCCCCAGCTTTTTCAAGGTCTCCAGGTGGCGGCTACCCCACTCGCCCGCTCCCACAAGGGCCAGCTTCGGAAACGATCCCATGGTCATGTGGCGTCCCTTTCTTCAGTTGTCTTGATTGAATCTGGCAAGCTCGGCGGCGGCCCTTGTGGCAGCCTCCGGGCCCCCCTTTTTTAGCTGTTCCAGGGCGGCCGCGACCACCTGCTGCTGGTGGGTTCGGGCGTCCGCCAGGACCTTGGCCAGGTCGGCCATCTCCGAGTGCAGATAGGCGAATTCGTCGCCCTTGCGCAGGGGCCGCGGGGCGGTGAAATCGCCGGCCTTCACGGCCTGGACGAAGTTCATCATGGCCCGTACGGGTCCCGCGGCCCGGTGGGTCAGCACTATGCTGAGGCTGCCCAGGGCCAGCACCAGCAGGGCCACGGCTCCCAGCATCACCAGGATCAGCCGGTTGCCCCGGCGGTCCAGTTCCTGCCCCAGTTCCTGGTCCAGGGCGGCCAGAGAATCCTCCGGCGCTGCCAGGTCCCCGGAGGCGGCCTCCAGCAACGGCGTGATCTCCAGGTCTATGCGCTGGCTGGTCCGGTACTCCCGCTGGTAGAGGTAGCCCAGCACCCCGAAGATGGTCAGGCAGGCCACCAGCACCACGGCTGTGATGCGAAGCTGAAAGCCCGTGTCCAACAGGTAGTTGCGAACCTTGCGCTGGCTTCTACTGTTCATCTCGAACCCCCTTGGCCGATGGCCGCTGTCAGGTCAATGATGAGGCCCTCCAGGGCAACCCCCAGGGCCAGCCCCAGGGCCTCCTTGGTGCCCACGCTCCCGCCCGCCTCGGCGGTCCCACTTCGTTCCAGCCGCCGGGTCACGGGCAGGGCCTGCCCCTCCAGGCTGAAGTAGCCCTCCACGGTGACCCGGCAGGTGCCCCGGCCGCCGGGGGCCGCCAGGGCTGTCTTTATGGTGGTCCCCAGGCGCAGCCCGATGAAGGGCTTGTCTTCATCTCCGGGCGCCGGGTCCTGGGTCCCCAGGCGGACATTGGGGAAGGCCCCAAGGCGGGCCGCAAGCTCCGCCGGGAGGGCCGCCTTGAGGGCCCCTGGGACGCTGGGCGTGGCGCCGCTCTGGCTGGGGTCAATGCGCCACCAGCCCTGGGTGAAGGGGGGCAGGTTCCCGGGGAGCTTGAGGCGGATGTGGGCGGCGGCGCGACGGGCCTGCCCCGAGGCAAAGGCGTTCTCCAGGGCGGTTCCCTGGTCCAGCGCCCCCAGGGCCCCCGGATGATTGATATTGCCCAGGGCCCAGGCAGCGGCCCCCCGCACTACAAAATCACTGTCGGTGTTGAGGGCTGAGATGAGGGCCGGCAGGGCCGCCGGATCCTTGAGGATGCCCAGGGCCCGGGCCGCAGAGACGCGAAGACGAAATTCCGGCGCCTGGCCCAGGATCCGGGTGAGGCGTGTGAGGGCCGGGTCCTGGGCCGGGGCCCCAAACAGGACCGCGCCAAGCCCCAGCAAGCCAAGGAGGGCCGAAAAAACGACGGGGGCGTGGACTCGCAGGGAATACACGGCTTGTTGGATCCCTCCCTCACGGGTATCATGGCCGGCATGATTCAGCGCGAATACTACACGGTTTCCAGACTCACCCAAAGCATAAAAGCGGTGCTGGACACGGCCTTTGAGGACCTCTGGGTGCGGGGCGAGGTCTCGGGGCTCAAGGTCCACAGCTCGGG
>CAZMEC010000112.1:0-10135 GCA_964565265.1 uncultured Myxococcales bacterium
CCTGCGGCCCCTGCACCACCCCCAAGGTGTGCCTGGCCAACCAAACCTGCTGCACGCCAAACTGCAGCGGCAAGACCTGCGGCAGTGATGGGTGTGGGGGGAGCTGCGGAAGCTGCAGCAGCCCGGCGGTGTGCCTGGCCAACCAAACCTGCTGCACGCCGCAGTGCGGCAGCCCCGTTGAGGGAGAATCGCTGACCAGACAGTGCGGCAACAACAGTTGCGGTGGCGTTTGCGGTACTTGCGCGGCTGGGACCGAGTGCTCCATTTGGCAACAGTGTGTGTCCACCTCGGTGCCGGCCAATGATGCCTGCGCCGGCGCCATCCACATGCCATTCTCGGGGACCGGGGCGATGTCGATGTTCGGATCAACCAAATACGCCAAAGACAACTACACCGTCTGCAACACAGCCGGCGCCCGTGATGTCGTCTACTCAATCGCCGTCCCGCCGTTGATCAGCACCATGACCATCTACACCAGCTCATCCTTCAACCCAGCTTTGTATGTCTATTCAGCCAGTTGCAGCGGCGCGCCAGTGCAATGCAGCCTGTCCTCCCTGTTCGTCAACAACCCCCCACAGGGCACCTATTTTCTGGTTGTCGACGGCCGCACGGCAGACGCCAGCGGTGACTTCGTCGTGTCGGTGATGCTGCAATAGCCAACCAAACCCAGCCGCGCGCGCAGGCGCCCTGCACGCTTGCCCGAACGACCCAAGGTACAACGGCCGGTGGTGGGGGCGGATGGACATTATGGACATCATGGACATCATGGACGATCTGCGCCCCCCCCTGCACGCTTGCCCGTGGCTGGCGGTGGAACCCGTGCCCTCATCCGGCGCTTCGCGCCACCTTCCCCCCACGGGGGGAAGGACCAGCATCGGCCACCCTCATCCGGCGCTTCGCGCCACCTTCCCCCGCTTGCGGGGGAAGGGCCTCCGCTTGCGGCGATGCGCGTGCCCCGTCCCTATAGGCACACTCCCAGGCCTGCCCAGGTGGGGGTTTGGCAGGTGAAGCCTGGGGGGCAGTCGCCTTGGGTCTTGCAGCGGCGGAGGCAGCGGTGGGTGTCGCCGGTGGGCTTTTGGCAGGTGGTGCCGAAGGGGCACTCGGGGGCGTAGGCGTCGCACTCGGGGGCGCAGTAGCCGGGGCCCTTGGGGGAGAGCAGGCAGTTGCCCGAGAGCTCGCAGTCGCTGGCCTTCTGGCAGGGCGTCCCAGCGCTGCCGGGGCGCTGGTGGAGGCAGCCAAAGCGGCCTCCGGGGGCGGGCGGGTAGAGGGTGTCGCCAAAGATGCAGGTCTGGGCCGGAGAGGGACAGGTGCCGGAGTTGCACATGGGGACGCAAAGGGTGGCCCCCCCGCTCCCCCCCACACAGAGGCCCGTGCTGCAAAGGTTCTCGGGGCCGCAGGTGTCCGTGCAGCTGCCCTCAAAGAGGGCCGCCGAGTAGAGGCACACGCTGGCCTGGCAGCCCAGGTCGTCGAAGCAGGCGGCGCCGTCGTCCGAGCAGGCGCCCCGCTGGTGGGGCAGGCAGAAGGCGGACCCGCAGTCCAGGTCCCCGCGGCAGGTCTCGCCCAGGCCCAAACCTCCCGCCGGGGTGGCGCAGACGCTGAGGCTGCCTCCTGCCACGGCGGGCAGCTTGCGGCAATTGGTGAAGCCCTCGGGGCAGCCTTCGGGGCTGTCGCAGGTACGCAGGCACAGGGGCAGGTTGCCCGCCTCGATGCAGGCCGCGTCCTCGGGGCAGGGGACCTGGGGGCAGCCCAGCAAGAGGCAGCGCAGGCCCCCGCCGGCGGGCAGGCAGGACAGGGCCCCGGCGCAGTCGCTGTGGGCGCTGCAGGGGGCGAAGAGGTCGGCGCCGCCGAAGGGGTGGCAGACCTGAGCCAGGCCGCTGAGGCCAAAGGGCACCTGCTTGCAGGCGTAGCCCTCCCGGCAGAGGCGGTCACCACAGGCCTGGAAGCAGGCGGCGCCGTTCTCCAGCAGGGGGATGCAGTGGGCCTCGGGGCCGCAGTCTTCGTCTTGGCCGCAGCCCAGCAGGGCGCAGTAGCCCGAGGGCCAGTCCAGGCAGCTCTCGCCGGGGGGGCAGTGGGCGTCCAGGGCACAGGGGCCGCCGGAGGGTGACTGGGGGATGGTGTCGGGGCCGGGGGCGTCGGCCTGAAGGTCCTGGCTGGCGTCCGGGGCCTGCTGGTCCTGGGGGCCGGCCTGATCGGCGGCGGCGTCCTCCTGGGTGTCGGCCTTGGCAAGGTCCTGGCTGCCATCCCGGGCCTCCAGGTCGGCGGCGGCGTCGGGGGCCTCCTCCGGGACACAGCGCTGGAGCGCCGGGGCCGCGATCTGGCCCTTGGGGCAGGGCTCGCAGGCGCCGGTGCTGGGGTTGTAGAGCTGATCCCGCAGGCAGGTCACGACCTGGTCCTGGGCGCAGGCCATCGTCAGGATCAGCAACAGCAGGGCGACCAGCCCCGCAGCCCCACGAACAGGAAACATCAGGGCTGCTGCTCCTGGGGTTTGAGGCCCTCAAAGAAGCCCTGGCTCTCGCCCTTCTCCACCGTGAAGTTGATCTCCCGGGGCAGGAAGCCGTCCAGTTGGAAGACGGCGCTGTGCTTGCCCGGGGCCAGCCAGCGGGTGACGGGGGTGCGGAAGCGGTTCACGGGGGAGAGCTCGTCCACGAAGACGAAGGCGCCCTCCGGCGAGGTGGAGAGGTAGACCTTGGCGTAGGTGGCCTTCAGGAGGGCCTCGATGCGCAGGACCTCCTTGTCCACCCGGACCTTGTCCTCGGGGGAGGGGTCGTACTGATTGAACAGCACGAAGGCCTCCAGGGCGCGGGGCAGCTCGCCCAGCTTCTCGTAGGCCTCGGCGATCCGGAACACATAGACGGCCTTGGGGTAGGCCTGGTAGGCGTCGAGGAAGCCCTTGAGGGCCGTGGTCCAGTCGCCCTTGGCGGCGCTCTGCTCGCCGGCGGCGAACAGCTCCTCGGAGCGCTCCACGGGACCGGCCAGCAGGGGGGCGGCAACCAGCAGCGAGAACAACAGGCTCAGCAGGGTCAGGGGTCTCATGGGCAAACCTTTCTTGGGGTCTTCATTCGTTCTTTTTGGCGTTGCGGACGATCTTGTTGAAGGTCTCCACGGGCAGCCGCTCTTGCAGTTGCTCGATGCGGTTGCGCAGCTCCCGGGCCAGGGTGGGGTTTTGGCGCTCCACCAGGCCGTAGGCCTCCACCAGCAGCTTCAGGGCGTCCTCCAGGTTGCCCAGGGAGACCCGCACCATGGCGAGCTGGGCCAGGGTCTTGACATAGCCATCGGCGTCCCGGCACTGCTGCTCCAGCTTCAGGGCCTCTTCGTAGTGGGTGGCCGCCTCGGGGAAGCGCCCCGCCCGGCTGTGGAGGTTGCCGATCTGGTGCAGGGTGGCCGCCAGGGAGGCGTCATCCTTGAGGCGCCGCTTGATCTCCAGGGCGAAGGTGTACTGGTCCATGGCCACATCGAATTTTTCTTCAAGCTCCGCCAGCCGCCCCTGGTGGTGCAGCACCCGGGCCAGCCCCTCCTCGTTGCCCAGCTCTTTTTCCAGGTCCCGGCTGCGGGAATAGAAGGTGCGCGCCTTCTCCAGTTTGCCGGCGGCCTCGAAGACCATGGCCATGCGCCGGTAGTCCGCCGAGATCCGGGGCTTGTCCTGGGTGAGCTGGTCCAGGTCCAGGGCCTCCTGAAAGACCGCCATGGCCCGATCCGAGCGCCCCCGCTGGTACAGCAGGTAGCCCATGAAGCCCAGGGCGTCGGACAGCTCCCCGTTGCGGCCCGCCATGCGCCAGGCGTCCACCGCATGATTCAGCCAGTCCACGGCGGACTCCAGGTCCCCCCGGTTGGCCCCAAGCTGGCCAAGCAGTTCGTAGGTCCGGGCCAGATTGCCCAGGTCCGCGTGGGCCTTGAAGATGTCCGCGGCCCGCAGGGCCATGACCCGCGCCGAGTCCAAATCCCCGAAGGAGAGGCGGCTCTTGGCGGTCTCGAACAGATAGGTGGCGGAGTCCCGGTCGGACAGCTTGCTGACGATCTTCTTGACCTCGTCGGGGTTGCTCTCGCTGGGGACCAGTTCCTGGGCGGAGACGGAGCGGGCCTTGGCGTCCTTGGGGGTGGCGTCGGTCACGGGGGCGGTGGTGACGGGCCAGGCAAAGTAGCCCAGCTTGGCCTCCCAGGCCTTGGGAGAGTTGCGCACCACCCGGGGGACCTGCCCCGAGCAGAGGCAGATGAGGGCCTTGGCGTCCCCCGAGGAGGCCAGGGCCGGGTCCCAGGCGGGCTCGGGCAGATGCCTGGGGACAGCCACCAGCACGGAGGCGTCCACCAGCAGCCTGCTCCCCTTGGCCAGCAGCGAGATGAGGGGCTTGTCCGGGTCCTCTGGGGACAACACGCATCGCTTGAGGCCGTGGTTCTGGAAGGCCTTCTCCAGCGTGGGCAGGGTCACCTGGAGGAGCTCGGCGGATTCGAAACGCAGGAAGATGAGGGCGGGCACTCCGAGGCGCTCCTGACCGAGGAGGGCGGAGATCTCCGAGAGGATCTTGGCGGCCTTTTCCTTGTCCAGGTTGTCCGGCATCTAGCCCCCTGATCTGGTGTTGCCGGGCGCGGGCAGGCGGCCCCCCCTAGAACTGCCCTGTGGCGGACAGGAGGAGGGTCCAGTTGAAGACCCCATCCACCTTGAAGCGCTTGCCCGGGTCATCAATTTCCTTCAGATAGACGGGGTTGTATTCGTTGTCCCCGAAGCTGTTGTAGCCCGTGACCGCGATGTCCACCTCCTTGAGGTTGTCCACCCGGCGGTCCTCCACGGCATCCGAGCCGGGGTCCGCGTTGGTGATGAGGTGGGGCTGCTCAAAGGAGAGGGCCAGGTCCAGGCCCACCCGCAGGTAGCGGACGGGCTGGTAGCCCACGCCAAACCAGGTGCGGATGATGCCGTGGGCGTCAATATCCGTGAGGCCATCCGTGCGGCGGAAGCTGTCCTTGGCCTTGCCGTCGGCCAGTTCCTTGTCCACAGCGGCCATGCTGGCGTCGTATTGCTCCTTGGTGAGCGCCTTGGCCTTGTACTCGGCCTGGTACTTGACCTTGAGGTCCTCCAGACCCCGAAGGTCCCGCTCAAAGGTGGTGAGGCCGCAGCCGTCGGAGGTCCGACAGGGCGAGCTGCCCAGGGCCTCGAAGAGGTCCGAATAGCCCCGGCCCTTCATCACATAGTCGAAGCCAGCGCCCAGGTCGATGCTGACGAACTGCTGCCGGCCCTTGGCCTGCCAGGGGAAGATCTCGGTGCCCAGCTTGACCCCGATGACCGTGGGGGGGCCCACCAGGTTCTGGGTCTTGGAGTTGTAGTTCTGGTAGAGGCTGGCGGAGTTGGCAAAGAGCGCCACATCCGCCCCGAAGTCGAAGTAGGGCTGCAGGAAGGGCAGCACGCGCCGGGCCATCGTGGTGTTCACCTGGAGGCGGTACATGCCATCCCCCACGGCGTTGTTGTTGGCCGTCTTCACGGCCGCCAGGGGCACCTTGAGCATGATGCCCAGGATCCAGGTGGGGAGGCCCTCGTCCCGGTCCTGGTTCCAGGGCGCCCAGCGCAGGCCAAAGAGGGGATCCCCCAGGCCCGAGCGGTTCCGGCCCTTGAAGGGGAGGTCAATGAGGGTGTTCACGGAGGCAGGATCCCCGGTGGGGTCGTAGGGGCCCGTGGAGGGGTCGATCTCGCGGATGCCCAGCACCGCCTCCTGGGGCGTCGTGCCGGCGGCCTTCGCGGCGGCCTTGACATCGGGGTGGTAGTCCAGGTCCAGGCGGTCCGACAGCACCATGGGGACCTTGGCCACAAGCTCCAGGTCCTTGTAGAGCCCCATCTGGAAGTCGAAGTGCAGCTTCTCTGTGGTGCCCTTGGCGCGGAGCTGGTCCAGGAGCAGGATGCTCTTGCTTTCCTTGTGGACATACTCGCGCAGGATGTCAGCCTGGTGGCTGGTGGTCTCGTAGCGGACGGTGAGGCCCAGGCCGAAGGGATGGTCTTCCTCGAAGGAGTCCTGCACCGCCGGCACCCCAGCCTGGAGCACCCCGGACGCCAGCAGGAATACTAGGGCCGCCAACGGTGAAATCATTCTCCGCATTTTTCCCATCCCTGGCCGGTGTTGTTACTGGTGCAAGGTACCAGCGCCGGCCTTGGGCTGTCAAGAAGTGCAAGGGGCAAAAAAATGGCCGACCCGGGGGGGCTACCCGGGCCGGCCAACGCCGCTGGAAGGGTTGGAGGGATTTGGATGCAAGTGCTTGCATCCTCCAACGGCGTTTCGCTGAAAACGATGGCAGCCGGTCTTGGGGTCCGACGGGGCATCGCTTTTTTACCGGCTATCCGGTTTCAGCACTGACTCAAACAGGGGCGCCGGGGATTTATTCCGGGCTATTTTTTTGAAGGCTCAGATTGGGGGGCGCCGAAGGGCGCAAAGGAGGGGTCCTTGGCGCTGGCGAAGGCCAGGAGGCTGGCGAAGCGCGCCTCCTCGGGGTAGAGCCGGGACACCAACCCGGCCTCCAGGATGGCCTCCTTCCACTGGCCCCGGTTCAGGAAATACAGGGCGTCGCGGAAGTGCAGGTAGACCAACAGCTTGCGGGTCTCCGGGTGGAGGCGCCCCTGGGCCTGCAGCTCCCGGTAGAAGCCCGTCCAGTAGCGGGACAGCATCTGCACCGTGGCGCCGTTGTCCAGGCGAATCTCGTGGTTGGCCAGGCCCAGCCCGGAGCCCGCGAACCAGGTCCGAGTCCAGGGCAACTCCAGGCCCGGGCCGCCGGGGGCAATGCCCTTGGGCAGCCCCGGGGCGTCCAGGACCTCGGCCTCCAGGATGACCTTCCGGGGCAGGGCCTGCAGCTCCTTCAGGGGGAAGGTGCCGGTGGCGTTCCAGGCCTCCAGTACGGGCTTCAGGCGGGGATCCTGGCGCAGCTTGGAGGCGGCATAGGGGCGCCCCTTGGAGATCCGCGAGAAGAAGGACTGGTGCAGGAGCGTCACATCGGGCCGGCGGTGCTCCACCTCGGAGTAGTAGACATGGTTGAAGAACAGCGGGTAGTAGGAGGGCATGAACAGGGTGTCCGGCGGGAGGCGCTCAAGGAGCTGGCGGTTCAGCACATCGGGGGCGAAGAAGCCCGTAAGCCCCAGGCGGGTGCTGGCGTCTCTAAAGCCCCCCAGGCCCCCCAGCATCATGGCCACCAGGGCAAGCCCCAGGGGGACCCCTGCCAGGGCCCTCAACCACCACTGGGGGCGGGCCACCAGGGTCCGGGCCACCAGGGCCACCAGGGCCACGGCGCCCAGGATCACGGCCTCCAGGCCCAGCATGAAGTAGGCGTGGTCGTCGGGGTTGTCGGTGTCCAGATACATGATGGCCTTGGCCAGCAGCCCCCCCGCCAGCAGCAGGAAGAGGCCCAGGCCCAGGCGGAGGTGCACCAGGAGCAGGGCTCCCAGGCCCAGGAACCCGGCGAAGACCAGCACCGGCGAGAGGAGCCCGAACCAGGAGGAGAGGACCCGGATGAGGGCCTCCGGCAGGGGGGCCACGGGCATTTCAGTGAGGCTGAGGTGGAAGGCCTTGGCGCTGAGCAGTTCAAGGAAGCCCCGGAGGCTGCTGGTGTCGGCCCAGGCGAACTCCCCCGGGAGGGCCGCCCGGAGGGGCAGGAAGACCAGGGGCAGGAGGCCCGCCAGGAACCAGGGCGCGGGGGCCAGCAGCAGGTCCCGGAGCAGTTGCGAAGTGGGGGGCCGGGGGGGCTGATCCGCCGGGCGCTGGGGCAGCCACAGGAACAGCAGGGGCACGGGCAGCAGCAGGAGGGTCAGGTAGTAGTGGTTGCAGACCCCCAGCCCCACCAGGAAGGCCACGCCGGCGCGCAGGCGGGTCCGCTGGGCCAGGGGCAGATCCAGGCCTCGCAGGCCCAGCAGCAGGATGGCGGTGCCCAGGCTGAACTGGAGGGTGTAGACCTCGGCCCGGATGGCGTTGAACCAGAGGGCCTCGGACAGGGGCAGCAGGGCCAGGATGAGGGTGGAGACCAGGAGGGTCCAGGGGTTGCGGGCGCGGAGTTGGGCCAGGAGGGTGCTGGCGCAGGCGGTCAGCAGGCCCATGGTGAGGCCCCCCAGGGCGGCGCTGAGGAGGTTGGCCCGCAGGGCCAGGGAGCCCAGGGGCAGGAGGGAGAAGAAGTGGGCCAGCAGGACGAACAGCGGGGAGCCCGGCGGGTGGGGCACGGTGGCCCGGGCGGAGGTGGCCACGAACTCGGCCGAGTCCAGCCAGAAGATCCCCGGGGCCAGCATCCACAGGAAGAACAGGAAGGAGGCGCCGCCCACCAGCAGGGGCCAGAGGAACCAGGGCGCCGCTTGGGGCACCGCGGGCACCGCGGGCACCGGGGGCAGGGGTGGGGGGAGGCCAAGGGCTTCCTCAGGCTGCGGCAACTCCGGCGGTTGGGCAGTCTGGGTCTGCCCCGGCAGGGGGGGAGGAAGGAGCCCTTCGCCCTGACCCGGGATCATGCGTTGGGGCCCCGGTAGCGGCACTGGGAGGTGGGGGTCTCGCGGACCCAGATCTCCTTGAGCCCCGGCAGCTTCTTGTCCAGGCGCTCCCAGAGCCAGATGCAGAGGTGCTCGCTGGTGGGGACCTTGAGGCCGTGGACATCGTTGAGCATGCGGTGGTCCAGCTCCTTGATGAGGGGCTTGACGGCCTCGGAGATGTCGCCGTAGTCCATGTACCAGCCGAGGGAGTCGTCCACCTCGCCCTCCACCAGGATGTCCACCTCATAGGTGTGCCCGTGGAGCTGTCGGCAGCGATGGCCCTCGGGGGCGCTGGTCAGGGCGTGGGCCGCTTCAAAGTGGAAGGTCTTTCTGAGTTCTACTTTCATTTGTCCAACCCGTGTTTTTTCATTTTGTAATACAGCGCGGTGCGCTTGACTCCCAGGTCCTCAGCGGCCCTGGTAACTGAATTCTCACAACGCTCAAGGGCCCCCTGGATCTCGCGGCGCTCCAGGGCGTCCAGCATGGCCTCGAGGCGCCCCTGGGTCTGCTGCCGGGGGGGGCGTCCGGTGGCCAGGAAGGCCAACTCGTCCACCTCGATCCACTCCGTGTCGGCGGTGATCATGGCACGCTCGACGGCATTTTCAAGCTCTCTGACATTTCCCGGCCAGGGGTGGGTGGCCAGCAGGGAGCGGGCCTCCCCGGAGAAGCCCGCGAAGGCGCGCCCCAGATCCCGGCCGAGGCGCTGGAGGAAGTGGTCCGCCAGGGGGCCGATGTCCTCGGGGCGCTCCCGCAGGGGGGCCAGGTGGATGGGGAACACGGAGATCCGGAAGAAGAGGTCCTCTCGGAACTGGCCCTGCCGGACCAGCTCCTCCAGGTTGCGATGGGTGGCGCAGATGAGGCGGAAGTCCACCTTCAGGGTCTGGTCGCCGCCCACCCGCTCGAACTCCCGTTCCTGGAGGACGCGCAGCAGCTTGACCTGGACCTCCGCCGACAGGTCCCCCACCTCGTCCAGGAAGAGGGTGCCCTTGTTGGCTAGTTCGAAGCGGCCGGCCTTGCGGGCCAGGGCGCCGGTGAAGGAGCCCTTCTCATGGCCAAAGAGCTCGCTTTCGATGACGCCCGGGGACAGGGCCCCGCAGTTGACGCTGATGAAGGGCCCGGCGGCGCGCTGGCTGCGGCGGTGAACCTCCCGGGCGACCAGTTCCTTGCCCGTGCCGCTCTCGCCGGTGACCAGCACGGAGGAGCTGGTGGGGGCCACCTGGGCGACCCGCTCCAACACCTGCTTCATGGCCTGGGACTCGGCCACCATGGTGTCCAGGCCGCCCCGCTGCTCCAGGTCCTTGCCAAGCTGGTGCCCGACCTGCTCCAGCCGGGCCACCAACTGGCGATTCTCCTCCTCCAGGAGGTGAAGCTCGAGGGCCTGCCGCAGCGTGGCCTCAAGTTCGGTGCGATCCCAGGGCTTGCGCAGGTACCGATAGACCAGCCCCGAGTTGAGGGCGTCGATGACCACTTCAATGTCCGTGTAGGCGGTCAGGAGGATGGCCAGGGCCCGGGGGCAGATGACCTTGGCCTGCTTGATGAACTCCAGGCCTTCCATTTCGGGCATGCGCTGATCCACCAGCAGCACGGCGCAGGGCTTGGAGTTCAGCAGCTCCAGCGCTTGTGCGGGGCTGCTGCATTCCAGCAGGTTGAAGCGGCGGCCGA
>CAZMEC010000112.1:10145-10612 GCA_964565265.1 uncultured Myxococcales bacterium
CGCAGGGTCGCTAGGTTCCCCGGTTCGTCGTCCAGCACCAGGATTCTGTCGCTGAGGTCCATGGCCATCCCCGGACTAAAGCCGAATATCTACGCGCACCTTGCGCCGCAGGGTGTCCAGCCAGCGCCGAAAGGCACTCTCGAAGAGCTGCTCTTCCATGACGCCGCGCAGCCGCAGGCGGGCTTCCTCCCGGGCTTCGTCGTCGGCGAAGGGGCGCCACTCCTCGGCCAGGACCTTGACGATGTGGATGCCCAGGCCACTGCGGACGGGCTTGGAGAGCTGGCCAGCCTTGAGGGCAAACACGGCGGCCTCGAACTCGGGCTCCAAGGTCCCTTCGGCCACGAAGCCCAGGACCCCACCATCGGCGGCGCTGCCGCGGTCCTGGGAGTAGCTGGCTGCGGCGGCCTCAAAGGTAAGCTCGCCGGAGGCCAGCCGGGCCTGGAGTTGGCCAGCCTTGGTCCAGGTTC
>CAZMEC010000113.1:0-10418 GCA_964565265.1 uncultured Myxococcales bacterium
GGGAGGGGGTTGCAGCCCGTCCGTCCGAACCCCGACCGCCAGGGAGGGGGTTGTCCATTGCCCAGCCGCGCACGGAGTAAGCGGATCCCTCCGGCCCATGCGACCGCGCCCAGCACCAGCAGCCACCACCAACCTGACCGGCCCGCTCCCCCCGGCCCCCCCACGACCCCGCAGCCACCCACGGTGCTGCCCTCAGCGGAGCCGTCGCAGAACAGGTCCTGGTAGGGATCCACCAAGCCATTCTCGCCGGCCTCGCAATCCTGCAACAACGAGCCCGCCGGGTAGAGCTGGCACAGCCCGTCGCGGTCATCCTTGGTAAGCGTCCGCTTCTTCACCTCGCCCGGGGGCGCGCTGAAGTACATGGTGGAATCCAGGTCGGAGGAGTGGTCCAGGCCCACGGCGTGGCCCATCTCGTGGGTCAGCACGCCTTGCAGGTCCATGGAGTTGGGGTTGTCCGCGGGGTAAAGGGTCAGGGAGTAGTCGTCCAGATTGAACTCGATGTCGGCGTCCACCAATGTGCCGTCGTCGGCCAGATAGGTCAGCGTGGTGTAGGCCACGGCCTCCTGCATGTAGGGCCACTTGGGGCGAAAGGTGATCTCGTTTCGGTTGTTGCCGCAGGAGGAATAGCCCGTCTTGTTGCTCTCAACCTGCCCGCCATAGAACAGCGTCAGGTCGCTGCATTCCACTTCGTCCCAGGCCTCAATGGACTTCGTCACGGCCGCCGTAAGGGCCTGGCCAGCGCCTCCCGTCCAGCCGTCAGGATCAAGGTAGAACGGCCGGCAGTTCACCAGCCAGGACACCGGGTCCCCGGCCTCCGTTTCAGTAATCTTGTAGGCCTGGGCCTGCCCGCCCGGAAACGCCACCGCCAGCAGCAATCCCAGTACCAGCTGCGTGCCCCAGCTTCTGGCGCGGCCCAAATGCGCCGTGCTCCGCCGGCCGGGTGCGGTATTCCTGAACCTAGCCGCGCACGAAGTAAGCGGATCTCTGTCCGCGCCTCGGCCAAGGGTACTCTCCATCGGCTACCGCGCCTTCCTGGTGGCCGCGGCACGCCGAACCGCCTGCAGCACCTCGTCCAGGCCCAGCTCCCGACTGGGCACCGCGGTCTTGCTGCCCGCAAAGGCCACCGCCCCGAAGTCCCGGTGCAGCCGCACGCCGCCCTCCTTCGCCTGCACCCGAAACACGCCCTGGACGCCGCCCCGAGGCGTGAACACCTGCCCGGGAACCTGGGGGACCGCCGCAAGGAACAGCACCACTTCCTGACCCTTCTTGAGCACGGGGCCTCCGGGGACCAACTGCCCCAGCCCCTGGTATTCGCCGCCGGGAGTCCGCACCAGCACAGTGCGCTGGGCCTCGCCGCGCCCATCCAGGGACTCGGTGACCAGCACCGTATGTTCCGTGAAGATAAGGCCATCAGCCGGGTCCCGGTCCGTCCGCGATTCGACCACCGTGCCCCGCACCACCAGCGCCGAGCTGGCCGCCAGCTCATCCAGCCCAAGAGGCGACAGCACCGCCGCCCGCCCCACCGAAGCCAGCGACAGCAGCCCGAAAAGCGTCAACCAGAGCAGTGATTTCATGGCTTGAGACCCCAAAGCAGTTCGCGCGGCATTCTAGGTCAGGGGGCCCCGGGGGCGCAAGCCGAACAGCGCCTCGCGCCACGCCGGCCAGTTCCATCCCCCCGCGGGGGAGGGTTAGGGAGAGGGCGCAGTCCGTCCGAACCCCGACCGCAAGGGAGGGGGCTTGTGTGTCTGGTGTTGGGGTGTTGGGGTGTTGGGGTGCGGGAGTGTCGGGGTGTCCGGTGTGTAGCAGCCCAAGCCCGCGGCAGCCACCCGCCTCACCGCCCGGACGCCAACTCCTTGGCCAGATGCAGCAGGGCCCGCTGGCCGGTCTCCAGGCGCGACAGGGACACACTCTCGATACCAATGGCCTCCGCCAAAGCAGCCTGCGTCCAGCCCCTGGCCTTCCGGGCTTCGGCAACCCGCGACCCAATGACCTTGACCAGTTCTAGCTTGCGGTACCTGGGCCTACGACGCCTCCCAACGGACTGGAAAGCACCCCGGCGCATGCTCCGGCTCCATGACTCCTTGTGATCAATAAATCTACTTGACCTGCATGGTATATCAAAACATAATCCACCTTACTGCACGGGGAAATTTTGAAGGGCGTGACGCCGCAAGGAGTCAGGGGGATGGCGGGTCTCAGGGCTGTGCCGATCACGGCATTTCTCTTGCTTTTCGGGGGTTCCTCGTTCGGTTTTCGGAATCAACGCCGACAAGGGTGTTCGGCTTGAGCGAAACTCCAACGATGGTCGAGGAGGCAGAAGATGACGAGGTTTCTTATGGCTGTGTTACTGGTTGCGACGCTTGCATCCATGGTTGCCTGCGGCGGTGAAAGCGGGTCGGCGGTCTGCTCGGAGGGCGAAGTTCGCTGCTACGCCGGGGACATCGAGACCTGCAAAGACGAACTGTGGGTCGTGACCGACTGCGACAAGACCTGCAAGGGGAAGCACTATTCGGGATCCAGTTCCTGTCAGTTCAACGAGGAAACTGCAAGAGCCACCTGCATCTGCGAATCCTGCGTCTCTGAGACTCCGGAATTTTGCTACGACTCCGAGAACATCCCGGTTTGCGACTCGGATGGCACCTGGAAGAGCGTGTCCTGCAAGAACTGGTGCAACCAAGCTGACAACGGTGACTTCCTGGATGGCGAAAGCTGCACCACTGACACCGTTGGCGCGAAATGCGACTGCTTCGACTGCCAAACCTACACAGACTGCCCGGCCCTTGAGGACATGTGCGATCAGGAGAACCGTCGCTGTGTGGACGCCTACCAGTACACCTGGCGGGTGACCATCTATTCGGCTTCATCCACCGAGAAGAAGGATGGCGCGCAATGGGACCCCCTCGGCGGCCTTCCCGATCTGTACGCTACAATGTATGTGAACGATCAGGCCATCTACAGCACCGAGACCACGGCGGATTCCACCAGTGCGACCTGGGATGAATCCTTCGAGTACAAGTTCGGAAAGACCGCTGAGGTCAGGTTCACGGTTTGGGATGAGGATATCGACACCTCCGACCAAGTGGGAGGAATGATCTACAACACAGCCAACGGAGAGGTAAGCGTCGCCGATCTTGAGGCCGGTGGATTCGTTTTCGAGACCGACGACGGCTACCCCCTCCAGTCACTGACCGTCTACTTCGAACGCGTAGAATAGGACCTGCACTTGCGTCAGGCACTACCCTTCGCTTCCGCTTGTATTGACCCCATCTGGGGCACTACATCTTCGTCATTCGATAAGCACAAGACCGCGGCGAGTTGGTCATCAAGGCCGAAGGCGAGCAGGATTTTGGCGCTTTCAGAAAGCTCTAGATGGCAGTACTGGCGCTGCGCTGACAGGAGTCCTTTCGACGGCTCTCACAGCCTTGCGTATCGGACCTTTGTGACTCATGACCACCATTTCCTGTGGGGCGACAAACCAATTGACAGCCCCCCCCAGAGGGTAGGGGATATTGACAATTCAAAATCAAAAGGGGTCCGACTATGACCAAACTGCAATCTTGCCCGGCTTGTCACAAGGAAATCAGTGCCGCTGCTGCGGCTTGCCCAAGTTGCGGACATCCAGTTCAGAAGCCATCTGCTGCAGGAAAAGGTTGTTTGGTGTTATTGCTCGTGATTGGCGGGGTATGGGCCATCGGGGCTTTGACTGGAGAGTCTTCTCCCGACAAGACCAGTTCCAATGGGACCGAAACCTACCGCGCACAGGCGGCAGCTGTTCAAGAGATCGCCGCGGGATCGGTCAAGGAGCAACAGGCTGCTCAGGTTGCCGCCGAGACGAAGCGGCAGAATGCTGAACAGTCACCTCGAAAAATGGGAGACAATCTCAAGGTTGGGCACTTCTGGTATCGCGTTAAAGATGTGTCTTTCTCAAAGACTATTGGCAGCGACATGTTGAGCGAGACTGCTGATGGGGTTTTCGCGATCGTGGGCATCTCCGTCCAAAACTCCAGCAACGAGACCCGCACTCTTGACGGGTCAATGTTCAAAATGGTCGACTCCCAAGGGCGCGAGTTTGAACATTCGGTCAACGGTTCAACCGCACTGGAAATGTCCGGGCAGAAGACGCTGTTCCTCAAACAGTGCCAGCCTGGAATCCTGACTTCGGGAAAGCTCATATTCGAAGTACCCACGCAAAAAGATAGCTATGCACTGGTTCTGAGCGGCGGGTTCTGGAGCGCTGATTCTGCCAAGGTGTCACTCGAATAGAACGGCCCGGAAGCCCTTCGGACCATTTCCCTTTGACCGTGCCCGGCGCGTCGTTGGTCGGCGTCGGCTCCGCTTGTGATTTGCCGTCTTACCGATCCCTCTCCAAACATGAGTCCGCAAAAAGAGAACCCCGCAGATTTGCAGTCCCATTGCAAATCTGCCAGGCCTAAGGATCCGCTTGCTTCGTGCGCGGCTAGGATTCGGGCGGCCCTTGGCGGCGGGATTGTCTTGGGGGCTTTTGGGTCTTCAGGCGCTCGGGGAGGGCCCGGCCTCTGGCGGTGCTTAGATCCTGGGCCAGGGTTTGGGTGGCCTGATGGGGGTCCAGGTGCAGGTGGTCCAGGGCGAAGTCCAGGAGGGGGGCTGCCAGGTGCTGGGCGCTTAGGCGGTCCAGGGTCAGGTTGTGGCCGGCTGTGACCTCTTGGGCCTCCAGAAAGGCCAGGAAGTCCCACAGTCTTTGGAAGGGCTGGGGGGTCGCCAGGAACAGCCTGGAGAAGCCGGAAAACTGGCCGTTGTTGTGCAGTCGGTCCAGCAGTCTGGCGAAGCGCCGGAGCCTTTGCAGGGTCGGGAAGTCCAGGTCTCGGTTGGCCAGCAGTTCGTAGGGGGGACGGGGGCTCCAGACCTGTTGGAACTCCTGGTCGAAACGGCCCAGGGCAGTGCCCCTCAGGCGCTTCACATCCACCACCTGGATTTCGTGGATGCCCGTGGCCCAAAGGCGGTTGAAGCCCGCGGCGAAGGACTCCAGGGTCTCCCCCGGGAGCCCCACCATCAGGTCCCCGTGGAGATACAGGGCGGCGATCTCCCGCAAGCGGGCCAGGTCGGCCAGGACCGCGTCGGTGGTCTGCCGACGGCCAATCCGGGCCAGCACCTCGGGGTTCAGGGTCTGGACTCCGACCTCAAGCTGGATGGAGCCCGGCGGAAACGCCGCCAACTGGTCCAGCAGGCCCTGGGGCACGGCGCCGGGCGTCAGCTCGAAATGCAGGAAGGTCGGGCGCCCCGACCGGTGCCGGGCCAGGAAGAAGGCCAGCAGTTCCTTCCAGGGGGCGGCCCGCAGATCCCGGTCCAGAAACTTGAAGTGCCCCAGGCCCCGGTCCAGCAGCGAGTCCAGGGCCGGCAGCAGGCGCTCCACCGGGAAGCGGCGCGGGGTGGCCCCGGCGGCGGTGCAGAAGGCGCAGGTGCCCCCGCAGCCCCGGCTGGATTCCACATAGACGGTGCGGTGAGCCAGGTCGTCGTTGGAATACAGATGGTAGGGAAGCGGGGCGCGGGTGAGGTCGGTGGGGGGGGCTAGGATTATTCGGGGCAATGATCCGCTTACTTCGCTGCGCTCCGTGCGCGGCTGGGAAAGGTCCTCCAGTTCCGTGCGCGGCTGGGATTGCGCTTCGGCCACCAGGGCCACCAGGGCCTCCTCGCCTTCGCCGCAGATGACCACATCGGCGTGGGCCCTTACCAGTTCCGGCAGGTCCGCCGGGTCGGCCACCTCGGGGCCACCGAAGACCAGGGTCCCCGGAAAGCCAAGCTGCCGCAGCATCCCCGCCGCCGCCCCCAGGACCTCCACATTCCACAGGTAGGTGGAGAAACCCACCAACTCGGGGCCCCGGGCCAGGACTGCCTCGACCAGGTCACGGGGTCTGGCGCCCTCCGCGAACTCCAGGGTCTCGCAGTTCCCCCCGGCCCCCTCCAACGCCGCCTTCAACACCCGCAGGGCATGAGCGCAGTGGGCAAAGCGGGAATTGACCGTTAGCAGCAGGACCTTCAAGCGAGCCTCCATTGGGGGCCATGCTTGGCGGAGCAGGGGGTCCTTGTCAAGATCCGCAGTTTCGTATTGTCCGCGGGGCGGCTTTCGACTATCCTTCGCCGCCATGAAAGTATCGCTTTTCATCCCCTGTCTGGTTGACCGTTTCTTTCCCCAAATCGGCCTGGATACGGCCCATATGCTGGAGCTTGCCGGCCACGAGGTCCTCTATGACCCGCGGCAGACCTGTTGCGGGCAACCGGCCTTCAACTCCGGCGACCTCAAGGACGCGGTGTGCCTGGCGCGGCGCTTCCTCAAGATCTTCGGTGAGGCGGAGGCCGTGGTCGCCCCCTCGGGGTCCTGCGTGTCGATGGTGGCCAACCACTTTGAGGAGCTGCCCCTGACGCCCAGCGAAATGCTTGTCTGGGAGCACCTGCGCCACCGGGTCTTTGAGCTGGCCCAGTTCTTGGATGCCACGCACACCCTGGGGCGCCTGCGCGTGAAGAACCCCCGGCGGGTGGCGCTGCACCACTCCTGCCACTACCTCCGCGAGCTCCACGGCGCCACGGATTCCCTGGGGCGGCTGCTGGCCCAGGTGGAGGGCCTGGAGATCGTCCCCGCCACCCCCGAGCAATGTTGCGGCTTCGGCGGCACCTTTTCGTTCAAGTTCCAGGGGGTCTCGCTGTCCATGGCCGAGGACAAGGTCCGGGCCTTCCAGGCCACCGGGGCGGACACCCTCATCCTGGCTGACGCGGGCTGCCTGATGAACATCCAAGGCGTGATTCAGGCCCAGGGTCTGGGGGACCGGCTGAAGGTGCAGCACTACTCAGCGCTGTTTTTTCCAGAAGCCGACGGCCCCCTCCCTGGCGGTCGCGGTTCGGAGGTGACCAATGAGTGACCTCACCCCCTACCCTGGCCCCGTAGATGCCATGAACAAGGCCGTCCAGGATACCCGCCTTCGGGCCGCCCTGGACAAGGCCCTGGGGCTGGTTCAGCACAAGCGGCGGGTGATGCTGCAGGAACTGCCCGACCAGGAAGAGGCCCGCCAGAGGGTGTCAGACCTGCGCCGCTACTCGGTGGACAACGCCGGGGCCCTGCTGCAGGCGTTTGAGGCCAAGCTTCAGGAGGGCGGCATCACCGTCCACTGGGCGGCCGACGCTTTGGATGCCGCCGAAGTGCTGCTGGACATCGCCAAGCGCCACGGGGTGACCAGCGCGGTGTTCGCCAAATCCATGTTGGCCGAGGAACTGGAAATCGAGCACGCCCTCAAGACCACTGGCGTGGAGGTCTTCCAGACCGACCTGGGTGAGCGCGTGGTCCAGCTTGCAGGCCAGAAGCCCTCCCACATCACCGCTCCCTGCCTCCACATGAGCGCCGCCATGATCGGCCAACTCTTCCACGACAAGCTGGGCATCCCCTACACGGAGGACGCCACCGAGCTCACCCTCGCCGCCCGGGTGGACCTGCGCAAGGCCTTCTTCGCCGCGGGCCTGGGCGTCAGCGGCGCCAACCTGGGCATCGCCGAGTCCGGCACCATCGTCCTGGTGGAGAACGAGGGCAACATCCGCATGACCACGCTCATGCCCCCCGTGCTGGTCTCCTTCATGGGCATTGAAAAGGTCGTCCCCGACCTGGAGTCCGCCCACAGCGTCCTGAACCTGCTGGCCAAGAACGCCACCGGTCAACGCCTCCCCGGCTATGTCAGCTTCATCACCCCCGACTGGCCCGGCGACGGCCTGCCCATTGAGCGGCATGTGGTCCTGGTGGACGCGGGCCGAACCCGCATCTTCGGCGACGGCGGCCATCGCTCCCTGCTGTGGTGCATCCGCTGCGGCGCCTGCCAGAACACCTGCCCCGTCTACGGACGGGTTGGCGGCCACGCCTACGGCCACACCTACTCGGGGCCCATCGGCGCCTGCCTGGCCCCCCTGCTCAGCCCTTCTGACGACAACGAGAAGCTGCCCTTCGCCTCCTCCCTTTGTGGTGCCTGTGGCGAGGTCTGCCCCGCCAAGATCCCCCTGCCCGCCCACCTGCTGCGCCTGCGGGCCACCAAGGTCGCCAAGGGTCGGGGCACCCCGCTGGTCCAGCGCCTGGGCTTCCGGGTCTGGCGCTTCTTCATGCAAAGCACCTTCGCCTACAACCTGTCCCTCTTCTTCCACCGCCTGGGGCAGGCCCTGCTTCCCGGCCTCGTTCACGCCATCGCCGGGCGCCTGGGCTGGCACTCCCGCCGCCGCATCCCCAGGGTCGGCAAGTCCTTCCGCGCCCAATGGAAGAAAAGCCGGAGGTCCTCATGAACAGCGCCCGCAACCGCGAGACCATCCTTTCCAAGTTGCACCAGGAGGGCGAGGTAGGCGACCTCCCCGAACCCACCCCCTCGACCCTCCACGAGCGGCCCCACCTGCTGCCTCGGATTCTGGCTTCCCGGCTGGCTGAAAACGGCGCCGAGTGCCACCTCACCACGGAGCACGCCCACAGCGTGGACCTGCTGGCCGACCTCATCTTCCAAAGCGGGGTCCGGACCGTGGCCCTCAGCGGCGAGGATCTGCTGCTGGACCTGAACCTCTTTGAGGTCCTCAGCGAACGGCTTCCCAAGGTCGCCTTCTTTCGGGCCGGAGAGACCAGCCGGGAAGAGTGGATGGTCATGGAACTGGGCGTCACCACCTGCGAGGCCCTCATCGCTGAAAGTGGCACCATCATCCTCAGCCCCGTGGCCAAGGCCGACAAGGCCTGCTCCATCCTGCCCGTCCACCATGTCGTCCTGGGGGCCGGCGAGCGCCTCTTCCCGGACCTCCCTTCCTGGATGTCGGTGCTGCCCCCGGAGGAGCGGACGAGGTCAAGAATCTACATGCACGGTCCTAGCCGAACTGCTGATATTGAAAAGAAAATTGTCCTAGGTATACATGGCCCCAAGCGGGTCACCGTGTTCGCCGCTGTGGGGCAGGTGCTGGACCACCAGAGCTGAATATCAAGGCCCCCGGCCCTGCTACCTCGGCGGCACACCCTCGCGGCGCTTGCGGACGACCTCCAACAGGGCCTTGTAGGGCCCGTTCTCTGGCGCCAGACTGAGGGCATGCTCCAGATCCTCCTGGGCCCCCTTCAGATCCCCGCTGTGGAAGCGCAGCTCCGCCCGGGTCTTCCAGATCCAGTCCATCAGTGGGTGCTGCTTCACCAGCAGCCCAGCCTGTTCCTCGGCGAACTCCATGCCCACCTGGTACTGGATGCAGAACCCCGCCAGCCGCTGGAACACAACCGGATCCTTCTGCTGGTAGTCCACCACCGTCGTCAGCAGCCGCGCCGCCTCCTCCCGCTGCCCCGCCTGCACCAGAATGGTGGCCTTGGCGAAGAAGGCCTCCCGGCCCTGCCAGGTCTGCATGTGGTCGCGGATGAGGACTTCCAGCAGGGGCATGGCCTTGTCTGGCTGCTTGAACCCGTCCAGGTACACCGTCTTGGCCAGCAGGTAGGAGGCCGACAGCCGCTCCAACTCGGGGGCCGTCGCGGCCGTCGTGACCCTCAGCAGCAGGGGCTCGGCGTCCTTGGTTCGGCCGCGGATGGCGAGGTCCCGCCCCGCCTTGAACTGCAGGGCCAGGTTCTCGGGGGCCGCATTGGCCTGCCGCAGCAGGTCCGCCGCCGTGTTCCGCCCTTCCAGGTAGTCGCCCAGGGTCCGCAGGAAATCCTGGGGAGTCAGGAACCCGAAGAGACGCTCAATCTCCACGCCTTGAGGGTCCAGCAGCACCATGGTCGGGTAGGAGTTGACCCCCAGGCTTTCGGCCAGGTCCTTCCCCGGGCCCGGGGCGCAGTCCACCTTCACCGCCACCACCCGCGTGGTCAGGAAGCCCCGCACTGCGCCGTCTGGAAAGGTGCGCTGGTCCAAGTCCTTGCAGGGGCCGCACCACTCCGTGAAAAAGTACAGCAAGAGGGGCCGCGGGGAGCGCCGGGACACCTGTGCCGCGCACTCCGGGCGCAGGTCCACCCAGCCGTCCGCCCCTGCCTCCGGCAGGTCGCAACCCGCCGTCGCCGAGTTGTCTGGAATGGCCGGGACCACAGGCCCCGAGGCCCGGGTCTGCGTCCCCGAGCAGCCCCCCACGGCACCAATCAGCACCACCAGCATCAAAGCCCGCTTCAGCATTTCAGCCCCCAAGCAAAAAATGGCTGCCAAGCAATAACAGAAAGCAGGCCAGCCTGGCAAGCGAACCCCCAAGGGGGTCAGGACCTTACATTACACTTGCCGCGGCATCCACCGCCCTGCTTGCCATTCCGCCCTGCATTTGCGATTCTACCGCCGATCCGCTCATTGCATTCGCGGCTTGGACGGGTGGGGTTTGCCGCTGGTCGTTCCTAGCCGCGCGCGGAGCAAGCGGATCGGGGAAGACCGCCCGCTCCTTGACAGTCGCGGTTCGGACGGACACCCCCTCCCTGGCGGTCGGGG
>CAZMEC010000114.1:0-10239 GCA_964565265.1 uncultured Myxococcales bacterium
GCCTTCGCCATCGACATGAACCCCAGCAGCGATGTGATGGTCAAGTTCCGCATCAGCGTCTACCAGAACAGCCTCTCCGGCTGCGCGGGCAGCAACACCTATCTGGGCGGCGACACGGCCTCCTGCGTGCCCAACTATGAGGGCGTGGACTGGATGGAGGCCCACGGCGACGGCCGGGGGGACTGTGAAGGGTCCTACAGCGATCCCACCAACTGCCACCTGCCCGATGTGGCCCTGACCCACCCTGGCACGGCGGTGACCAGGCACTACCGTTACTACCTGTATGTGGACACCTGCAATGCCGATGGCACCAACTGCAGCACCACCAGCAACATCGGCTGCTTCAGCGTCGACTGGTTCTAGGTCGGCGTCTCCCGCCTGAGTTTCCCCACAAGTTTCCCAAAAAAAGAGACAACCCCCTCCCTGGCGGTCGGGGTTCGGACGGACGGGCTGCAACCCCCTCCCTGGCGGTCGGGGTTCGGACGCGGATGCGACCAGAGCAATGATCCGCTTACTCCGTGCGCGGCTTGGACCGCGAGTCTTCGCTTACTTGGGGCTTCGGGCCAGTTGGCCGCAGGCGGCCATGATGTCGCGGCCCTTGGAGACGCGGACGGTGACCGAGACGCCCTTGCTTTTCAGCAGATCCTGGAACCAGTGGATGCGCTCCATGGGGCTGCTCTTGAAGGGAAGGGCGGGGACCTCGTTGAAGGGGATGAGGTTCAGCTTGCAGCGCAGGCCCTCGAGGAAGCGCAGCAGGTTCCGGGCGTCCTGTTGGCGGTCGTTGACGCCGGCCAGCATGATGTATTCAAAGGTCAGACGATCCCTGGGCGACAGGGGATGGGCCCGCAGGGCGGCCTTCAAGGTGGCCAGGTCATAGCGCCGGTTGATGGGCATGAGCTGGCTTCGGGTCTCGTCGTCCGCAGCGTTCAGGGACACCGCCAGCCGCACGCCCGGCGCCTCCCGCCCCAAACGCTTGATGCCTGGGACGACGCCGCAGGTGGACACGGTGATCCTGGTGGGGGACATGCCCCGGGCCTCGGGGTCCGTCAGGATCCGACAGGCTGCCAGCACCTCGTCCAGGTTCTGCATGGGTTCGCCCATGCCCATGAACACCAGATTCCGCAGGTTGCCCTGGCACAGGTCCAGCCCCCGGTAGTGCTGCTCAATGATCTCAGCCGCCAGCAGATTCCGGCCCACCCCCAGCGCCCCCGTGTAGCAAAAGGTGCAGCCCATGGCGCAGCCCGTCTGGGACGAGAGGCACTGGGTGAAGGGGCCGTCCATGGGGATGAGCACGGTCTCGAAGCTGGAACCGTCGGCGGCCTGGAGGGCCAGCTTGTTGGTACCATCCTCGGCCTGCCGCTGCTGGACCACGCCCAGCCGGCGGATGGGGCCGAAGGATTCCAGCAGGGCCTCCCGCAGGGCCTTGGGCAAATCGCTGGCCTCAGAATAGTCCGCCAGCAGGCGCTGATGGAGTTGGTGATAGACCTGCTTGGCCCGGAATGCCGGCAGACCCTGGGAAGCGCACCAGTCAGTCAACTGGGCCAGGGAAAGCCCCAGAGGCCCCGCGCTGGGGCTGGCCTCAGTGGGTTTCAAAGACATTGAAGAAATAGCCCAGTTCGCGGGCGGCAGACTCGGGGCTGTCGCTGCCGTGGACCGAGTTCTCGGTGTAGCTGTCGCCGTAGAGCTTGCGGATGGTGCCGGCCTCGGCCTTCTCGGGGTTGGTGGCACCCATGAGGCGGCGGTTCTCGGCGATGGCGTTCTCCCGCTCCAGGGCCACGAGGACCACGGGGCCGGAGGTCATGAACTTGACCAGTTCCTCGTAGAAGAACTTGCCTTCGTGCTCCTTGTAGAAGCCGCCGGCGGTGGCCGCAGTGAGCTGAACCTTCTTGAGGCCGGCGATGCGGAAGCCCGCGTCTTCCCACATGGCCAGGATCTTGCCAGCGACATTCTTGCGCACGGCGTTGGGCTTGATGATTCCAAGAGTCCGTTCCATTTTGTAGACCTTTCCTGGTGGGCGCCCGAGGGCGCGGTGTCAAAAGCCGGTGGTCAGCACCGTATTGTCCCTGGGGTCACAAATCAGCACCCTGGGCTGAATCGGGGTCTCGGTCAGACCAAAGGCCATGATTATGACCCGTTCTCCTTCAGCTATCAGGCGGGCTGCGGCCCCGTTCATCTCGATTCGCCCGCTGCCTGCGGGGGCGGGAATGACATAAGTCCAAAGGCGGGCGCCGCTGTCGAAGCTGGCAACCAGGACCCGCTCGTTCTCCCAGAGGTCAGCCCGGTCCATCAGGTCCTGGGGGATGGTGACACTGCCCATGTAGTCCACACAGGCACCCGTGACGCGAACATTGTGAAGCTTGGACTTTAGGCAGGAACGGAGCATCTCTCCCCCCGACGATTCGGCCGCCCTTTTAGCCGAGGAGGGGCAAAAATGCAAGCCGCCGTTGCCTCCCGTCCCCGGTTGGGGTATGAATGCCGGCGAAACAGGAGGCTGCAAATGGCCAAAGACTTCTCCCAATACCCGCTCTGGGATCTGGATCCCACGCTTGTTCACATCGGCAGCCACGGCATCCGTTACTATGGCGTCATCTTCGCCCTGGGTATCCTGCTGGGCTATTGGTTCTGGCGCAAGCAGATGACCCGGGCCGGCCACGACGCCGAGGTCACGGACCGCTTCCTGGTCTGGGGCGTGCTGGCCGTGCTCATCGGTTCCCGCCTGGGCCACTGCCTCTTCTACGAGCCCGAGTACTACCTGCGCCACCCCCTGAAGATCCTCGAGATCTGGAACGGCGGCCTGGCCAGCCACGGCGCCACCATCGGCCTCATCCTGGCCCTGTTCTTCTACGCCAAGCGCTACGGCTTCTCGGTCATGGAGATCTTCGACCGCTTCGCCCTCTCCGCCACCATGGGCGCCATCTTCGTGCGCCTGGGCAACTTCATGAACGGCGAAATCGTGGGCCGCGAATGGTATGGCCCCTGGGCTGTGCGGTTCCAGCGCTATGTGGAGATCAACCAAAGCATCTACGAGCAAACCCACGGCCCCCTTGGTTGGATGGCCCAGGCCCTCCCCCGGCACCCCTCCCAGCTTTACGAGGCCCTGGGCGCGACGCTGGTCTTTCTGCTCATCCTGCTGGTGGACCATTTTTGGAAAGAGAAGCGCCCCCGGGGCCTCCTTGGGGGCATGTTCCTGGTGGGCTACTTCTCGTTCCGTTATGCCGTGGAGTTCTTCAAGGAATTCCAAAGCCAGGGCCAACTCGTGGCCTTCCCCGAAGAGGGCGTCATCCGCGTGGTGCCCGGCACCGAGACCACCATTGGCCAGCACCTCTCCGTGCCCTTCATCCTCATTGGCGTGGGCTTTCTGATCTACGCCTTCGTCAAGCGCCACCCGGCCGCCACCCCGACCCGCAAGCCCCTCAAGAACCTCCGTCCATCCAAGCCGCGCACGAAGTAAGAGGATGCCCGTCGACAGGCTTGCCTAAAGCCCCTCTTCATAATCCACGGCGGTCCTGCGAAAGGCCTCTTCAATGGGGGAGCGCGAGGGGGCAGGGCAGGCCTTGACGGCCCGCAGCAGGGCCAAGCGCGCAAAGCGGGAGCTCTCTTCGTTCATCCTGCTGACCAGGAAGGCGGTTTGCTCCGGCCGGCAAAGCCGTCCCAGGGCTGCCAGGGCCTCCGTGCGCTGGGCCTCGGGCTCGGCCACGGCTGCTCGCTCCAGGTGCTGGCATCCGGCGGGCTCCTTCAGCAGGCACAGGGCTTCGGCGGCGGCCAACCCCAGTTGGGGATCGGTGGCCCCCTCCAGGATGGCCGCCAGGGCGTCGGCCGCCGCCGGGCTGGACCCCGCGACCCCCGCCCGGATCAACTCACGGTATAGCAGGACGAAGCCACAGGACTGGCAGTCCCCGTCCTCCTCCAGGGCCTCCGCCAGCCGAAGCCCGGCCAGGGAGACCAGCCGCTTGGCCTGCCCAGGGTTCCTGCCCAGGTGTTCCATGATCCGACCCACCAGGCTCTCCCGCTGCCAGGGCTCCTGGGCCGAGGCCAGGGAAAGGCAGTAACCGCCCTGGCCCGCTTCCTCGTAGTAGAAGGCTGAGGCGCTGATCTGGCACAAGCCCCCGGGGCAGTCTGCGGAGGAAGCGCAGGGTAGGGGGCGCCCGGACAGCATGGCCAGCAGGTCCTCGTCCAGGTGCCTGGGCTGGGTGGGCTCGGAGGGTTTTCGGCCCCCCTGGCCCCCGCCCTCAGCACCAGCGGGAGGTTGGCCGCAGCCCGTCCCCAGCAGCCCCAGGAGCGCCACCCCGGCAATGACAAGGTTGGTCTTCATGGTCAACCGCGTTCCTCGATGGCCCAGCCCTGCCGCAGCCGGTCGATGGAGGAGCAGCCCAGCAGCAGCATGTGCCGGACCAGGGATTCGCGCAGGGCCGCAAGCCACACCGCCAGGGTGCCGTCCGTCACGGCCAGCAGGGGCGCCGAGGCCGCGCTTCCCAGGTGGGCCCCGAGGGCCAGAACCTTCACCAGGTCCCGCGCGCTGTGGAGGCCGCCGCCGAAGACCAGGGTGCTCTCCTCGGGCAGGAGGTTCTTGAAGCCGAAGAAGGTTTCCTCGGCGCTCCTTCCAAGACCTTCAAGGCTTTGGGCCACGAGGACATCCTTGGGGTCGTCGCAGCGAAGCCTCTCCACGGCGGCGAAGTCACAGGTGCCGCCGCCGCCCGTCTCCACCCCCGCAAGCCCGGGCATGGTGGCAAGCCTCTGGATGGCCTCGTCGTCGAAGCCCTCCCCCGTGCCCTTCACGAAGACCGGCACGGTGCAGCGGGCCAGAAACTGTTCCAGGCCCTCCGCCGCCCGTCGGAAGCTTCGTTCGCCCTCGGGCTGGGCCAGTTCCTGAATGGGGTTCACATGGACCATGATGGCGTCCAGGGAGGCCACCACGGACAGCTCGTTGAGGCCCGCGGTCATCTTGGGGTCCCCAAGCTGCCACACGGAGATGTTGCCCAGCAGGGGCAGTTCGGGGCCCAGCTCCCGGCGAAGGGCCAGGAGGGGTGCCACGGAAGCGCCCGTCAGCAGTGGCCGCAGGGAGCCAATCGCCAGCGCCACCCCGGCCCGGCGGGCCTGCTTGGCAAGCTGCACATTGAGGTCGTCGCCCAGCTCGAAGCCCCCGGTCATGGCCCCAATCATGAAGGGGAAGGCGAGCTTGCGACCCAGGAAGGTGGTGCTGGGGTCAATATCCTCAAGGGAGAGGTCGGGGAAGGACTTGACCAGCAGCCGGTGCTGACTGAACAGCTCTTTGGGCTGGCATTCCCGGGCCAGCTTGAGGCAGCCCTCCAGGTGCCTTTTCTTTCTCTCGGAGTGACTGATTTTTTCCATGGTCAGGCTTCCTGGACCCGTTTCCGGTAGCGGGCCGCAAGGGTCACGATGCCAAGCAGATTCAGGGCCAGCGCCACGGACAGAATCAGCTTGTCCCCCAGGCCCTGGATGAACAGCACCGAGGCGGCGAAGCACAGCAGGCCCTCAAGCAGCAGGGTCAGCAATACGGCCAGGGCGCCGCGGCCAAGGGGATCCTTCATGTAGTTGGCCAGCACCTTGGACAGGAAGTAGGGCGGCATCACGAACACAAAGAAGATGAAGAAGGCCGCGTAGCTCAGGGTCGGGATCACTTGGTCCTCCCCTTGAAGCGGCGCTCGATGCTTTCATAATGATCAATGATCTTGCGCACATAGGCCCGCTTTTCGGGATAGCTGCGGAAGAAGAAGCTGCGCTTGAAGCCGTAGATGATGATGTTCTTGAGCTTCTCGGGGCTGAGGTCAAAGGCGTCGATGGCCAGGGCGATCTCCTTGGCCGGATTGGTGTGGGACACGGTGCGGTTGTCCGTGCACAGGGTGGTGGACAGGTTGGCCTCAAGCATCTTGCGGAAGGCGTGGTTCTTGATGGACCCGATCTTGGGGTTGGTCTGGAGGTTGGAGGTGAGGCAGACCTCAATCGTGATGCGGCGGTCGGCGATGTACTGGGCCAGGTCCCGCACGAACATCTCCTTGTCGAGGATGTTCTCGTCTTTGATCGAGCCCGCCTCAAACAGGTAGTAGCCGTGGCCGATGCGGTCCGCCTTGAGGTCCGTGATGGCCTGGAAGATTGACTCCGGGCCGTAGGCCTCGCCCGCGTGGACGGTTTTCTTGAGGAAGTTGCGCTGGGCCAGATCAAAGGCCTCCTGGTGATGCACCGCGGGGTAGCCCTTTTCTTCGCCGGCCAGATCAAAGGCCACGATCTGGATGCCGAACTTCCGCTTGATCTTCACCAGGGCCTCGACCAGGTCCAGGGAGGCCATGCGGTACAGCATCTTCTCCTCAAGGTAGGGGTGCATGCGGTACAACTCGGCGAAGTACTTGCTGTAGTCCGCCGTGAACTTGCGCATGGCGCAGGCGATGATGCCGTACTCGAACTCGGGCAGGCCATCCTTGCGGACCGCGGCGCTGTTGTTGTGCTCTTCCTTGGCGCGGCGCAGGCCCATGTCCACGGCCAGCAGCACCTGGGCGATGTCCTGGTGCTCGTTGATGTGGAGCTGGGGCGCGAAGCGAACCTCTATGTAGAACACTCCCTCGGCGATGTTGTCCTTGGCCAGTTCGTAGGAGCAGCGCTCCAGGGCCTCGGGGGTCTGCAGCACCTGGGTGGTGTACAGGAAGGGGCGCAGGTACTCGGCCAGGCTGTCGTACTTGTCCTTGAAGAGCTTGGTGTTCAACTCGGCCTTGGTCTTGGCCGGCAGCTTGACCTTGTACTTCTGGGCAAGCTCGAAGAGGGTGTCGGGGCGGATTGAGCCATCCAGGTGCAGATGCACATCGCACTTGGGGATCAGGTCCAGGAACTCGGGGTTGGCGGTGTAGTTGGTCTTGGCCATGACGCTTTACCTCATACTTCGTCTAGTTGTTGGATATAGGGGTTCTCCCGGGCCTCATCTCCGATGGTGGTGTCTGGGCCGTGCCCAGGATGCACGGGGGTCTCGGGGGCCAGGGTCAAAAGCCGGGCCACGCTGCGGTAGAGGGCCTCCGCGTCCCCTCCCCAAAGGTCCGTGCGGCCCACCGAACTGGCAAACAGCAGGTCCCCGGTGAAGAGGGCCTGGTCCTCGCCCTCGGAGGCCAGGAAGCAGCAGTGCCCCGGACTGTGGCCGGGAGTGTGCAGGACCTTCACCCGGAGGGCGCCGAAGGCAAGCTCCTGGTTGTCCTCCAGGTCGGCAGGGTTATCGGGGGGAGCGCTGGGGGCCAGGCCAAAGGCTGCGTACTGCCGCGTCAGGGTGTCCAGCAGGAAGCCGTCCGCGGAGTTCATGTAGACGGGAATCTCCAGGGCCTGAGCCATCTCCTTGGCTGCGCCCACATGGTCCAGGTGACCGTGGGTGAGCAGGATAGCCTGGGGCCTGGGCAGGAAGGCACGGGCAGCGGCGATCAACCGGGGGGCGTCCTCCCCGGGGTCAATCACCAGCCCGCCCCCATCCGCGCCCTGCAGCATGTAGCAGTTGGCTTGAAAGGGGCCGTTGGTGAGGGTCTGGAGTTTCAACTATTCCTCCGCCATTTTGATGGCGGCAACTGTAGTTTCCGCGGGAAGCCAAGTCAACGAGTATGCCGCGTAAGCGGATCCGGCTTAGAGCAGGTGGAGGCCGCCGTCCACTGGGATCTCGGCGCCTGTGCTGTGGAAGTCCCGCGAGAGCAGCAGGTCCAGGGCGGCGCCTATTTCTTCCAGGCGGCCGGGGCGGGGCAGGGGCAGGCGGGCAGTGAGGCGCTGGAGGTAGTCCTCGGGCTGGTCCTCGGGGGCCAGCACGGGGCCCAGCGCCAGGGCGTTGACCTTGATCTCCGGGGCAAGCTCCCGGGCCAGCAGGGCCGTGGCCTGCCGCAGGGCCGCCTTGGAGACATGATAGGCAAAGCGCCCGGGGATGGGGTGCTGCAGGGCGTCCAGGAGGTTGATGATCGAGGAGCCCTTGGGGGCCTGGGCTGCAAAGGCCCGGGCCAGCACCAGGGGCGCCACCAAGTTGAGGTTCAGCGTCGCCTCCAGAAGCTCCAGGTCAGTCTTGGCCAGGGTGGCCTGGGGAAAGACTGCGGCGTTGTTCACCAGGAGGCCCAGGGGCAGGAACTCCGGGGGGATCTGGGCCAGCAGCCCTTCGGCATTCCTGGGGTCCGACAGGTCGGCCTGCACGGTGGCGCAGCGGGTGTCGTAGGTGAAGGCCAGCTCGACCGCGAGCTGGGTGGCCTGGGCCCCGGAAGAATCAAAATGCAGCACCAGATCCCAACCCCGGGAGGCCAGGTGGGTGGCGATGGCGGCGCCGATGCGGCGGGCACTGCCGGTGACCAGGGCGACGCCTGGGCGGGGGGCGTTGTTCATGGCGACCTCAGCGGTTCAGGAGGCTGAGGAACTCGGCGCGGGTGGCGCTTTCGTCCCGGAAGGAACCCAACATGCAGGAAGTGGTCATGACGCTGTTTTGCTTCTCCACGCCGCGCATCATCATGCAAAGGTGCCGGGCCTCGATGACCACGCCCACGCCCTCGGCGCCCACGGCGTTCATGATCGTCTCGGCGATCTGGCGGGTCAGCTTCTCCTGGATCTGGAGGCGCCGGGAGAACAGGTCCACCACCCGGGGAATCTTGGACAGCCCGATGACCTTCCCCGTGGGGATGTAGCCCACATGGCAGCGGCCGAAGAAGGGCAGCATGTGGTGCTCGCACATGCTGTACAGCTCAATTTCCTTGACGATCACCATGCTGTTGTCGTCGCTGGTGAAGATGGCGTCGTTGATGATGGACTTCAGGTCCTGGCGGTACCCGGCGGTGAGGGTGGCCATGGCGCAGGCGGCCCGTTCGGAGGTCTTGAGCAGACCCTCCCGGGTGGGGTCCTCGCCGATGGCCTGGAGGATGTCCAGGTAGGAAGCGGCCAGGCGGTCAGTCATGGGATTGGCGGGCTTTTTTTCCATCAAAGGGACCTCGCAAGTGTAGCAACCGCGGCGGTTATACCCCCGAGGCCCCCAACAATGCAACCGGGCGCGCGCCTTTTCCTGGGGAAGCGCCTGCTCAGGTTTTTCTTTTCATTCGCGGGGTAGCCGGCTATCGTTATGGCCGCATTTTTCGAGGTGACCATGAAACCCATCAAGACCTTTCTGGTGAAACCCAACCTTCCCGGGGAACTGGGCAAACTGCGGGATCTGGCGGAGAACCTCCGCTGGAGCTGGAACCCGCCGCTGGAGGCGCTGTTCGCCAATCTGAACAGCTCGGACTCCTGGCACGGGACGGGTCAGAACCCCTCGTTGCAGCTTGGGTTCATGGGGCGCGAGCGGGTGGAAGAGCTGTCCAAGGACGAGGCCTTCCTGTACAACCTGCGGCGCCACCGGGAGAGCCTCGAGAACTATGTGAACAACCAGAACACCTGGTACAGCAACCACCCCGGGGCCCTCCAGGGCGAGCGCCTCCTGACAGCCTACTTCAGCATGGAGTTCGGGCTTGCGGACTGTCTGCCCATCTTCAGCGGCGGCCTGGGGATTCTGGCCGGGGACCACATGAAGTCCTCCAGCGAGATGGGTGTGCCCCTGGTGGGCATCGGCCTGCTTTATCAGCGCGGGTATTTCCGCCAGTACCTCAGCCCCGATGGCTGGCAGCAGGAGAGCCGCCCCGACAACGACTTCTTCAACATGCCCATGGAGCGCCTGAACAACGCACTGGGGGCGCCGCTGGTCATTGAGGTGCCGCTGCCGGGCCGCAAGCTGCGGGTCTTTGTGTGGCGCGTGAAGGTGGGGCGCAACGAACTGTACCTCATGGATGCCAACCACCCGGACAACAGCCCCGAGGATCGGGCCATCACCAACGACCTCTATGGTGGCGACCAGGAGACCCGCATTCAGCAGGAGATGGTGCTGGGCATCGGCGGCGTGCGCGTGCTGGGGGCGCTGGGGTTCGACCCGCTGATCTACCATATCAATGAGGGCCACGCCGCGTTTCTGACGCTGGAGCGCATCCGCGAAGTGCGGGACCGCTTCAAGGTGGACTTCCGGACGGCCGCGGATGTGGTGCGCAACCAGTTGGTGTTCACCACCCATACGCCGGTGCCCGCGGGCATTGATGTGTTCCCCCGGGACCTGCTGCACCATTACTTCGTGGAATACTGCAAGGAACTGGGCGTCAGCTTCGATGAACTGTTCGCCCTGGGCCGCGAGCACTCAGACAGCGCGGGCTTCAACATGGCCGTGCTGGCCATCAACATGAGCCGCTTCGTGAACGGCGTGGCCAAGCT
>CAZMEC010000115.1:0-10215 GCA_964565265.1 uncultured Myxococcales bacterium
TCGTGGCCCAGGGCCAGAAAGCGCAGCACCTCGTTGGGGGGCAGGTAGGAGGTCTCGGCCAGGCGGGTGTCCGTGGAGAGGGCCCGCTGGAACCACAGGTCCTGGTGGATCTTCTGGGTACCAAACACCGCCAGCAACAGCAGCGCCGAGCCCAGCAACAGCCCCAACCTGGTCCTTCGGTCTCCCAGCATGGTACCCCCACAGGCCGGGAAATCTAGCACAGGGCCCGACAGATTGGTAAGGGCATTTTTTTAGAAACCGGCACCGAGTTCTACCTCCTTGACACTCCTCGGCGCCGAAAACTATAGTCGGGCCCAATTGGTTGGGCCCAAGATGCCCACCGTCTGGAGGACTAATGGACGCCAAGGTCAGAGAGGAACTGTCCCGTCTGGCGGCAAAAGGCCGCGTATTCCTGAGCATGCCCTGGATTCCCGACCTCAGCCCCGCGTGTCTGGATCTGCCTGGACGCTTTGAAGTTGCGGACAACGACGAACCCTGGGAGCGCCGTCACGCCATCCTGAAATTCAACGAGGCGGGGCTGTCGCCCCTGGACCACGGTGGCCTCTACGGGGACGCCTGCTTTGAGGGCATCCTCATCAAGAATGGCAGCGTGTTTCTCTTCAAAGAGCACCTGGAGCGCTGGTGGCGCTCGGCCAAGCTGCTGTCCATCAAGATGCCCTACAGCATGCCCGAGATGGCCTGGCACATCCTGCGCACCGTCCGCGCCGTGGGCTTCGACAAGACCGAGCGCGCCTACCTGCGGCCCGTACTCACCCGTGGTTTCGGCAACCTGGGCATCAACCCCAAGAAGTGTCTGGCCCCCACGGTCTATGTCATCGCCTCCACCATTCAGCTCTACCCCGCCGAGCTGTACGACCAGGGCATCGAGCTGGCCGTCGCCCGCGCGGTGCGCCGCCCGGGCCGCGAGTTCATCGACCCGAACATCAAGAGCAACAACTACCTGAACAACATCTTCGGCCTCCTGGAGACCCTCAGCCGCGGTGCCGCCGAGACCCTCATGCTGACGGCCAAGGGCAACATCGCCGAGGCCACCGCGGACAATGTCTTCTCCATCACCCGGAAGGCCGGCTGGGAGACGGACCCCGCCAAGGTGGTCATCAAGACCCCCGTCACCACCTACTGCCTCAAGGGCATCACCCGGGACCGCATCATTGCCAACGCCATGGCTTTGGGTTACACGGTGGAGGAACGGGACGACATGCTGCCCATGGACCTGGTGGGCCAGGACCGCGAGTGCTTCATGACGGGCACCGGCTGCGGCCTCATGCCGGTGGTTGGCGTGGAGGGCCTCAAGGTCGGCGACGGCCACCCCGGCCCGGTCACGAAGAAGCTGCTCGACTGCATCAACGCCGACATGGCCAATCCCGCCCTGGGCCTCTCGTTTGACGCCACCCAGGAGGAACTCCACCGCTACCTGGGCGTCATCGGTTGACAACCGCCCCGGGCACCTGACCCGGGCTTTTCATTGGGAAGGAATCTGGAGGTTCATATGCCCGTTATCGCCATTCGTTGCATCAAGGATCTGCTGCCCATCTTCATCAAGGACATCCCCCTCGAGCATGTGGTCCGGGGCACCCAGCTTCTGGACCAGGCCGCCTTCTTCCGTTACTTCAAGGGCTACCGCCTGCAGAAGCTCCCCCGGAAGCGCCTCCAGGACCTGGTGGAGCGGGAGATCGTGGAGAAGGGCAACGAGAAGCTGGCGGAGCTGTTCCTGGCCCTGTGGAACCGGGCCAACGACGACCTCTACCACGAGATGTTGGTCCTGGTGAAGAAGATCAACGAGGATGTGGAGTCCATCAAGCGCATCGAGGACGACACCGCCAAGAACATCGTCGACACCATGAAGGATGCCTACCCGCTGGAGAAGATCTTCATCTGCGTGGTGGCCAATCAGGTGCGCTTCTCCCCCGAGTTCGTCAAGGCCACCTTCGGCCGCGAGCTCCCCGACCGCCCCGAGGAACCCGAGGCCACCCCCGAGGCCGCCCCGGAAGCCCCTGCGGAAAAGGCCTGAGGCCCATGCACACGCCACGACACCTGCGGCTGACCGTCCTGCTGCTGGGGTTGCTGGCCTGGGCCTGCGCCGAACCCCAACTGGTCCGAACCACCCGACCGGATCTCGCCGAGAGCCTGGTGCTGAACCTTGGCAACCGCTCCGGCGCTCACTGTGACTTCTACCGCAACGGCGCCTTCCTGGGTCGGGTGCCTCCTGGCTCCTGGCTGTCCATTCCCTTCGTCCCTGCGGGAGATGCTAGGCTTCGGGGGGTCTGCGGGGGGCGCGAGTTCTCGGACCAGCGCGAGCTTCGGCCTCCCCTGGCGGCCTGGGCTGCGGGCGCCGTGGAAGCTCCCCTTGAAGATCAACCCGCCCTGCTGCTGCTCAGCAACCCCTCCAGGTCCAGCGTGGAGGTCTTTGAGGGCCCCTTGAGGATTGGGCACATCGCCGCCGGTGGCAAACGGGCCTTCCCCGGGATTGCCCCCGGCACCCACGAGCTGCTGCTGCGGGATCCCAGCGGCCGGGGAAGCTGGGTCCAGCCCCTCAAACTGGAGCCGGGCGTGGCCCTGGACCTGGCCATGCTGCTGCCCTCCGGCAGCCTTCGCCTTCAGAACAACTCGGACGAGTTCGCTCGCCTGCAACTTGGCGAGGGCTTGAAAATCAGCCTCCCGCCGGGTGCCGAGGAGCTGGTCGAGGGCGTGGCCCCGGGACGCTGGCAGCTTCAGGCTTCCCTGGGCGGCAGTGGCAAGACCATGGACTCCATCATCACCGTGGAGGAGGGCAAGGAGACCCTCTGGACTCCCACCCTGGGCCACTCCACGCTGGAGGTCGAGAACCGCTTCGGCGCCCCGGTCCAGATCTTCCTGGACGGGGAACTGAAGGGCCGCCTGGAGCCCGACGCCATCCTCCACCTGGAGCAGCTTCGCCCCGGGGTCCTGGGGCTTCGCGCCGTACCCGCCTCCGGGGCCGCGGTCTTCGACAAGGTCGAGCGGCTGCTGCCCGGGGCCATCCATCGCTGGATTCTCCAGCGGGGCGGGGGCCTCCTGCGGGTAAGGAACACCCACGCGGACCCCGTGCGCGTCTTCATCGACGGCTCCGAGGCCTTCTCCTTGAAGGGTGGCGCCGACGCCTCGGTGGCCCTCAGCGAGGGGGTCCATCAGGTTGATTGGCTGGGGCTGCGGGGAGGCAGCCTGGGCAAGTCGTCCGTCGAGATCGGCGCGGAGTACGCCGCCAACCTGGATCTGGGCCCGGGCCGTGCCCGTTTCCTGATCATAAACGGCCTGGAGGAGCCCGCGTCACTGTACCTGAACGGCCGCTTCCAGGCCGAGCTGCTGCCCGGCGCCGAGCTCACCATCTTTGGGCTCATGGAGGGCGAAAGCGTCTTTGAGGCGACCACCGCAGGCCGGGTGCTGCGCCACCGGGTGTTGGTCCAGAATGATCGGACCGGCTCCTGGGCCCTCAAGGACCAACTCCTGGTCCTGGAGGTCAAGAACGAGAGCGGCGAGACCCTGACCCCCGGCGGCCAGGTGCCCCTGGCCCAGTCCCTGGCCCCTGGGGAGGCTGCAGCCCTGGAGCTCCCCGAGGGCGAGGTGCTGCTGGCCTTCACCGGCGCCACCACGGGCTTCGAGTATGTGAAGAAATTCAAGGTGGCCCCCGGCAAGCCCCTGGTCTGGCGGATCCCCGTGGCCACCGGCGAGTTGGGGCTGTCCAACCACAGCGACAAGACCCTGGAGTTGATCCTGGACGGCAAGCCCGTGGGCGAACTGGCCCCCGGGGCTGACAAGGTCATCAAGAAGCTCAGCGCCGGGGACCATGAGGTCCTGGTCCGGGCGGACGGCGCCATGATTGACCATCGGGTCTTCTTCTTGAGGCCCCAGGACGCGCTCCGCTGGGACATCGCGGCCCTCACCGGATCCCTCAAGATCCTGAATCGCAGCGGCGCCACCGTGGAGCTCAAGGCCGACGGTCGGAGCCTGGGCAAACTCCCCGACGGGGCCCTCACGGAGATGAAGGACCTGCCCGTGCGCCCCTTCCACCTGGAGGTCTTCGGGGCCGGCGGGGCCCAGGCCCAGGAGGTCACCCTGACGCCCTCCCCCCTGGCTCCCCCCTCCTGGATCATTGAGCCCATGTCCGGCAGTCTGCGCATCGAGGGGGTCCGCAATCTTCCCCTGCGAATCTCCATTGATGGGGCCCCCTATGTGGAACTTGCGGCCTCCTCCACGGACCCCGTGTTGCCCCTGAGGGCAGGTTGGCATTCCGTGGCCGTGGCCGTGACCGAAGGGGCCGCCACCTCTTTCAAGGTACCCATCCTGCCGGGGCGAGTCTTCACAGTGAACCCCATCTCGGCGTTCAGTCTCCAGGTTGACAACCGGGGGAAGTCCACCATCTTGTTGCAGTGCGACGGGGAGCTCAAAGGGGAGATCCCGCCGGGGGCCTCCATGCTGCTGGCCGGGATCCCCGCTGGCAGGCACATCTTCAAGGCCAGGACCAAGGCCGGCGAAGAGGTCTTCCTGTTGCGGGACTCGTGGTTCCGGGCTGGCGGAGCGTTCCGTTGGCGGGTGCCCGACGAAACAGTGGACCAGGAAAATTGATCCCCATTCGAGACAACATCAAGAGTTCCCGGCGCCCCCTCATGACCTGGCTGATCATTGCCCTCAATGCCTGGGTCTTCTACAAAGAACTGGGCCTGGGAGATGGGCCGGCCCTGGAGGAGTTCTTCTTCACCTGGGGGCTGGTGCCCGCCCGCTTCACCGCTGGGCTCCAGGAGGGGCTGCCCCTCTCGGATCTCCTGGTGCCCTGGTTCTCCAGCATGTTCCTCCACGGGGGCTGGATGCACCTCATCGGCAACCTGTGGTTCCTGTGGATCTTCGGGGACAATGTGGAGGACCGCCTGGGGCGCCCCCGCTTCCTGCTGTTCTATCTGCTGGGTGGGCTGGCCGCGGCCTTTGCCCAGTGGGTCGTGGATCCCCAGTCGGCGGTGCCCATGGTGGGGGCCTCGGGGGCCATCTCGGCGGTGCTGGCCGGTTACCTGGTTTTGTATCCTAAGGCTCGCATCGTGACTCTAGTGCCCCTGTTTGTGTTCGTGCACTTCACGGAGCTACCGGCCTGGATCTTCCTGGGCCTGTGGTTTGTGTTTCAGGGCCTCAGCGGCGTGGGGGATCTGGCCTCCGGGGCTGGGGGAGGGGTGGCCTGGTGGGCCCATGTGGGTGGCTTTGTGGCAGGAGTGCCGCTGGTGTACCTGCTGCGAAAAAAGGGCCGCGAGAGCAGACCCCACCGGGACCGGCCCGGCTCCATCTCCGTGATTCCCCGCAGGGACCCCAACCGTCGGATTGACCTGGACTGAATAGAAGGAGGACCTCCCATGAACGACCTGATCATCATTGGCACCGGCCCCGCCGGCCTCACTGCAGCCATCTATGCAGCCCGGGCGGGGCTCAAGCCCCTGCTGTTCGAGGGCCTCCAGCCGGGCGGCCAGCTCACCATCACCACCGAGGTGGAGAACTTCCCCGGCTACCCCAAGGGCATCCTGGGCCCCGAGCTCATGGACCTCATGCGGGAGCAGGCCCTCCGGTTCGGCGCCGAGTTGGTGCCGGATGTGGTGGACGAGGTGGATCTCTCGGCCCGCCCCTTCAAGCTGTTGTCCGGGGGCCAGGAGTATCTGGCCCGGACCGTGATCATCGCCACCGGGGCCACGGCCCGCTGGCTGAACATCCCGTCGGAGACGCGGCTTCGGGGGCGTGGGGTCTCGGCCTGTGCCACCTGCGACGGCTTCTTCTTCCGGGACAAGCAGGTGATGGTGGTGGGGGGCGGCGACTCGGCCCTGGAAGAGGCCATGTTCCTCACCCGCTTCGCCTCCAAGGTGACCCTGGTGCATCGCCGGGATCGGCTGCGGGCCTCCAAGGCCATGCAGGACCGGGCCTTCGCCAACCCCAAGCTGGAGTTCCTCTGGAACAGCGAGATCGCGGAGCTCAAAGGGGACAAGAAGCTGGAGTCCGTGGTGACCCGTAATGTCCTGGACGGCACCCTCACCACGGTGCCCGCCGAGGGCTTCTTCCTGGGCATCGGGCATGTCCCGGCCACGGAGATCTTCAAGGGCCAGGTCACGCTGGACGAGGAGGGCTACATAGTCCTGTCCAAGCACACCATGACCAACATCCCCGGAGTGTTTGCCGCCGGAGATGTGGTGGACAAGCGCTATCGTCAGGCCATCTCGGCCGCAGGCATGGGTTGCCAGGCCGCCATTGACGCCGAACGGTTCCTGGGCGGCGAATAAGCCTCGCGAAAATTTGGCAGGGATCACCGGGGGCCTATCCTGCTTCCGGAGGTTTCATGGCCAACGGTCCCCTCAGCTATTGCCCCCGCTGTCGTCGCCATCTGGAGACGGGGCGCGGCTTCTGCCCAAGAGATGGGACGCCGCTGCTGCCCTTTCTGCCCAGGACTCTGGCCAAGGGCGATCTGCTGGACGACCGTTTCATGATCCTGGAGGCGGTGGGGAAGGGGGGCATGGCCTCGGTGCTGGGGGCCTATGACCGCCTGCGAAACCGCGAGTGCGCCGTGAAGCTGCTGCGCAGCCACTGCGCCGGGGACCTGGACACCATCCGCCAGTTCTTCGCCGAGGCGCGCTGCCTCAGGGGCATGCACCACCCCGGCATCGTGAAGGTCCATGCCTTCGGCACCAGCCTGGAGGGCCACCCCTATATGGCCATGGAGCTGCTCAAGGGCCGCACCCTGGCGGAGGAGTTGAAGACCCGGGAGTGCCTGGCCATTCCCGAGGCCTTCTCCATCATGTTGCAGCTCCTGTCGGCCATGGATCACGCCCACTCCAAGGGGGTCATCCACCGGGACCTCAAGCCCGAGAACCTCTTCATCAGCAGGGCCGGCGGCAAGCCCCGGGTCAAGCTGCTGGACTTTGGCATCGCCAGGGACCAGGCCTGCGATGACCTCCACGCCGGGGAGATCTGCGGTACCCCCAGCTACATGAGCCCCGAGCAGATTCGGAACCAGCCCGTGGGGGTGGCCTCGGATGTCTACTCGGCGGCGGTGCTGTTCTTCGAGATGCTCTGTGGCCAGACCCCCTTTGGCGGGGAGAAGCCGGTGGACATCATGCGGGCCCATGTGAAGACCCGGGCCCCCCGGCTGTCTTCCCTGAGAAGAGAGGTGGCCGAGCTGGATCTGTTGATGGCCAGGATGCTGGCCAAGGAGCCGTCCAAGCGGCCGGCCTCCGCCCGGGAGGTGGCCTGGGAGCTGCGCCAGGTGGCGGGGCTGCCGGACCCCGTGGGGTTCCTGGAGACCCCCCTGGCGCCCCTCCCTCCAGCGCCCCGGGAGGGGACGGAGGCCTCGGGGCTCCAGCCTCCGGTGGCCCAGCCGGTCTGTGCCTACGCCCGCCAGCGGGCCGGCGCCGGGGCCCAGTACCGGGCCGTGAATGCAGACCAGCTGCGGGTCTACGCGGACCTCCTGTGTGGCCCCCGGGTTCTGCAGCAGGAGTTGGACAGTTCCCTGGCGCGCCCTCGCCCCTCAATCCTTCACGGCGTGGCCTACTCCCTGGACGAGGAGTCGCTGCAGGTGGAGCGGCTGCTGGAGGGCCACCTGGGACCTGACCACCCCGAGGCGGTGGGTCGGGACCTGGTGATGGTCCACATGGCCATGGACTGCGCCGGGAGGGACCCGGGGGAGTGCCGCGCCCTGCTGGCGGAGGACCTGGAGTTGTTCACCGGGGTCCTGGCAGAAGAGGGCATGTTGGTGGTGGAAGACCAGGGCACGCGGTTTCGCATCCTGGTGGACCCGGCCGTCTATCCGGAGACCAGGGATGCTGTGGAGGCCGCCATGGGCGCCGCCCTGGACCTCATGACCACCCTGGAGAACCTGGCGGCGCTGAGCGTCCCGGACCTGGGCCTGCGGGCGGCCGTGGTGCTGGGGCGGGTGTTCTCCGAAGGGGGGGACTTCCTGTCCCTGGCCTCTGCGGTGGCGGGCTCCCGCTTGGAGGTCTCGGAACGGCTGGCGTCCCTCGCCCCCGCCGGGGCCCTGGTGTTGGATGGGGCCTGCACGGCCCTCCTTGGGGGTGGCGCGGAGACGGCTGCCCTGGGCGTGGTGGCGGAGCGCTGTGGGGGGAAGACGGAGGCCCGGATCTACCTTGGCCCGGCGGCGGCGCGGCGGCTGTCCGAGGGGGCCGAGGACTCAGCGAGGAGTGGAATCAGAGCGGCGCCGCAGGATGAGCAGCAGGGCTCCAAACAGTAGCCAGGGGACCAGGGGCGCCGGGCGATCCACCAGGGAGCAGGAGCCTCCCCCCTTGCCCCCACCCTCACCGGGAAGGCCTCCATCTGGGTCGGTTTCCCCATGGCCATCTTCTTCCGTGCCGGCGTCCGTCTCCAGGACACACTGACCAGCCACGCAGGCCAGGGGGTTGGGGCACTGGCCACAGGTGCCGCCGCAGCCGTTGGGACCACAGATCTTGCCCTCACAGGAGGGCTGGCAGGCGGGGACACACTTGCCGTTGGCACAGGTGGTGCCGAACTCGCACTGGCCGCAGGAGCCGTCGCAGCCGTCACTGCCGCAGTTCTTGTTGGTGCAGTCGGGGTAGCAGGGGGGCTTGCAGACCCCGGAATAGCACAGCTTGCCGATGCCGCACTGGCCGCAGGAGCCGCCGCAGCCGTTGTCGCCGCAGGTCTTGTTCTTGCAGTTGGGGGCGCAGCAGTTGCCCTCGTGGCACATCTTGCCCACGCCACAGATGCCGCAGGTGTTGCCGCAGCCGTCGTCGCCGCAGGTCTTGCCCGTGCAGTCGCCCTTGCAGGTGACGCACTCCAGGGGGTTCTTGCCGCTGGGGTCGCCGGCGGGGTTCAGGTTCCAGGAGGAGCCGCAGTAGTAGCCCGGGTCCGTGGAGGCGTTGCCGCTGTGCCAGCCGCAGATGTTGAAGGAGCCGCAGGCCTGGATGAAGGGGATGGTGTCGTTCAGGCAGGCCCGCAGGGTGTTCTGGTCGCAGCAGCCGATCTCGGGGGTGCCGAAGAGGCTGCAGAAGTCCTCCAGGCACTTGGCCTCGCTGGTGTCCCAGCCGCAGACCAGGGGGGCCTGGCAGGCGCAGTCGGCGCGGCAGGTGTCGCAGTTCTCCGAGGCGGCGGGCTCGCAGGTGCCGTTGCCGCAGGAGGCCAACTGGCCGCAGCCACCGCCGCACTCTTCCAGGCAGAGGTCCACACAGTGGGCGTCCCACTTGTAGTCGCAGCACCAGGCGTCGGCGGCGCAGACGCATTCCTCGCAGGGGCAGCCGTCGCAGCCTCCAAGGTTGCGGGCCAGGCAGCCGGGGCCGGATTCGCATTTGTTCGCCACGCAGGAGCCGCTGAGGCAGAGGCCGCAGACGCCGCCGCAGCCGTCATCGCCGCACTCTTTTCCGTCGCAGGAGGGGGTGCAGTCCTGGCAGACGCCGTCAAAGCAGCCCTGGCCGGAGGGGCACTTGCCGCACTTGCCGCCGCAGCCGTCGGGGCCGCACTGTTTGCCCTCGCAGGCGGGCTTGCAGCAACCCTGGACCTCGGGGCAGGCGTCGCAGATGTCGTCGCAGCAGTCGCCCCAAGACATGCAGGTGCTGTCGCAGTAGCAAAGGCCGTTGCTGCCGCTGCCGCCGCAGAGCCCCTCGCAGGAGTTGGGCTTGACGCATTGGCTGTTCCAACAGGTCTCCGTGCCCTCGCAGGCGCCACAGACCCCGCCGCAGTAGTCGTCGCCGCATTCGCGATTGGCGCAGGCGGGGGTGCACTGGCACACGCCCTCCACGCAGGAGCCAAAGGAGCAGTTGCCGCAGGTGCCGCCGCAGCCGTCGGAGCCGCAGTTCTTGCCCTCGCAGTCGGCCACACAGGTGCAGATGCCAGCCTCGCACATCCCCGGGGGGCAGTAGCCGCAGGAGCCGCCGCAGCCGTCGTCGCCGCAGGTCTTGTTGGTGCAGTCGGGGGTGCAGAAGACGCACTTGCCGCCCAGGCAGATGCGGCCCCCGGCGCAGGCGCCGCAGTAGTTCCCGCAGGGGTCCGTGCCGCAGAAGAGCTTGCCCCCGTCGGCGCCGCAGTCGGAGACGCACTGGCACTGGCCCGAGGGGTTGCAGGTGGCGGGGGCGGTGCAGGTGCCGCAGAGACCGCCACAGCCGTCGTCACCGCAGTTCTTGTTGGTGCAGGCGGGGACGCAGGGGGTGACACACTTGAAGTCCTCGCACTGCTGGCCCTCGGGACAGA
>CAZMEC010000116.1:0-10049 GCA_964565265.1 uncultured Myxococcales bacterium
GCATGGCCTCCAGCAGGGCCGCCTGGGTCTTGGGCGGGGTGCGGTTGATCTCGTCTGCCAGCAACAGGTTGGTGAACACCGGCCCCTTCACAAACCGAAAGACCCGGCGGCCGCTGTCCCGGTCCTCCTGAAGCACCTCCGTCCCCGTAAGATCCGAGGGCATGAGGTCGGGGGTGAACTGGACCCGGCTGGTGGCCAGGGACAGGGCCCGCCCCAGACTCTTGATCATCATGGTCTTGCCCAGCCCCGGCACCCCCACCACCAGGCAGTGCCCCGACGCCAGCAGGCTCACCAGGACCAACTCCAGGGGCTTGGCCTGACCCACCATCGTCTTTTGCAGCTCCTCGAAGAGCTTTTCCCGGGCATCCCTAATGAAATCCAGAAGTTGAAGGTCTCCGCCATTGGTCATGGTGTGGGTCCTTTCTTGGTCGGCTCTGCCTCAGCCGGGGCCAACAGTCTGGCCCGTACCTGGGTAATCTTCAAGGAGAAGGGCTGGTGGCGATGGGCCCTCTCCGCCATCCCCAGGGCCGCCCCCCGGTCGCCGGCAAGCTCCAGGGCCAGGGCCGCCGCCAGATAGAGGCCCGCGTCCGGCCCCCAGGCCTCCAGGGCCCTATTGGCCACCGCCAGTGCGCCAACCTGGTCCCCGCTCTTGCCCAGCAGGATGGCCATCCGGTAGGCCAACTCCGGGGTGGGCTCGGATCCCGCCGAGGCCCGGAAGACCTCCAGCGCCGCCTCTGCGTGACCGCGGCCCCAGAGCATATCACCAAGTTGGGTGGCGGAAAACTCGGAGTCGCTGGCCTCCAGCCCATACTTCTTCCTGGCCAACTGCCCCTCGCTGCGTACCAGTTTCTTCTGCCACCGGGCCTCGGTCACCCGCTTGAACCAAAGAAAACTTCCACCCCAGACCCTCGCCAGGGCGGCCTCGAACTGCACCCCTCGGCGGGCCAACGAACAGACCGCCGCGGGGCTCTGGAGGTTCCCCCGCTCCAACAGTTGACCCACCGCAGCCCCGGCCTGGGCGAAGGCCATCGCCGCCTCCCAGGGCTCGCCCACGGCGGCAAACGACCGGTCCAACTCCTCCCAGGTTCTCAGGCGCCTTTGCTTGTTGGCCAAGGCCAGCAACCCCGCCTCCGCCTCGTCCCCGAGCCGGGGCTTGCCGTCCCGCCAGAACCCGTCCAGCAGGTGGGCATAGCCCTCCTCGAACCACAATGGCGCGTCCCCGCAGCGCCCGTGGAGCCCCAGGTGCAGCAGTTCGTGGGCCAGCACCCGTTGCCAGTCGTAGCCCTCCGGCAGCGCCGCCGGAGACAGCAGCACCACCGCCCCCCAGCGCCCCACGCCACGCAGCCCCGCGGCCCTCACCTGGGAGGGCTCCAGGCCAGCCAGGGCGGCCAGATCCTCTTCATTCTTCACAAAGATCAGCAGCACCTGACCCTGAGTGGGCCCAGGCAGCCCGGTGGCCCGATGGGCCTCCAGCAGTTCCTGGGAAAGGTCCGCCAGGACCGCCCGTTGGCCCGCCGGCGCAAAAACCGTCAGCCCCCCGGTCTCCTGGCTCTCCAGCTTCCCCAGCAGGTGGGTGTAGGCCGCCGCCTGGGAGGCCAGCGTCCGCACCCGGAGGGCCTCCTCCGTCCCCAACTGGTCCGCCCCCTCGCCAGCCTTCTCCGCATCCCCAAAGCGACCCTCCAGCAGGGCCAGGGCCTGGCCTCCGTAGACGCTGCCCTCCCCCTCACCCCGGGCCAGGCTGCTGAGGGTGGCCCGGTCCCAATCCTCCAGGGCCTGATCGGCCCGCTGAAGGGGGCTCCGTCCCCCAATCAACAGGACCAGCAACAGCAGGGCTACATTCATTTCAGCAGCCTCCTGTAGTAATCCCGGGCCACCTGCTCCATTACCGGCGTCAGCCCCCGTGTGCCAAGGGTCTGCAGCATCTCGGTCACCCGGGACAGAGGCAGTTCGCCACCCTTGGTGAAGACCTCCTTGCCCCCCAGCCCCCCCCCTCCCGCGATTACCAGGCCGCCCCGGCGCCCCCCCTTGGAGGCCTCATCCATGACGGCCAGGGCCTCGGTGAGGGTGTCCAGGGCATAGGCCACCAAGCCCCGCGCCCCCTCCAGATCCAACTGATCCAGCATCGGCCCCCATTCGCCCAGGGCCTTGCGGGTCTGGGTGAACAACTGCTCCAGGCGCACAAACAGCGCCGGATACATGGCCTCCATCTCGTCCAGCCGCAGGTCCAGCTTGCGCGCCAGTTCCTGCAGGTCCAGGCCCGCCGTGCCAAGCCCCGCCAGCAACTCCCGGTCCGGCCCTTTGAGCATGCTGCGCCGCAGGGGCACCATCCCCGAGGTCTCCCTCCGGAGCAGCTCCACATTGCGCTGCAGCCCCCGGATGCGCCCCAGCTCCGCCCTGATTCTGTCCCTGCCCTGGTCCGAGTACCGCAGCGACAGCTCCAGGGAATACCTCATGGACTGAAGCTGCTCCTCCGCGTCCGCCAGCAAACCCAGCGCATCCTCCAGGCGCCCCGCCTGAAAGGCCTCCGCCAGCAACCGCAGGTGTTTCTTCTGTTCCACCACGCCCTGGCGCTCCAGGGGCAGGTAGGCCTGTTCATCCAGCGAGGCCCCCTCATAGGAGGTGATCCGCAGCACCCGACGCACCTCCCGCCACCGCCGCAGCAGCCGCCCCTTGAAGGATTGCTCCAGGCGCTTCTCCCAACTGGCCGTGAACAGGGCAAGCTGCTTCTGCACTCCCCGTACCCCGTCCCCCAGCTTCAGGTACTCCAGGCGCAGGGCCGACAGACGCCGCTGGAACCCCTTGAGGCTCCGGCTCATGGTGCGGAAGTAGTCCCCCTCCGCGCTGCGGGACAGCTCGTCCATGGCCCGGCCCACCTGGTCCAGCCCCTTCATGCGGGCGCTCCGATCCCCTGTGGCCCCCAGGCTGCCCTTGAGCTGCTCCAGGTGTCCCAAGAGGGAGGCCACCGTCCCCGCGCTGGCGGTTGCCACCAGGGCCGTGGGCCAGGTCAACTCCTCGGGCACCGCCGTCCGCAGCCGCGCCTCCAGGGCACCCAGGGCCTTGCCGTGGTAGATCAGCCTGGACACCTGCCGCTGGGCCTCCTTCTGCCGCCGCGTCCCCGTGTCCGGCTTGAGCATGATGGAGCTCAGCTCCCGCCGCAGCACCTCCAACTGCTGAATCCGGCCCACCAGATGGGACCCCAACATGCTGTCAAAGGAGTCTGTCACGATGGGCACATCCGAGGTCAGCTCCGCCACCAGGGCGGTGGTGTTCTCCTCCACGCAGGCCCGCAGGCGCCGCCCCATGGCATACCAACAACCCCGCCGCTGCCCCAACAGCTCCTCCAGGCGGGCCGCAAGCTGGGCAAGCCGGGTCAGCTCCTCCTGCTCCACCCGGGCGCTGGCCACCAGCCGCTCCACCGTGCTGCGGGCCCCCAGGGTCAGCTGCTCCATCTCCTCCCCGACATAGATCTGCGCGAGAGTGCGAAGCAGGCTCCCCGTGGGGGGCAGATGCAGCACCCGTGCCAGCAGGTCCAGGCAGGCATCCCTCAGAGCCGCCACCGCCTCCACCAGGGTCTCCGCGCTGTCCTGGCCCCCCTGGACCAGCAGCACGCGCTTCTCCGTCCGGCAGACCCCGGGGCCCGGCTCGTGGATGTCAAAGACCTCCACCTGGAGCTCCACGCTCTGCCCCGGCTCAGCCCCCAGCGAATCCACCGACACCCGGTCCTCCAGGCGCAGCTCCCGACCGCTGAGGGAGGCCGCCAGTTCCATCTCCAGGAACTCCTCCTCGATCTCCGGCACCCGGTACTTCAGGACCACCCGGGACAACCCCCAGTCGTCCTTCGCATCCAGGCTGATGGTCAACTGCTGCCCCTCCCGAAGCTGGCCCCCACCGTCGGGGCGCGACAGCCAGCACTCCGGGGCCAGGTCCTTCACCGGGTGCAGCACCCAGACGCCCTGATGCCACAGCCGCGCCCCCGCCAGGTCCAGTTCCCGATACAGGCGCAGCTCTTCCGCCTCGCCAAAGGTCAGCTCACTGGTGAACAGCGCCTCATCCCCAAGGGTCTCCACCCGAAGCATGGGCTGGGCCAGCCGGCTCCCATCCTCTCGCTTGCGGTCAATCATCACCCTGGGGCTCCGCGCCGGCGCCAGGCAACTGAAGCGCAGGGTGCTCCCGGCCAGGAGGCTCAGGTGGCCATTCAAGGGCACAATCCGCGACGAGGCCCCCAGATACCTGGGGTCCAGCACGGTCACATCCAGTTTGAGGCAGGCGGGCAGCGGGTTATGCAGGGGGCGCGGGGGAAGGGCCTGCCAGGGGGGCGGGTTCTTCTGGGTGCTGGCCTGTTCCTCCCCCGCAAAGAGGGACACAATGGCCACTCGGGCCCGGTCCGAAAGCGTCACCGCGCCGGTGAGGGCCACCGCCAGCCCCAGGTTCACCCAGGCCAGCGCCACCAGGTGCTTCAAGGGGTACAACTCCCAGGGTTTGAGGCTGTCCAGGAAGCCCAGGCCCCTGGAGGCCGCCAGCACCACCAGGTCCGCCGACTCCGCGGAGGGGGCCCCCAGTTGCTGCCGCCGCACCAACTCCGCGGCGGGCAGGATGCAGCCCCGGGCCCCCGTGGCCTCCTCGATGCGCACGGCCTGCCGGACCACGCCAAAGCCCCGAAAGACGGGCTTCACCACCAGCAGATAGCCGGCCCCGGCGCCCAACACCGCCAGCAACAATGGATAGACAATGCCTCCCAGGCCGGGCAGGAAGTGGTCCAGCAGCAGGGCCGCCAGGAGGGCCACCATGGCGGAGGCCGTGGAGAAGGCCGCGAAGAGGGCAAGCCGGATCAGGGCCCAACGAAGGGAGATCAGCAGCAGCCTGCGCCGCAGGGCCCGCTGGCTTCCGCCGTCTGAAGCGCCCGTTACGCCACCGGTGCCCACCACGGCTGAACCTCCGTCCTGGAGCTCACTCCAGGGGTACTTCCCCTTGGGGGTTGGCATATTCTTCGGAAGGGGCCTCGCCCTCAGCACCCTCGGCGGGAGCCTGGCCTTCCTCAGGCACGGCACCCTCTTCTCCAACGGCGCCCTCCTCGCCGGCGCCCTCCAGGGGGACCTCGCCCGACTCCTCAGCGGGGACCTCTTCCTCGCCCACGGCGCCGTACTCCACCGGAGATTCTTCCTCCACCAGCGCGGGGTCAACCGGCGCCAGTTCCCCCTCGGGCTCCTGGCCCAGGGTGGGATCCTCCAGGGGCGCCTCCGCCTCCGGGGCCGCCTGGGCCTCCAGTTCCGGAAGGGCCGGCACCGGGTCCTGCTTCCCCTTCCGGGGCTTGGCAGGCTTGCCCTTCAGGGGGTTGCCAACCTTGAAGCTGGCCCCCGAGGGCAGATCCTCCGGCGCCGGCCTGGAGGTCACCACGGTGTTCTTGGAGGCGGGGTCAGGCAGGGCCTTGCGGGCGCTCTCCTGCTCCCGACGCTTGCGGTCCTCTTCCCCGTCCTTGCGCCGCTTCTCCTCCGGGGGCAGGCCGCTCTTGCAGCGAGCCCCACTCATGGAGCCGGTGCAGTGCATCCAGTAATAGCCCTCCACATCCCGGGACTTGGCAAAGCCCCCCTGCTGGAAGCGCATGGCCTTGTCCAGGGCGTCGTTCTGGGACACCACCGCCCCACCCTCCTCCAGCGTCTCTTCAAAATACGCCGACGAGAACGCCAGCTTGGTCCACACATCCAGCTTGGCCGCAGCCCAGCCGCCGGTGGCGGGGATTCGAATATAGGAACCCTTGCGGACGGCATAGTCGATGCTGTCGCCGCTGCAGTCCCCCCGCTCAAACAGGATCACCGTGCCGTCCCGCTTGCGCTGCTTGGGACCCAGGCTCTTGAAGTCCGAGGGGCTGCCCAGTTGGATGTCGAAGTTGCACTCCCCCAGCTTCATGTCCGTGAGGCGGAAGTCCTCCTGCTGGATCTCCCGCCCAGCGTGCCGGTACTTCATGACCAGGACGGGCCTCACCGCCACCAGATCCCGGATCCTCATCTTGATGGCCCCGGAATAGTGAACGGTCGGCTCGGTCCCAGCCTCCTCTGCGGCCCCCGGGGTTTCCTCCGAGGTCTCCTCGTCAAACACCGGGTCCGCCTCCACGGAGGCCGTCTCCAGGATGCCCGACAGGCTGCCCGCCTTCATGGAGGGCATGAGCGCCGAGAACAGCTCGCCCAGCAGGGGCGCCCCGGCGAGGTCCAGGTCCCGCACGGAGCCCACGCTCAGGCGCGGGAACTGATAACCCCGGGAGGCCCGAAAGCGCAGGTTGGTGTCGCTGATCTCGCCGCCCAGCAGTTCCATCTCCAGGCCAATCTTGAAGGCATTGGGGGTCAGCAGATCCAGCAGGCCGAACTGCACCGTGAAGCGATCAATCAGGAGGCTGCCCGCTTTGGGAGGGCCAGCCCCGTCCTCGGTGGGGGCTTCGGGGGCTTCGGGGGCCTTGGGGGGCTCGCGCCCCTCCTCCCCCTCCTCCTCCCCCGGCTCCCCTTCCTCATCCCCAGCCTGGGTCTTCCCGGCCAGCAACTTGTCCAGCCCCGGGGCCTTGTCGCCGCCGGGGAAGAAGGACTTCTCCAGCTTGTCCATGGACAGGTCCAGCCGGATGTCCGTGAAGGTCACCGAGCCCACCGAGTCCCGCTCCACCTCGCCGATGTCCACGGTCACGAACCCCGTCTGGGCCACCTTGGCTTCAATCACCTCCGTGAGGCTGTCAAAGGGGAACAGCAGGAAGAAGAAGAAGGCCATGGCCACCAGGAACAGCAGGAGGGAGGCCAGAATGCCCAGCGTTTTCCTGATCATTTGGACTCCTCCTCCAGCTCTTCCGGCGCGCCCTCGTAGATGAAGGTGGACACCGCCGTCTTGCCCCGCACGAAGTCCTCGCTGCCGAACTTGAGGCTGACCTCCAGGGAGGACACATACATGAGCCTTCCGGGGGCCTCCACGGAGTTCAGGAACTCCAGCAGGCCACCAAACTCCACGAAGCCGAACTCCATGGGCTGGGTCAGCTCCACGATGCCCCCCACCTTGTCATTCTTCTTCTTCTTGCGCTCGCCCTCGTCCTTGCCGTCGGCAAAGCTGATCTGCCGCTTGGTGGTCTTGGCGTCGTAGCGCACCTGCTTGTCGAAGGTGCTGCGCTCTTCGCTCTCCGTGCGGATGATGCGGACATCAACCTTGCGGGCGATGCTGTCGATGGCGGTCTGGATGCGGGGGTCGTTCTTGCGGACGATCTCCTCCAGGGCCTTCTTCTTCTCCACCGACTGCAGGTAGGTCCGGGCCTCGGTGCGAAGTTGCTCCAGGGTCTCCACCCCTTCGTCATACTCCTCCGCCAGGGTCGCCGTGGCGGTCTCCAGCCAAAGCCAGGTCCCCAGCACCAGGACCACCAGCACCACCCCAAAGAGGGCAGCCACCAGCCGCTTCTCCCGATATCCAAGTCTTCCAAGTATTCCCATGCCGGCCATGGCCTAACCTCCTATCGTTCTTCCGAGGGAACGGCGGGGACCAATCCCCTCGTCCGTTGGGCTCCAGGGATGGGGCCGGGGCCTCGCTGAAGCTCCCCGTTGGGAGCCTCCGCCGGGCCCAGCCTGCGCTTGCTGGAGAAGGGCGTCTCGATCCGGGGAATGCGGCCCTTGACGGCCTCCAGCAGGGTCCCCGCGGGATTGGCCCGAGGCAACTCCCCGGGGGGCGGGGGCTCCAGGGAAGGCTCCGAGGAGGGCTCCCCGGGGACGGCCTCCGGCTCCTCCATCAGCCTGGGCTTGCTCCGTTTGCTCTTCTTGGGCTTGGGCAAAGCCTCCTTGGTCGGAAGGGTCTCGTCCCCCTCCTGGCCCTTCAGCAGGGCCTCGTCGCCGGGCAGGGCCTCGTCGCCCGGCTTCTTGTCCTCGGCGTCGCCCTTCTTCTCCTCGGCACCCTTCTTGTCGTCCTTCTCCGTGCCCTTGGGGCAGTTCACCGAGAGGTTCACGCTGAAGCGCTGCCAGCCCTTGCGTTCGGAGTCCGCAGCCAACACCTGCTGGGAGCTTCTGGTGACCCCGTGGAAGCAGGGGTGCCGGCCCAGTTCCCCTTCGAAGAACTCCAGGGTGGACACGGAGTCCGCGTCCCCTGTGAACTCCACCTTGCCTGGGATGCCCTTGCCGCGACCCGCCATCTCGATGACCATCTTGTTCATCTTCAGGCCCATGGGGCCGCCCGTCAGGACCTCCTGGGTGGGCTCTCCTTCCAGGCCCTCGGCACCCTCCAGGGGCTCCGCGGGCGGGGCCAACTCCGGTGGGGCTTCGGGGCGGGCCTGGGCCTCCCCTGGCTTGCCGTCGATGCCGGTGACGATGTTGTCCAGCTCGAAGTAGGCCTCCAGGGCCGTCATGTCGGGGTAGATGGACCAGACCTCAGGCTTGGGGGCCTCAGCCAGGGCGTCGATGATCTCGTCGTAGTCCTCCATCTCCTCGCCCAGGACCTGCACGGACAGGGCCATGATCTGCGCCGAGAGGCCCTCCGCCTTGCGGCTCATGCCCTGGTACTCAATGTAGGAAGGCAGCACGAAGGCCAGGGCCATCAGCACCCCCAGCACCCCCAGATAGGCCAGGCGGCCCTGCAGGTGCCGGAAGTCCCCGATGTAGCCGTGCTTGAGGCGCCGCAGGTTCACCTGCAAGGAGCCCTTCCCAGAGGCCGACAGCCCCAGGGCCAGCCCGGGCACCCAGGAGGGATCCTCCAGCCCGTGGGGCACAGCCAGATGCAACCCCGAGGGCTCCAGCACCTCGCAGCGCAGCCCCAGCCGGGACCGGAAGAACTCCTCCGCCCCCGCCAGCTTGGCTCCGCCGCCGAAGATCTTCATGGACACGGGCACGGGGCAGTCCGCCTCGTGCAGCATGGCCTGGAGATCCCGAGCCAGGGGCTCCAGGCCTTCCTGCAACAGCAGGGCCTCTTCCTGCTCCTTGCCCTTGGCCTCGCCCAACTCTCCGGCAGGATAGAGCCTGGCGCTGTGCTTGCGCCGTTCGGCCTCCTCCAGGGGCAGGTCGAAGTGGTCCGCCAGGGTCCGGGTCAGCATGGCGCCGCCGCGCATGATGGTACGGTTGGCCAGCAGGCGCCCCCGGTGTACCAGCACCGCCAGGGTCTTCACATGGCCCAGGTCCACCAAGAGGAAGGCGTCGTCGTCGCCCTCACCCCGCAGCAGGGGCTCCAGGGCCATGGCCGCCACGGTGGGGTCGGGCAGGGAGCGGGGATCCAGCTTGGCCGCCGCCAGGGCCGCCAGCAGCTCGTCCACCACGGGCATGGGCAGGACCGACACCAGCAGCTCCGAACCGCCCCCCTTCTGCCTGCGCACCAGGTAGTCCGCGGTGAACTCCTCGGCCGAGAAGGGCAGGGACTGCTCCATCTCGAAGGGCAGCACCCCGTCTATCTTGCCTCGCTGGGCGAAGGGCACGGACAGGCGTCGGTGCATGACCTTCTCCGCCGGCACACCCACGGTGATGGCGTCGCCGGTCAGCTTCCTGCCAAAGACATCCTTTAGAATGCGCTGGGTCTCCCGGTCTCGGCCCTTCCCCTCCAGCCGCCCCTCCAGGGGGTGCTCGCTGGCTTCGTCGAAGGACACTCCGATGAAGGCCCGGCTCATGCCCAGCACCTTCAGCGACCAGGAACCCGCATCCACGATTTGTCGTTTCTGCGCCATGGGGGTCATTCCCTCCAATACACAAGACGGCCCGTGGAGGTATCCACCACCGTCGTAATGGTCTTCGTCACATTGCCCGATTTGCCCTCAGCGGAGATCCGCCAGACCTTGCCCTTCACCCCCACCTTGGCCTGCAACCCTGCGGTATCCAGGGGCAGGTTCTCGCCGGTGAAGGCGGCAAGCTTCTGGAAGAACTTCACCACCGCCGCCGGGCTGGAGAAGGGCGGCGTGAAGAGGTTGTTTTTGATCTCCCGACAGATCTGGAAGTACTGGCCCACCACATCAATGGGGGTGGGCACGCCGGCGGCCCGAAGCTGGGGATTGCAGACCAGTCGTCCGCCGTCCAGCATGTGGGCGCAGACCAGCCCCTTGACGGTCTCCAGGTCCGCCGAGT
>CAZMEC010000117.1:0-9950 GCA_964565265.1 uncultured Myxococcales bacterium
ACCATCTCCATGAGCTGGCCCAGGGTGCGGCCCTCCAGGCCGTGGTTGGAGATCTCGATGACCCCGTCAACCTGGTGGGCATCGCTGCCGTGGGTCTCGCGGTCAAAGGCGGCCAACTCGGCCTTCAAGTCCACCTTGAAGATGCGGCGCAGGAAGATGAGAGACGAGATGATGCCCACGATGGCCAGGGGATAGGCGGTGGCGTAGGCCAGGCCCGCAAGCTCCACGGCGCTCTCGCCCACCTGCTGATCCAGCAAGGTCTGCTGGGCGGCGCCCAGGCTGGGGGTGTTGGTGACCGCGCCGGACAGCAGGCCCGTGTAGACCTCAACGGGTAGCCCCGACAGGGCCCCCACGGCCACCGCCGTCAGGGTGCCCAGGGTCACCAGCAGGAGGGCCAGCAGGTTCAGGCGCAGGCCCTGCTTTTCCAGGGACTCGAAGAAGGCCGGCCCCACCTGGAGGCCAATGGCATAGACAAACAGGATGAGCCCGAACTCCCGCGCAAAGTGCAGCACGGGGGCCTCGGGGGCCAGATGAAAGTGCCCCAGGATGAGCCCCGCAAACAAAGCCCCACCAACCCCAAGCCGAAGGCCCCGGACGGACACCTTCCCAAGGGCCATTCCAGCAGCCACCGCCATGCAGATGATGAAGACCTCGCCAGCGACGCTACCCTGCGCGAACAAATCCAAGAACCAATCGAACTCCATGACCAGGCACCTCCAGAAGCACAGGCGGCCTTATAGCACCGAAAAATAACAAAGCAAGATGGACCGGATGGACACCATGGACGGGATGGACATCATGGACAGGATGGACCAGATGGACCGGGGGCCCCGGATGGACGAAGGCCCAAGGATGCCCGTTGCGACTGCTGGGGGTTCCGGGGATGGACATGATGGACATCATGGACAGGATGGACCCGGGGCCCCCGGATGGACAAAGGACGAAGGGCGCCAGTTACGACGGCCGGCGGTGGGCCAGGGCAGCCCCTGCAGCCTGTCCATGGCAGCCAGCGCTGCGGTAGCAGCGCGGCGCTGCCGTCCATGTCTTCCGCGCGCCCCCACCCGTCCATGATGTCCATGGTGTCCATGATGTCCATTGTCCATGATGTCCATTGTCCATGGGGGCGCGCCCCACCGGCCGTTGTAACGGCGGCTGCAGTTCTTCCCTGCGGGTTCCACCACCAGCCGTCCCGCGCCGCCCCTTTGGCCACCACCGCCGGCGGTCAGTTACCCCCGGGGTGCCCAATGTCCCCTTCCAAATAGCCTTCCCCCCGTGGGGGAAGGTGGCGCGCAGCGCCGGATGAGGGCACGGGTTCCACCGCCAACCCCATGCAAGCGTGCAGGGGGGGGGCCAAGGTCCTTCTGGTCCTTTAGGTCCTTGGCGTCCTTGGGGTCCTTCCAGCCCCACCCACCGGCCGTTGTAACGGCGGCTGCAGTTCTTCCCAGCGGCCGGTGGAGGTTCCTGCGCCCAGCCCTTGCTTGACAAGAGGGCGGTACGGGTCTAAAGCGGTTTTTTTTGGAAAGACTCCCGCTTGGGGGCCCCGGAGCATTGGTAGATGAAACGCCAGTCCAGGTTCCGCAGGAAGCTCATCGCCATCAGGGACAACCTGTCCTTCTCGCGCAAGGTCGAGGCCCTGGTGAACATGCTGAACCAGGAGATTGACTCCCCCGAGCGCGTCCCCACCGTGGCCCCCAGCAACCCCTCGGGCTTTGTGCGCGAGGTCAGCAAGCGGCGCCTCAACATGGCCCAGGCCTATCTGACGCTGGTGGGCATCCAGGGCGTGGAGAACTGGGAGCGCCGCCTGCAGGCCCTGCAGTTGGTGACCTGGTCCGCCTGGAACGCCAAGACCCTCTCCATGCCGGTGAACACGGCCCGGGTGCAGATCCAGCTCATGAAGGAGTGCATCCAGGCCAGGGGCCGCCGTCGCCGCCAACTCGAGCTCATGTCCGACTTCTCCGTGGCGTCCTACGGCGCCGAGCCGGTCATCCGGCGGCTGCTCAAGGAGCACGGCCTCATTGAAGTGCCGGAGGACGGCCGCAACCTGTCCGAGCTGAACCTGGCCTTCGATGACCATGTGCACGACTCCCTCTCCCAGGGCCGCAAGACCCCCTGCCAGTTGCTGCTGGATGCCTTCATCAAGGGCATGGGGCGGGTCTGTCTGGCCTACTACGACCTGTCCGACCCGCGGGTGTTCCAGGAGGCCCTGGAGGCCGGGCGCCTGCTGGGCATCGAGGTGGAGACGGGCATTGAGTTCAGCGTGGGGCCCAAGGGCAACCGCGTCCACTACATGCTGGTGTTGCCCACCCTCGGGTCCGCCTCCGAGTCCCTGGCCTTTCTGCAGCGGCATCAGCAGCATCTGGCCCCCTTCGCCGAAGGGCTTCGGGTCAACGCCGACCGCCGTCGGGGCGTGCTGAGTGCCATCCTGGAGGCCTTCAACCGGGACCACCTGCCGGGCCTCAATGCGCGCTTTCGGGAGGTCAGCTACCTGCAGCTTGAGCCCCTCAGCTGGGACGATGTGGCCCGGGCCATCCACGGCGGGCAGGCCTCCCAGATCCACCTCGCCCAGGTGCTGGCGGACAAGCTGACCCCCCTGCTGCACAAGCGGGTGCTGTACCTGCGGAACCAGTATGAACACGCCCAGCATGGGCTGCGGGCGGCCCGGGTCAGTTCCTGGGAGGTGGAGAAGCTGCGCAGCGACCTGGAGCATGCCCTGGAGGAGTACCGAACCTGTCTGCCCCACCAACTCTTCCAGCGCTTCGTGGCGGCCAGTTCCCTGGACTATGACTCGGCCTTTGGTGGCCTGGAGGATCTGGCGGGCGTGCTGGCGGGGTTCGCCGGGACCCTGGTGCTGATCCATCCCCTGTCCCAGGGCTGCCGAAAGGCCGTGCGGGCCCTGTTGGCCCACCACCAGTTGATTGGCGGTGCCGAGGTCTTCAACATGTCCGACTCCCAGGCCCGGGACCCCTCCGATCTGGTCCGCTTCGGGCAACTGGTGGACCTCCTCAATGGGGGCGACGCCGTTCGGGCCGCGGCCCTGCTGGAGTCCTGGGGGCTGAGCGAGGAGGCCACCTCGCCGGAGCTGTTGGCCGCCTGCCGCCACTACGCCGCCCGGCCCCTGCTGCCCCGCTGTGGCAGCGACTATGTGGGTCGCAACCCCTGGCTGCCGGGCATGGGCTTCGCCTTCGCCTCCCGCCTCAGCCCCCGCAGCCGCAAGCTGTTGCTGGCCAATCAATGCAAGACCATTCCCCACTCCCTGGGGGAGGCCCTCACGCGCTGGAATCCCCTCCACTGGCCCGTCCCCGGGGAGGGGGCCCTGCCCGCCCCCCAGGACCACACCGTCTTTGCCATCTCCCCGCCCCAGGCGGCCGAGGTCAACCTCGTGGGGGACGAAACCCTGGAGAAGTTGGGCTCCCTTCGGGACGGCTGGCGCTACCTGAACCCGGCCCTCAAGGCCTTCTTCAAGATCCTCATTGCCTTCGCGCCGGCCCTCTATCTAGTGGGGTTCTGGTACGCGGCGCTGTGGCTGGGCATTACGGGCTTTCGCAATATGATGGCGGACCTCATCTCTGCTGGCGGCTTCCATGTGCGAAGCTGGCGGCTGAGGGTTGTGGACGGCGAGAACCTCTCCAACAGCATGTTCTGGACGGGCTTCTCGGTGCCCATCCTGTGGGCGGCCAAGCAGGGCTTCGACCTGGGCTGGGCGGCGCTCTTTGCGGCCACGGGGGGCTTCCTCTTCACCCTCACCAAGTTCTGGTGCATCGCCTTTGCCAACGGCCTCTACATCAGCACCCACAACCGCCTGCGGGGCTTCCAGCCGCGGGTCATCCGGGTCAACTTCTTCCGCACCGTGCTGTCCTGGCCCCTGGCCACGGCAGGCTCCTACGCTTTGGACCTGCTGGCCATCCCCACCATCGTCCAGTCCAAGCTCTGGTCCGATCTGGTGGCCGGCTTCATCGAGGGCGGCAACAAGTTCTTCATGCGCCTGCGCCTTCGCCAGCGCGACCTCCTGGTCTCAATCCGTCGCCTCCTGGAGCCGGACGCCCACACTCGCCCCCTGGACCTGCTGGACCTGTTGTACATCTGGGGCGTGCGGGACATGGGCAGGAGCGCGCTTCGAAAGATCCTCAAGGGCAAGACCCAAGGCCTGGAGCACCTGCCCGGGCGCCCGGACTCCCGGGAGGCCCTGGAGCCGGCCCTGGTCTGGCAACGCCTGTCCCAGCTCTTTGGCGCCCCCGGGGCCATGGAGGCCATCACGGGGGCGGTGCTTCGCAGCTACTCGGGGCGCCGGGCCTTCGTCCTGTCCTCCCTGGTCTCGGATCTTCACCAGCCCTTCCTGGACTGGCTGTCCCAGCAGCAGCCCAGGGCTCCCCAGCCGCCCTCTCCCTGACCCCCCCCCGGGGCCCCTCAGGCTCCCCCTTTTTGCCCAAATTTCCTAAGCGCCCCAATGGGCCCTATACTGCCCGCGCACGAGTTTGTCCGAAGGGGACGCAATGAAGTCTCAAGGCTGGAGGTCCATATTGTATTCGCGCGCGCTTGCGGGAACTTCCTACGCGCTGGGCCTGTTGTTGCTGCTGTGGATGCTGCCCCAGGAGCCCCTCCTGGCGGCGCGCCTTGGGGACTCCTCCTCGTCCCTGCGCCGAAGTCCCAAGCTGGACTACCGGACCCTGCGGTTTTGTGCCCTGCAGCGGGCTTTCACCATGGAGGGCTTCCAGTACCGCACGGGTTCGGGGGCCGTCCTGTCAGCCCCCGCCGCGGCCTTCACCCAGCTTCGGCAGGAGCAGGGCGCCTGGATTGTGGGCGAGCTGCAACTGCTGGACCCGGTGCTGGACCTGTCCGCCCTCCAGGCCTCCAAGCCTGGCAAGGGTGGGGGCGGCGGGGGCCCCAAGGTGGAGGCGCTGGTCCTGCACCACTGGACCTTGCTGTTTCAGCGCGGCTCCATCACCGCCAAGGCCAGCGGCCCGCGGGCCGAGTTCCAAAGGCCTGCGGGGGCCCCCTGGTCTCTCAAGTTGGAGGACGCCAGACTGGACTTCGGTCTGGGTAAGAAGCTGGAATCCCGCCTGCCCACCGGGCTGCTTGGAATCTCGCCGCTGCTGTCGGTGGAGGCCTCCGGCCAGGACCAGGACCTGAACCTGGCCAGCCTCCGGGCCCGGGGACCCTTTGGGGCCTTTGAATGTTTTGGCAAGGCCACCCTGGGGGACCAGCCCCAGGGGCAGTTGGCCTGCGCCTCCAAGACCCCCGTGGGGCTGGGAAACCTGAAGCTGGCCAAGGTCAGCCTGGAGGGCCTGGGCCTCCGGGGCCTTGGGCTGGCCCTGGGCCCCGAGGGTCCCGAACTGCGCCTGGAGGGCCTGGACCTCGCCCGTCTGTCGGCCTTTGGCCGGGAGTTGCTCACGGAGGCCCGGCTGGACGCCACCCTGGTCCGGGCCGGGGAGGGCCTCAAGGTCAAGGACCTCTCCCTGGAGGCCAGGGGCCTGGCCCTCTCGATGGCCAACCTTTCGGTGTCCAAGGGGGCCTTCGGGCTGCCCTCCTGGGAGGGGGCCTTGCAGTTGGACCGCCTGGACCCCGTGGCCCTGCGCCTGCCAGGGTTGGAGACCATTGAAACCATCTCAGGCCAGACCTCCTTCTCCGGAGGGCTGCCCCTGCCCCTGAACCTGAAGCTGCGGGCTTGCCGTTTCCTGGTGCATCACTCCGGCGGCGACACCAGCCTGGCCTGTCCGCCCCGGGGGGCCACGGTGCCCGTGGACCGGGTGCCCTCCCTGGTGTCCGTGGGTGGCGCCCAGTCCCTGCGCTGGGGTGACCTGGTCTTGCCCTTGAACCCTGGGGAGGCCCTCCAATGATGCTACGGGTCCTGGCAGTCAAGGGTGCGATCCTGCTTCTCAGGGTCGTCCTTGGCCTCCTGGACTTCCTGCACAGGAACGCCGTGCGCCTCGTGCTTGGGGCCACGGTGGTGACGCTGCTGCTGCACTTCACCTTGAACGATCCCTCTTTGTCTTCGCAGATTCTCAAGAAGGTCAGCGACATCCTCCCCGGGGGCATTGAGGCCAGCCGCATCGTCTGGACGCCCCTCACGGACGAGATCACCGTCCTCGATGTGGAGATCTACCGCCCCGGGGGCAGCGTGGTCATCGCCGCCAAGCGGGTGGACTGCTCCCTCAGGCTGGGGCGGCTGGTGGTGGGGGTGCTGCGCTCCTTCCTCCCCTTCGCCCCTCCCATCCCCCTGTTCTTCGACCGGGCCGTGGTGAGGGATGCCCAGGTGGTGCTGGAGTTCCGCGACCGGGGCCTGCTGCTGCCCGAGGCCTTCACCGGGCCTGATGAGGAGGACGACCCCGAGGAGTCCAAGGCCGGCGGGGGTGACGCCCCGGACCTTCGCATCAGGGGCATCCAGGTGATCAACGCCGAGGTGGTGCTGGACTTCTCCCAGCAGTGGGGCCTGCGCGCCCGGGGCATCAGCCTGGAGGGCGCCTTCTACCTGAGGCGCGGCGAGCCCATCGTGGATGTGCGAGACATCTTCGTGTCCAAGCTCTCCTGGCTTGGCCACCTGGACGCGCCGCCCCAGGTGCAGTTCATCTTTCAGACGCTGCACGACCTGAAGGTGGCCTCCTACTACCTGCGGGGGGACCTCCTGATGATGGAGATTGGCCGGACCACGGTTCCCATCCAGGAGGGGGAGTTGCAGGTCCGGGGGTCCATTGACGCGGGGGATCCCAAGGGCGTGCAGTTCTCGGCCATGGCCGAGTTGGATATCACCGACGCCGCGTTGCTGGAACAACTCTCGGAGGGGCAGGTCTCGGGGGCCTTCCAGGGGCGGGCCAATATCTCCGGGCACCTGGACGATGTGGCCCTGGAGCTAGGCATCGCCGCGCCCTGGCTGCTGGCCAGGGGGGTCCTGTTGGAGGAGGTCTCGGCGTTGCTGCGCTGGGGGGCCGCAAGCCCTTCAAAGCTTGGCCTGCCGCATCTTCAGGCCAGCAGTGACCTGGGCTTCGTGGAGGTCTTTGATCTGGTCCTGAACCTGGAGCCGTCCCTGGAGGCCTCGGGCCGGGTCTGTGTGGAGGACCTGGATCCGGTGGCCCTGGCGGAGAGCCTGGACCTGGACCTGGGCCTTTGGGATGGCCGCCGCTTCACCCTGGAGCCCCTGGTGGGAGGCTGCGTGACGGGGACCCTGGCCCTGGAACCCACGCTTCGGGTGGAGGCCCAGGGGGCGCTCCACGGCTTTGACCTGGATCCCCGTCTGCTGGCCTTTCTGGACAACGCCTTCCTGGCCGAGTTTCAGGGTGTCTTCACGCCCGACAAGCTGGCCCTCCACGACGCCCTGGTGATCTCTGGGGATGACTGGGGGAGCCTGGAGGGGGACCTGGCCCCCGCCACCCTGGAGCTTCGCAGCACGGGCGAGGTCTTCCTGGCCGGCGAGGGTCCCCTTGGGCTGCTGCCCGAGGGTCTGGCCCTGGGCGAGCTGGAGTTGGCCTGCCTGGAGCTTGGGGGCAGCCCCGAGCAGCCCGAAGTCCATGCCCAGGTCTTTGCCGAAAAGCTCTCCCTGCCGGGGCTGGAACTGGACTCCGTTCGGGCTCAGGTGGATCTGTCCCTGGGAGATCTGAGCCTCCGGAACCTTTGCCTGGATGGCCCTGCGGCCAAGGCCTGCCTGGACTTCTCGGCCCTGGGCCTGCTGGATGGGCTGGCCCTGTCGGCGGGGCCCTGGCCCATGGCGCTCAAGGCCCTGGGGCCCGTTCAGCTCAATGTCTTTGCCCTGGGGCTGCCGGTGCTGGCCTCCGGGACGCTGACCCTGGAGCGCCTCAGCGCCAGGGCCACCGTGGCCAGCGGCTTCCCCTTCGTGTTTGGCCCCCTGGAACTCTCCACGCAGCTCGATTGGCGGCTGCTGTCGGTGGGGCCCCTGGCCCTGGATCGCCTGGCCTTGCAGCTTGAGGCCTCCTGCTTTGGGGGCCTGGACGAGGGCTGTGATCTGGCGGCCTGGCTTCAGGCTGACGGCCTCCGGGCGGGGGTCCTGGACAGCTTCCGAACGGTGCTGGCCATCCAGGTTGAAGGGATCAGTCCCCTGGGGGCCCTGGCCGGGAACCAGGACACGGGGCTCTTCATCCAGGGCCGCACCAGCAAGGTCAACCTCGGGCCCCTGGCGCTGATGCGTAGCCGCTTCGCGCTGGACATGCCGCCCTTCGCGGATGGCTCCTTCGGGGCCGCCGTACGCATCACCAAGCCCCTGCTGCTGGAGGCCTCCGGCACCCTGGCCCGCCAGGATCTGTCGGGGAAGATGGTCCTCAAGTTCGCCAACCTGGAGCGCAAGTCCCTTCCCCTGATCTGGCAGAAGGGGGCCCCCTTCAACCTCCTGGAAGGGGCCCTGCTGGAGGGGCGCCTGGCCCTGGGCTGGCCGGCCCTGGCCGAGTTGCTGGAACTGGCCCCCCTGGAGGCCCTCTGGCGCCTGGAGGTGGAGGGCATGTTGCGGGCCGAGCACCTGCTGGCCCTGCCCCAGCCAGTCAGCGCGGCGGAGCTCATCTTCTCCCTGAAGCGGCGCCAACTGGAGGTCTCGTCCCTGCATGTGATTCTGGCCGAGTCCCTTGGCTCCCTGGATGCCACCCTGGGCCTGAACCTGAACACCCTGGCCATCAAGGGCAGCCTGGAGACCACCCTCATCCCCATCCACAGGCTGACCCCCGTGGCCCGGCTGGCCCTGCCGGCCCGGCTGGAGGCCGGTATAGCCACCCGGTTCTGGGGGACGCTCCGGTCCCCCGAGGTCTCCGGGCGCTTGACCATTCGGGCGGCCCAGGCTGCGGGCATTGAACTGGGGGATGCGGACCTGGTGTTCTCCGGAGGCCTGGGGGCCGGCCTGGAGCTGCGCTCCGAGGCCTTCTTCCGGAAGCTGGAACTCCAGCGGCTGCTGTTGCGCTTTTCGGGTCTGGTGCCACAGAGCGCCGAGCTGGACCTGGCCATCACGGGCCTAGAGCCCTCGGACTTCGTGCAGGACCTGAAGCTGCCCATCCTGGCCCGGCTGTCGGGGCAGCTCCACGCCCTGGCGGCGCTGGACGGCTCGGCGCCCCCGGAGCTGACCCTCACGGTGCCCCCGGAGGGCCTGGAGGTGAAGCTGCTGGAGCTGGAAGAGGACCTTTGGGTGCGAAACCCCAAGGCGATCACCATCACGGGGGACGGGCGCCGCTTCGAGACCAAATGCTTCCCCCTGGAGAGCCCCCTGGGGCGGCTGTCCCTTTGGGGTGGGGTGGACCTGCAGGAGGGCTGGGACCTGGCCCTGGGGGGCGACTTCCTGCTGGACAACCACTGGCTCTTGAACCCCTACCTGTCCCAGCACCGGATCTCCCTGGAATTGGGTGCCGGCGCTGCCTGCGCCAAGTCCGCCCGGGCGGTGAAGGTCAGCGGCCCCCTGGCGAACCCCCAGGTCCAGGGCCGCCTGGAGCTGAATCCCTCCATGGTGCAGCCCCGCCACTATCCCCAGGAGATTGATATCAGCTCCGGGACCCTGTTGTTCTCGGGGACGCCCCTGGAGGGCAGCTTCCAGGTGGAGACCGCCGACAAAAAGCCTTTGAAGGGCGTGCTGGAGGAGGGGGACATAGCCCTCAGCCTCAAGGCCACTTTCGAGAAGTTCCTGCCCGCCCATGTGGAGGCCCGGGCCACGGGCAGCAACCTGTTCCTCAAGCAGGCCAACCAGTTTCGGCTGGTGCTGAACCCCGTCCTGGAGCTGGTGCTGGACCACCCCCTGGACCCCCACCTCTCCAGCGGCACCCTCAAGGGCGAGCTTGATGTCACCGAGGGCGAGTACTACCGCAACTTCGACAAGCTCTTGGGGTCCTTCGCCAACGCCTTCTCCAGCCGCTCCCAGGAGCGCTACTCCCGGCCCCTGGAGGAGGTCCTGCCCTTCATGAAGAAGCTGCGCATGGACCTGGGCATCCACTTCACGGGGCTCCATGTGACCAGCCGCTTCCCCTTCGGAGAGA
>CAZMEC010000118.1:0-9916 GCA_964565265.1 uncultured Myxococcales bacterium
GGGGCCCGGTCACATGGGGGGTGTCCTCGGTGGCGCCGCCGATGATGGCGATCTTGATGCCGTCCCGCTCTATTACCACATGATCAGTGAAATTCTCCCAGTCCACCCGGCGCCCCGTGGCCCGATCGTAGATGTTGGCGGCCAGGAACGGGAACTTGGCCTCCCGGGCCCGGGCCTTGAGGGCCCCGAAGAGGTCCGGATCGTCGGGGGTCTCCCCCGTGAAGTCGAATTCATGGTTCCCCACGGCGGCGGCGGCGTAGCCCAGCTTGTTCATGGCGGCCACCACGGAGGCGCCCTTCACGCTGTTGGAGATGAGGGTCCCCTGGAACATGTCCCCGGCGTCCAGCAGCAGCACCCGATTGGGATCGCGCTCCTCCACCACGGCCTTGTAGCCTGCCAGCCACTCCACCCCGCCGATGCCCGCATCCACATGCTCGCCGTCCCGGGTCTTGACATACTGGGTCTGGGGCAGGATGTAGCCGTGCACATCATTCGTGGAAATCACGGAGAGCCAGGCCTCGCCAGACTCCAGTGCGCCCCGTTGGCCCAGCCCCCCAGCGCCGTCCGCCCCGCCGGAGCGGGCCGTGCAGCAAGAGGTGGACACCAGGAACACCAGACTCAGCGCAGCCAGAATTCTCTTCATGAAATACCTCCGGGCCCCCTGGCGCAGATGGGGCGCAGGGATCGCGGAGAATAATGACCTCCAACGGCCGGCACAAGCCAAATCTTCGCCCCTCCTGCATTTTTGGGGTTTTATCCCCGTCCCGGCGTTTTTCGTTGAGCTTTCGCGCACCTTGCGACTACGCTGCCCCCATGAATGAACCCAAAAACTACCGAGTCTCCCCCGATGAGTTCCAGAATCTTGAGGCCTTCCTGCGGGCCCAGGAGGGTCCCGAGTTCACCGACTTCCGGGTCCTGCGCCAGTCCATCGACGCCCGCGCCGGCCGCCCCTTGAAGCTGCAGCTACGGGTAGAATTGAGAGGCTCCGGGGACCCGCCCTTCGCCCCCCTGGTCAGCCCCCCCGCCCCCCGGACCACGGTCCCCCGTCCCCAGCCCGTGCTGGTGCTGGGCGCCGGCCCGGCGGGCCTCTTTTGCGCCCTGGAACTGGCCCTCCACGGAGTGCCCGTGCAGATCCTGGAGCAGGGCCAGGACTTCCCCGGGCGCCACCTGGCGGTGCGGGACCTGCGCTACCGGGGGCAGTTCGACGGCGCCAGCAACTACCGCTTTGGCTTCGGCGGGGCGGGCACCTACTCGGACGGCAAGCTCCACTCCCGGGTGGACAGCCTGTGGGTGAAGCGGGCCCTGGGCTACTTCGCCCACTTCGCCGCCGATCCCCGGGTCCTGGTGGAGTCCCACCCCCACCTGGGCAGCAACAAGCTCATCCCCATGCTCCAGCGGCTGCGGGCCTTCCTCGAGGACCTGGGCGTGGTCTTCCAGTTCAACTGCAAGGTCCAGGGCGTGTCCGCCTCCGGGCTGGGGGGCGTCTTTCACACCAGCGCCGGCCCCCAGGAGGCCCCCTTTCTGGTGCTGGCCCCGGGGAACGGCGCCCGGGACCTCTTTGAATCCCTGGCCGCCAGCGCCATCCCCCTGGAGCCCAAGCCCTTCGCCGTGGGCCTCCGCGTAGAGCACCCCCGGAGAGTCATCGATCAGCTTCAGTTTGGCAGCCTGGCGGGCCATCCAGCCCTGGGCGCCGCCGAATACCGGGTGGCCCACCAGGAGGGCGACCGCTCCGTCTATTCCTTCTGTATGTGCCCCGGGGGCCAGGTCCTGCCCACCCCCTCGGAGGCCCAGCGCCTCTGCGTCAACGGCGCCAGCCACTCCCACCGCAACAGCCCCTGGTCCAACGCCGCCATGGTGGTCAGCGTGGAGCCCTCGGACACGGGCCCGGACCTCCTGTCCAGCCTGGCCTTCCTGCGGCGCGTGGAGGAGGCCACTTTCGTCCTTGGGGGTGCGAGCTACCAGGCGCCGGCCCAGCGACTGACGGACTTCCTGGGGGGACGCGCCTCCCGCTCCCTGCCGGCCTCCAGCTATCGCCCCGGGCTGTGCCCCGCGGATCTTCGCCGCCTCCTGCCCCAGCCCCTGAGCCGCGCCCTCAAGGCCGGCCTCGAGCGGACCTGCGGCCTCCTGCGGGGCTACGATCACCCGGACGCCATCCTCATCGGCGTGGAGACCACCACCTCCTGCTCCCTGCGAATCCTGCGGGGGCCGGACGGGGCCTCGCCGGGCAATCCCTGGCTGTTCCCCTGCGGGGAGGGCTCGGGCTACGCCGGGGGCATCAGCAGCTCCGCCGCCGACGGGCTGCGCCTGGCCCACTCCCTCCTGGGTCGCATGGGCGCCTCCCCCGAAAGCAAACCGTTGAACTCCTGACCGCAGCGCCTATACTTCCCTCGGGTCCTGCAGAGTGCGCGGGAGGTAATTTGCTGATTCCCTAAGACGAGTACCGGGACTTGCCTCTGTCTGAGGCGTGCAAGCCTGCCCTGAGCAGGACGCCCAAACCAGACACCGCGAGGCCCACCTTTTTAGGTTTGGGGTATCCGTCTTTACCTCCAGTCGGCTCAGGTGGGACCCACTTTTTTTGTCCGGTGCCTTGGGGGATGCCCGGGGCCCCAAGGAAAGGTTCCTGTCAGGATGCACTCCGCCCCCGCCGCCCCCGCCCAGCCCTTTGCCCAGCTCAGCGTGGTGATGATGGCCTATAACGAACTGGCCTGCGCCCCCCGCACCGTCGGCGAGACCTGTGCCTGGCTGGCGCGGCGGGTCCAGGACTGGGAGCTGATCTTCGTGGACGACGGCTCCACCGATGGCTGCGCCGACGCCGTGGAGGCCCTCACCTCGGGCAACCCCCGGGTCCGGGTCCTGCGCCACGACCGCAACCGCGGCATGGGGGCTGCCATCCGCACCGGCTATGGGGCCGCCACCAAGGAATGGGTCACCCAGCTCCCCGCCGACGGCCAGGTCCCCCCCGAGACCTTTGAGCTCTTCTTCGCCAGGCTGCCGGGCCCGGACCTGGTCCTGTCGGTGTACGACAAGCGGGGCGACGGCCTCCTGCGCACCATCCTCTCCGGGGGCTATGCCACCCTGGGGCGCCTCCTCCTGGGCAAGCGCTCGGACTACACCGGCACCATGCTCCTGCGCCGCGCCCTGCTGAAGGATCTGCCCATCCGCTCGGACACCTTCTTGGCCAACCTGGAGGTCCCCCTGCGTCTCCTGGAGCGGGGCGCCACCTTCCAGGTGGTCACCTTCCGGCCCTCCCCTCGGATCGCGGGCCAGTCCAAGGTCCTGGGCCTGCGGCGCATCGCCCGGGTGGCAGCGGAGATGCTGCGCCTGCGGCGGAACTGGAACAAGCCCCTGTGAGCGCCCCGGACAGACCCCGGCACGACGCCGACCGACGCCTGCACTTCGTCATCGGGGGCCGCTGCAACAACAACTGCATCTTCTGCATGGAGGAGGACCGCCCAGGCCGCCAGCGCCGGGTGGAGGCCCTCACCAGGGAGGACCTGGAGGCCATGCTCCAGGCCAATGTGGCCCTTGGAGAGGTGATGTTCGTCAGCGCCGAGCCCACCCTGAGCCCCTGGTTCCTGCCCATGGTGGCCCGGGCCAGGGAGCTGGGCTACACCACCGTGGGGGTGATCAGCAACGGCCGCCTCTTCGCCTACCCCGAGTTCACCCGGCGGGCCCTGGATGCGGGCCTCAACCTCGCCATGCTCTCCATCCACGGCCCCAGCGCCCGGCTCCACGACGGCCTCACCAGGACCCCCGGCTCCTTTGACCAGGTGATGAAGGGGCTGGCCAACCTGACCGCCCTGGGCCGGGGTCGGGTGGTCCTGAGGACCAGCACCGTGATCTGTCGCCGCAACTGGGAGCCCGAGGTCCTGCTGGAACACAGCCGCCTCCTGGGGCCCCGGGTGCAGCAGATGGTCCTCAATGTCATGCAGCCCTTCGGCCGGGGCCTGGCCCACATCGACAGCCTCATGCCCGTCTACTCCGAGTTGGTGCCCCGCCTGGCCCGCTTCTACGCCGGCCGCCAGGAGGGGATGCCCCCCGCCTATCTGGTGGACATCCCCTACTGCTGCACGGAGGACGCCGGCATCCCCCAGGAGTTCCGGGGCTTCGTCGAGCGCTACATCTTCTATGATCGGGCCGGCCCCGGCGTCCCCGGCCAGGACCCCCAGGCGGACGCCCCCCTGCCTCCCCTGGCGCTGCTCAGCCGGGACCAGGAGGACTCGTTCCACAAGGTCCGCTTCCCCTTCTGCCGGGACTGCCGTTACTCGGCCACCTGCGAGGGCGTCTGGAAGGGCTATGTGGCCCGCTTTGGCCAGGGCGAATTTGCCCCCGTAGCCCCCGCTTGAAAAAAATTGGGCTTCCGAAAACGCCGCCGGCCCGGTTACAATGCCCGTCCGATTGGACTCGGAGGAAGCCATGGGAATGCCCCGCACCAACCTGTTGATGATCCTGGTCGCCGCCCTGCTGCTGCTGCCCGGCTGCCGTAAGCCCACCACCAAGCCCAAGCCCCAGGAGGCTGTGGCAGAGGTGTCCCCGGGGGGGCTCCGGGGGGAGCCCGAACTGCTGCCCCAGGTGGAGACCCCGGAGCTGCCCGAGGGCATCGCAGCCTTGGTTGAGAACAACCCCATCCCCGAGTCCCGCCTGGACGAGCTGTTGGCCCGGCGGCCCCTGGCCGGGAAGCTGGACCCCTCCGCCCGGGACCGCATCCGGGCCAGGCTGCTCCAGCGGGAGATTGACGCCGTGTTGCAGCGGCTGGCCCTGGCCAAGGCCAACCTGGAGGTGACCCTGGAGGAGGTGGACGCCGAGGTCCAGCGGGAGACCGAGGCGCAGGGCGGGCCGGAGAAGTTCCAGGCGGGCCTGGACGGTTCCTTCACCAACATCTCCGAGTACCGCGAGGCCCTGGCCCGGAAGTTGGCCATGGAGCGCCTGCTGGACCAGCGGGACCCGGTGCTGGTCACGGACCAGGACCTGGAGAAGGCCTTCAAGGTCCGGCGCCGCTTCCCCAGCTCCAAGACCCTGGAGTTCAAGTACTCGCTGATCCTACGCCGGGTGGCCCTGGACGCGGCCCCGGAGGTGGTGGAGCGGCAGCGCCAGGTCCTGGCTGATCTGGCCGCGGCCATCCCCCGGAGCCACACCTTCGAGGAGGCGGTGGAGAAGCACTCCCAACACTTCAACAAGGAGAAGGCCGGGCTGGTGGACTTCACCCCTGCGGCCTCCGTGGAGCCGGCCGTTTCCAAGGCCCTGGCCCGCCTCAAGCCGGGGGAGATCTCCGAGCCCCTCCGGGTCAACGACGGCTGGATGCTGCTGCGGCTGGAGGCCAAGCGGCACTCGGTGGACCCGGACCTCGAGCCCCAGAAGGAGAAGCTGCGGGTTCAGCTCACGGAGTCCAAGAAGGCCCAGCGCTACGAGAAGTTCATGCGGCAGGCCCGGGAGCAGGCCGCCATCCAGTTGGCCCCGGTCTATGAGTGAGGCCCCCATGCTGACCCTAGGAATAGAGAGCTCCTGCGACGAAACGGCCGTGGCGCTGGTGGACGGGCAGGGCAAGGTGCTGGCCTCGGAGATTGCCTCCCAGGTGCCGGTCCATGCCCGCTACGGCGGCGTGGTCCCCGAGTTGGCCTCCCGCAACCACCTCATGGCCATGCTGCCCCTGCTGGAGCTGGCCCTGGCCAAGGCCGGCGTGACGCTGGCCCAGGTGGATCGGATCGCCGTCACCAACGGGCCGGGCCTCATGGGCGCCCTCCTCATGGGGGTCCAGGCCGCCAAGACCCTGGCCCTGAGCCTGGGCAAGGACCTGGTGCCCATCCACCATGTGGAGGCCCACATCACCGCGGTGTTCCTGGCCGACGGGGACGACTCCGGCGCGCCCCCGGCCTTCCCCTACTGCGCCCTGGCCGTGTCCGGGGGCCACAGCAGCATCTACGAGGTGCGGGCCATCGGGGACTACCGCCGCCTGGGCTCCACCCTGGACGACGCCGCCGGGGAGGCCTTCGACAAGGTGGCTCGGCTCCTGGGTCTGCCCTACCCAGGCGGGGTCTCCATCGACCGCATCGCCAAGACCGGCAACCCCGCCGCCTTTGCCTTCCCAAGGGCCATGCGGCGCAGGGACAACTACTCCTTCTCCTTCAGCGGCCTCAAGACCGCGGCCCGTAACCAACTTGCCCACCTTGGGCAGGTGGACGAGGCCCAGCGGGCGGATCTGGCGGCCAGCTTCCAGGAGGCGGTGGTGGACTCCCTGGTGGAGAAGACCCTCCAGGCGGCCCAGGCCTGCGGCCTTCGCGAGGTCGTGGTGGCGGGGGGCGTGGCGGCCAACTCCAGGCTCCGGGCCAAGTTCGCCGCGGCCTGCGCCGAGGCGGGCGTGAAGCTGCACCTGACGGCCTTCAAGTACTGCGGGGACAACGCCGCCATGGTGGCGGGCCTGGGCCGGCTGCGGGCCCCCATCCCCCGGGCCGAGGTAGCCGCCCTGGAGCCCTTCGCCAGCGGCGAGATCGGCACGGTCTTCGTGCCCCCGGACCGCCCATGACAGCTCACGACAATCCCCCGCCAAAAAAATCCCTTGGGCAGCACTTCCTCCACGACAAGGGTGTGCTCAACGACATCGCCGACGCCGCGGACCTGCAGCCCGGTGAGACCGTCCTGGAGATTGGCCCAGGGGCCGGCGCGCTCACCGAGATCCTGCTCCAGCGGGGCGTCCGGGTCACCGCCGTGGAGTTGGATCAGCGCATGCCCGAACACCTGACCCAGCGCTTCCCCGGAGCCCCCCTGGAGATCCTCCAGGCGGACTTTTTGGAGCTCGACGCCCAGGCCCTCGCGGCCCTCCCCCGGAAGGTCCTCTCCAACCTGCCCTACAACGCCGCCACCGCCATTCTTCAGCGGCTGCTCCTGGCTGACCCGCCCTTCGGGCCCCAGGTCCTGATGTTCCAGCTTGAGGTGGCCAAGAGGATCTGCTCGGGGCCCGGGTCGGGCGACTACGGCATTCCCAGCATCATGGCGGCCCTCCTGGCCAGGACCCAGATGGTCCGCAAGGTAGAGCCCGGATCGTTCTTTCCACCCCCCAAGGTGCGCTCCGCGGTCCTCCGCCTGGACCCCCTCCCCCTGACCTCCGCCCAGCGGGCCGAGATCGGCGCCTTCCTGGACCGGGCCGGGGGCTGGTTCCGCTTCCGCCGCAAGACCATCCAGAACGCCATGAAGAACGCGGGCCACCCCCCGGAGGCCATCAGCCAGGCCCTGGAGACCTGCGGCGTCGACCCCCGCACCCGCCCCGAGCAAATCCCCGCCCCGACCCTCCTGGCCCTGGCCCGCCTCCTGTAGGGAACCCTCAACCGATCCGAACCGCGCGCGTCAGCAAGCGGGCCTGGGGTTTCTGGTGGAATCTGCTGCTGTTCAGGGTTATTCTCCCCCCCATGACTGGCCCTGCTGGCCATTGGAGGCCTTGCCCTGTTCATGTCCAGACTCCTGCGAACCGCCAACCCTGCCGCCGTCCCGGTCCTCACCGCCACGGTCCTTCGTTGCTTCTTTCTTGGGGTCCTGGGGGGCCTGGTGGACGCTGGCCTGGGTCTCACCGAGGCCGCCCGGTTCCTGACCACCCCCGGCTCCTGGCTGGCCTGGACCACCCTGGCTCTTTTTCTGCACGGCCTCGCGGCGGCCCTCCTGGGCCTGGGCCTGGGCCTTGCTCTGATCCTCTTCCTGCGCTGGACCCTCCCCGGCCAGGCTCTCCTGCGCCAAGCTCCGGACCGCCCCGCCCCCTGGGGTTCGGCCACGGCCCACGCCCTGGTCTTCTCCCTTTGGGGCTTGCTCTCCATGGCCGTGGTGGCAGCCCTGGCGGCCCTGTTCTTCGCCCGCTTCAACCACAAGGGTCTCACCGCAGCCCTCACGGGCCTGGCGGCCCTGGCCGTCCCCCTGGCCCTGGCCCTGCCCGCCCTCCTGGTGGCTCGCCTGGGCACCGGCCCCCTGCGCCGCCTGGACCGCGCCCCCGGGCCCTGGCCCCGCCTGGCCTTCCTCGGCGCCGCCCTCCTGCCCCCCCTGCTGGCCACCACCCTGGCCGCCTGGCTTCAGTGGGAGACGGTCTCCAACCTGCCCCTTCGCAAGCTCCTCCTGCTGGCCGCCCTGGGGGCCTCCTGCGCCGCCTCCCTGCTCTTCCCCTCCCGGCACCTGGCGCGCCTGCGTCCCCTGCCGGTCCTCCTCGCCCTCCTCCTGCTCTTCGGGGCCCTCCAGGGCCTCTCCACCGCCGAGCGCCCCCGCAAGGCCGCCGAGGCCGCCCTCTCCTCCGCCCGGGACCTCATGGGCAGCGCCCGCCGCGTCTGGGACCTGGACCGGGACGGCTACAGCCCCCTCTTTGGCGGCCAGGACTGCAACGACCTCTCCTCCACCATCCACCCGGGCGCCTTCGATTGGCCCGATGACTCCCAGGATCAGAACTGCCTCGGGGGCGACGCCACCGTCCGGGACCGGAAGCCCTTCCCCTCCTTCCCCGTGCCCCCTACCGTCCCCAAACAGCTCAATGTCGTGTACATCACGGTGGACGCCCTGGCCGCCTCCCACCTGGGTTGCTACGGCTACCACCGGGACACCAGCCCCCGCATCGACGCCTTCGCCAAGGGCGCCATCCTCTTCGAAAAAAGCTTCGCCCACGCCCCCAGCACCCGCTACTCCTTCCCCGCCATGATGACAGCCCGCTACCCCGCCTCCGTGGCCTGGGGGGACGGCTCCTGGCCCCCCCCGGTGCTGCCCGAGAACCTCACCTTCGCCGAGGCCCTCCGGGACCTGGGCTACTACACCGGGGCCCTCCTCAACTACCGCTTCTTCAAAGAAGAATGGGGCCTCAACCAGGGCTTCGACCTCTACGACAACAGCCGCTCCCGCCTGCATCAGGGCAAGTCCGACCCCGCCACCCACGGCAGCTCCTCCAAGGAGATGGCCGACGCCAGCATTGACTTCCTCCAGGCCAACGCCCATCGCCCCTTCTTCCTCTGGGTCCACTTCTACGACCCCCACTGGTTCTACGAGGAGCACCCCGGCTTCAGCGTCTTTGGCAAGTCCCGCGAGGACCTCTACGACGGCGAGATCCGCTTCACGGACCACCACATCGGCCGCCTCCTGGATGCCCTCGAGGCCCAGGGCCTGGCGGACAACACCGTGGTGATCCTCACCGGGGACCACGGCGAGGGCTTCGGTGAGCACGGCATCGAGCTCCACGGCTACCACCTCTACAACCCCCAGACCTTCGTGCCCATTATCCTGCGCGTCCCGGGCCTGCCCCCCCGCCGCGTGACCCAGGAGGTGGCCACCCATGTGGACCTCATCCCCACCGTCCTCAATGTGCTGGGAGCCCCCATCCCCCCGGACTTCCAGGGCGGCTCCCTGCTGGATGTGATGACCGGCGACTCCACCTACCGCCGCCGCCGCTTTCAAGAAGTGTGGTACGCCGACCGAGGCCCCTTCACCCGCATGGTCTCGGTGGTGGACTCCCAGTGGAAGCTGATCTTCAACGAGCAGCCCTCGGGCACCTTCGAGCTCTACGATCTCCAGCTCGATCCCGGCGAAACCACGGACCTCTGGGGCCAGACCGACCCCGCCCTCGAACAGGAACTGCGGGACCTGGTGGTGCGCCACATGGAGGAGGACCACCTGCCCCTGGACTTCCACACCCGCATCGCCCCCAACATCTCCGACCAGCCCTTCGCCGACAACCCCGGCAACCAGGGCGCCCTCCTGGGCGAGGACGACCCCCTGGTGGAACTTCAGGGCAGCCTGCTGGAGCGCCTCCCCAGCCCCGACCAGGGCCTGCGGATCACCGTCTGGTGGAAGGTCCTGAAGACCCCCGGCCCCCGCTGGAAGCTCTTCACCCATGTGAAGCCCGCCTCGGGCAAGTTCATCAACGCGGACCACGAGCCCGTGGGCGGCTTCTACCCCGTCTCCT
>CAZMEC010000119.1:0-9758 GCA_964565265.1 uncultured Myxococcales bacterium
CAACTCCGAAGAGGTGGACATCTGCCGCCAGATCGTCCTCGACTGGACCAACGCCCACAGCATGACCTGCTACAAGTAAGCCCGCCAGGAACCGACCCCAAGGGGTCCCCAACACCACGGCCGGCGCTGGAATCCTATGGCTTTTTATGGGATTGAGATTAGGACCGTACCCGAAGCTCGCTCAACTCCTGAAGCTGCAGCGATTCCGGCCAAGGCTCTTGGCGCGGTAGAGGGCCTCGTCGGCGATCTCTATTAGCTTCTCCAGCTTGTCCGTGTCGTCGGGGACAGTGGCGATGCCGATGGAGACCGTGACCTTGGTGGAGATGTTCATGTGGGACAGGTCCATCTTGGCCACCGCCAGCCGGATGCGGTCGGCGATGATCATGGCGCCCTCCCGGCCCGTGCCCTCCAGGATCATGGCGAACTCCTCACCGCCGTAGCGGGCGGCCAGGTCCACCTTGCGCAGCATCTTGGTGAGCTCGGCGCTGACCAGGCGCAGCACCTCGTCGCCCACGGGGTGCCCGTAGGTGTCGTTGATGCGCTTGAAGTGGTCGATGTCCAGGAACAGCAGGCTGAAGGCGTCCTTGCGTCGCTCGTAGCGGGCCCAGACCTCCGCCAGGCGGACCCGGAAGGCCCGCTGGTTGGGCAGCACCGTCAGCACATCCGTGGTGGCCAGGCGCTTGAGGCTGTGGTTGGCCTCGGCGTTGCCCAGGGCCCCGGCGCCCAGGTTCCCAAGCAGCCGCAGCACCTCAAGCTGGCTGCGGTCCGCCCCCGGGCCCCCGTACACATACAGGAAGGCCATGGGCTTGCCCCGGCTGCTCATGGGGATCATCAGGAAGCTCTCGGCGCTGTTCAGCACCATCCCCACGGCCTCGTTGAAGGCGTTCTTCACCGAAGGCACGAAGCTGCTCTGGGGCGGAGGGAAGGGCCCGTCGGCCTTGATGGCCAGCCCGGCCAGCCCGTCCCCGGGCCCGTGCTGCCTGCCCAGGCTGTCTCCCAGGGCCTTGTCCGTCACCGCCACCACTTCGTAGACCGCCTCGTCCTCCGTGCGATGGGACAGGACGGCGTGCCGGTAGGAGGACAGGCGCACTGCACTGCTCACCAGCACCCGGTACACCTCTTCGAAGGATCGGGCCCGCCCCAACAGGGCCGCCGCGTCATTCAGGGAAGACAACTGGGAGATGGTGCGGTTGGCCTGGATGAGCTGCTTGGACAGCTCGGCGGACTCAGACAACAGCCGCACGGCCCGCTCCGCCAGCCCCGTGTCGTGGGCGTAGAAGGGCTGGGACTCGGTGCGGTCCAGGACGAAGATGCCCAGCAGCTTGCGCCGCATCATCACGGGCAGGGCCAGGACCACTTTGATCTCCCGGGCCACGCTGTCGGTCTTGTAGTAAGGCAGGCGCACCGTGCCGTCCTCGCGGCACCGCAGGAGCAGGGGCGAGGAGGCGCTCTCCAGGGCCTTGAAGGGGCTCTTGTCCAGCTGAAAGGGCTCATCCGTCACGGCGTCCGGGCTGTCCGACGAGAAGGACCCTACGGTGAGGCGCTTCTCCGCCTCGTCGTACCAGCAAAACAGGGCTGAGTGACAGGCCAGGGCCTGCTTCAGCAGCATCACGATGGAGTGGGCACCCTTCTCGCTGCGGTCCAGGGCCTCCTCGGGGTCCAGGTCGGGCTCGGGCTTCTTGCGGCCCTCCTCGCCCTCGGCGTACTTCACCGCCAGGCCCTCTCGGATGGCCAGGTGCTCGCGGCGGGTCTCCGCCTTGCGCTGCTCGAACAGCCTCCGCCCCAGGGGCAGCACGCCCATGGCCGCCACCTGAAGTCCCAGTTCCGCCAGGGCGCTGGCCACGGGCTGGTCCCGCAGCAGCACGAAGAAGATCCGCTGGGAGAAGAGGGTCAGCAGCACCGCGGGGCTCCAGAGGCGCACGGAGAAGGCCCCGCTGGCCACCAGCAGGAACAGCGTGAAGCCCATCCAGAAGCCGTCCCAGCCGGGGATGGCGAAGCGCAGGGCAAAGGCCCCCCAGAGGGCTACGACCAGGGAGAAGACCCCCATGTCGAAGAGTTTCCAGGGCTTCCCCTGACCGGACTGTCTGTGGAAGAGTTCGGTGACTTTCATAGGGGCAGTTATAGTCCAGGTCCGGGTCCCCACAAAAATTCCACTCCCACCGGCGCAAGCCGGCGAAGGGAATCGGTTTAGCTGTTGATATCCTTGACTTTCGCCCAATCATTCGTACCCTTGTCAGCATGTTTGTCGTCGTCCTAATAGCCTTCGCCTTCATGTTCCTGCCCTCCGAGGCCTTCGCCTGGGGGCCAGTGACCCATGTGGATATGGCCCGCGGCCTCCTGGACCTTGGGCACCCGGCCCTGGCCTTCATCATTGGCAGCGTGCAGAACACCTGGGCCTTCCTCTACGGCGGCCTGGCCCCGGACCTCTTCATCGCCAAGAACCGCCAAGTGGTCGAGCATCACACCCACAACTGGGGCAAGGCCTTCGAGATGCTCCAGAAGGCCGAGGACGAGGAAGAGCGCGCCTTCGCCCTTGGCTACCTGCTGCACCTGGCCGCGGACACCGTGGCCCACAACAACTTTGTGCCCTACAAGATGCTCCAGGACCCCATGGGCAGGAAGCACACCCACGCCTACTGGGAGGTCCGCTTCGAGAACACCCAGCCGCTGGACTCCTGGAAGGCCGCCGTGGACATCCAGAAAAGCCACAAGGCTGCCCGCCTCCACGGCTTCCTCAAGCAGCACCAGAAGCCCACCATGCTGTCCTTTGAATCAAATGTGATGATGACCCGGGGCATCAACCGCCTGGGCACCAACTCGGTGTATCGGGCCCTCCTGGACACCATGGCCAACCGCTCCTCCGTCCCCATCCCCGACGCCGAGGCCCGCCTCTTCATGGATCGGGCCCGGAAGGCCATGCTGGAGGTCCTGGAACTGGGCGCCGAGGCCCCCATCTGCGCCAAGGACCCCCGGGGGATGAACAACCTCCGCGTGGCCGAGGCCTTCTTCAAGGACCTGCGCCGCATCTACCGCCGCCCCTTCACGGGCCGCTCCCACTACAGCGACCTGGGCAAACGCCAGGCCCTGTCCCTGCGCACCAAACTCCTGGAAGAGTAACTTTTTTGCCACCCGCCGCCTCCCGGCCTAGACTGCCCCCGATCTTGCTGGAGGTTACGATGGCTGCCAACCTGACCCAGGGCATTCTGGCCCGACTCGAGAGCATCTTTGCCTGGACCATGGTCCTCAGCATCATTGGCTGTGCGGTCTACTTCAGCTGCTCCTATGGCGGCTTCGGCCGCGAGGCGGCTGTGAACAAGCGCCTCCTGGAGACCCGGGCCCGCACCTCCTCCCTGGCCAGGGAGAACGCCATCCTGCGCCTCAAGATCCAGGATCTGCGGGCCGGGAATCGGGGGCTGGAGAGGGCCGCCCGGGAGCGCTTTGGCCTGGTCCTCCCCGGCGAGGTCGTGTACGAATTCACCAACTGAGCGTCGCGGTTGCTCCAAACCTCCCTGACGGTTATAATCCCCGACCATGTCTACCCTGCTGAGCCTGCTACTGCTGCTGCAACTGTTGCCTCCTGCCCTGGAGGAGGCCCCCCTGGATCCCGCCCAGCGCGTGGCCATGGCCGAGGCCGCAGTCTCCTACCAGGACCACGCCAAGGTGGTGGCCCTCCTGGAGCCCCTCCTCTACCCCGAACCCAAGGTTGAAGACCGGGCCCTGCTGCAGAAGGCCTGGTTGATGCTGGGGGCCGCCCGCTTCTGGCTGGGCGACAGGGCCGCCTTTGGCCGGGAGATGACCAACTGCCTCATGGTCAACCCGGAGGCCGAGCTGGACCCCTTCTATTATCCTCCGGACATGGTCTTCGAGTTCCAAAGCCTCAAGGCCCGCCTCGCCGAGTCCGGCGCCCTGGCCGCGCCCCCCCTCCCGCCTCCCCCCCCGCTCCCCCCAGCCCAGGACCAGCCCCGCACCATGCTGGTCAAGCACATCACCAAGACCCAGCGCGACCGCACCATCGCCTGGATCCCCTTTGGCATGGGTCAGTTCGGCACGGGGCGGCCCGTGGCTGGCTCGCTCTTCCTGACCACCCAGATCCTGGCCCTGGCTGCCAACGGCGCCGCCTGGGGTTACATGTACGCCACGGACGGCGGCGGCCGCTATCGCCAGGAGGCCACCATCACCATGTGGAGCGCCCTGGGCCTCTTTGGAGCCCTGGCCCTCACGGGCATCATCGACGCCCAGGTCCAGTTCCCCAAGCCCCAGGTCCGCGAGCGCGTGGAGACCGTTCCAATCCCGGTCCAGGGACCAGGCCCATGAGGGAGGACTGACCGTGCCCTGTATCCTCGTCTATCCCGCCCAAGGCACCCGGGCCAAGGTCCATCCCATCTACAGCCCGCTCATCACCATCGGGTCCTCCCTCAAGGCCGACATCCCCCTGGAGGACTCCCCCCTGGCCCCCCTCCACGCCCGCCTCGCCTTTGACGGCCGCAAGCACACGCTGTCCCTGCTGGAGGGCCGCAACGCCTTCGTGGTGGGGGCCCGCAAGGTGACCCGCTCGGAGCTGGCCGACGGCGACTTCATCTTCCTTGAAGGGCGCCTGCTGCAGTTCCTGGCCCAGGAACCCCGGGAGGAGGCGGACCTCAGCGCCCCCGACATCATCGGCCGCCTCCAGGAGTTCACGCTGCTGCTGATGGAAGAAAAGGACGCCAACCGCCTCACAGAAGAGCTGCTGGCCCGGGTCATCCAGGTGGTGGACGCGGACCACGGCTTCCTCTTCGTGCTGGACGGCGACAAGGTGACCCTGCAGGCCCGCAAGAACCTCCAGGGGCCGGACCAGGACCCCTTCTCCGACTCCGTCATCCGCCGGGTCATGGAGACCCGCCAGGGGCTGTTGCTGCACGACGCCGGCCAGGAGGGCGAGTTCTCCGCGGCCCGCAGTGTGGTGGACTTCCGGCTGCGCTCGGTGCTGTGCGTGCCCATGCTGTTTCGGGGGGAGCTGCTGGGGGTGATCCATCTGGGCAACGACAGCCGCGCCGGCGCCTTCAACCAGGGCAGCCTGGAGACCGCCCAGCTCTTCGCCACCCAGGGCGCAGGGCTGGTCCGCAACGCCCTGGACCGCCAGGAACTGCTGGCCAACAACCGGCGCCTGGAGGAGACCCTCCACGAGATCCGCTTTGGCCGCATCGTGGGGTCCTCCAAGGGCATGTTGGAGGTCTTTCGGCGCATCGAACGGTTCGCCCCTTCGGACTTCAGCGTGCTCATCACCGGCGAGACGGGCGTGGGCAAGGAGCTCATCGCCCGGGAGCTCCACGAGCGGTCCCGCCGCGCCGCCGGCCCCTTCGTGCCGCTGAACTGCAGCGCCATCCCCGAGAACCTCTTCGAGAGCGAGCTCTTCGGCCATGTGAAGGGGGCCTTCACGGGGGCCCAGCAGAACCGCAAGGGGCGCTTCCAGGAGGCCGCCGGCGGCACCCTCTTCCTGGACGAACTGGGCGAGCTGGGCCAGGGCCTCCAGGCCAAGCTGCTGCGGGCCATCGAGGAGCGCAAGATCACCCGCGTGGGCTCCTCCCAGGAAGAAGAGGTGGACCTGCGCATCGTGGCGGCCACCAACCGGGACCTGGCCCGGGATGTGGGGGAGGGCCGCTTCCGGGAGGACCTTTACTATCGCCTCAAGGTGCTGACCATCCATGTGCCCCCCCTGCGAGAGCGCCCCGAGGACCTGCCCCTCATCGCCAGCTACATCCTGCAGCGGGCCGCCCGCACCGAGGGTCTGCCCCAGACCCAGTTCAGCCCCGAGGCCCTGGAGGCCCTGAAGACCCACCTCTGGCCGGGCAATGTCCGGGAACTGGAAAACCGCATCAAGAGGGCCCTGGTGCTGGCCGACGGGGCGCGCATCACGGCCCACGATCTGGAGCTCGAAGTGGGCCTGGTGCTGCCCCTCAAGGAGGCCCTGGATGCCTACCGCGCCACCTACATCAGGGGGGTCCTGGAGCGCTGCGGAGGCAACCGCACGGAGGCCGCAAGGATCCTTGGATTGGACCCGCGCACCATCTTCCGTTATCTTGAGAACGAACGAAGTGTGGAAGAACTGGACACACCATGACTTTGCCGTCGCGGCAGCCCCCAATCCCAAGTGCCAAGGAGGACCTCGGTCCTGCCCTTGAGGGCGGCCCTGGGGCCTGGGGGGGTTTGGCGCCCGCGACGGCACGCCCCTTGCACTCTCGCTTGACCCGGAGCCCCTGGGGCTTGGGTCTGGCGCTGCTGTTGCTCCTTCAGACCTGTGTCATGCCTCCGCCAGAAGAGGAGCCGATCCCCAACAAGCCCCCCACTCTGGAGTGGAAGCTGACGGAGCCCCAGGGATCCTGGGTCATCTTTGACAGCCGGGTGGACAGCTCGGTGACCTTCTCCGTGGCCAACGCGGTGCAGGACGCGGAGGGGGACGAGGTCTACTACCTCTGGTACTGGAGGGTCCCCGGGGGTGCCCCCGTGCCCGAGGGTTGGCCCGAGCCCTCCTTGACCCTTGTGCCCTGCGAGAGAAACAGCCTGCGCCTGGCCAAGGAGGTCCAGGTGACGGTGGTCTTCAGCGACCGCTACATCTCCTACGATCGCTACGAGGACGACTTCCCCGTGGCCTATGACGAAGAGTTCCCGCCCCTGGTGCGGGAATGGACTGTGGAGTTGCTGGGCGCATGCGTGGATTGAAGCACAAACCCCGGACCCCCTGGCTGGCAATGGCGGCCCTCTGGCTGCTTGCCCTGGGCGCCTGTGCGGGGGACGGTTCCGACGCTGCCATCCCGGGCTTTGGTTCCTGTGGGGACACCTCGGACTGCGCCGAGGGCCTGGTGTGCAGCCCCGCCTGGAGCATCTGCGTCGCCGATGGGGGGGCCGCCACCCTGGTGCGGGCCCGCCTGGTGCCCCCCACCGAGTCCACCTCCTGGGTGGAGGAACAGTACGGCGCCCTTTCGCTCTCCTTTGACGGTATGCTCAATCTCCTCATGCACCGCCCCGTGCAGGTGGCCGGCCAGGTCTACCAGGCCGGAGGGCTGCCCTTTGGGGACGCCAAGCTGCGGGTCGTGGCCGCCGCCCCGGGGGAGATCCCCGGCAAGGACTACCACGCCGATGCCTTCCAAAGTGGGGGCGCGGGGGGCTTCTCCATCAACCTGTCCCCCGGACGCCTCTACGACATCTACCTGGACTTCAAGGCCGAAGGGGACCAGGCCCTGGTGGACCCCCTGCCCCCCTACCATGTCCGCCGTTCCTTCAGCCCCGACTGGGCCTCCGCCAGCCCCTGGGAGCTCTCCTGGGAGGTCATCCTGCCGGCCCCCCAGGACTACCTGCGGATCAGCGGCACGCTGGTGACCACCCTGGCCAGCGGCACCCCGGTGGTGGGTGCCCGGGTCTTTGCCTACTCCAGGGCCAGCGGCGATACCAGCACCATCGCGGAGACGGACGAGGCGGGCCACTTCGAGCTGCGGGTCCAGCCCCCCGGCGAGGACCACAGCCTGACCCCCGAGTATGCCCTCCATGTCCAGGCCTCGGTGTCCAACGGCATGGTCCCGGAGCTCATCACCACCACCAGCTATTTCTTCTTTGAGGACCAGGATCTGGGCCGCCTGGAGACGGGGGCCGGGGACCAGCTCCAGCCCTTCGCCCTGACGGTGCTCTTGGCCCCTGGGGCCATCCCCCCCCGCACCGATCTGACGCTCCACCTCCAGGGGCAGGTGGGCCTGGGCAGCCTGCGCCTCGAATACCCCGTGTTCCCGGACGAGCCCCTGGAGCTGAACCTCCCCCCCGGCACCTACACCGCCGCGGTGATCCCCGGCACCGACTCCGAACTGGCCGTGGCCAGCTTCTCCTTCACCCTGGGCACCGTGGGGATCGCCCACCAACTGACCCTGGAGGACCGCCCGGAGGTCAGCGGCCGCCTCACCACCTCGGAGGGCAACCCCGTGCCTGGAGCCCGCCTGACGGCCGTGTTCTACAGTTGTCTGGGGGGCCCGGTGCAGGTCCCGGAGCGGCGCTTTGACACCACCAGCGACGCCGACGGGGCCTTCTCCTTGCTGCTGGATCCGGGCTACTACCTGTTCATCCTCAGCCCCCCCGAGGGCAGCGGCCTGCCCCGGACCCTGCTGGACGGCATCACGGTGGACTCGCCCCAGGTCCGGCTGCTGCGCTTCGCCGACCCCATCGCCCTCACGGGCCAGATCAGCGGGGCTGCCTCCCAGGGCACCAGCGGGGCCGACAACACCGGGACCGACTCCGGCGCCACCCCCATCCCCGGGATCAAGCTGGAGTTCTACAGCGCCTCCGGCAGCGGCCCGGCCTCCCGCGAGCCCCTGGCCACAGGCTACTCCGACGCGGAGGGCCGCTACCTGCTGGTCCTTCCGGCCCTCTAGGCACCGCTAACAAAGCATACTCGTTGACTTTTCGCACCCCGGCGCCTAGTATACGGCCCGTCCTAGAGACTGCTGGCGCCGACCCTGGCTCCAGCCTCCATCCCAGGAGGGATACATGGCTCTTGGTAGCAAGAGAACCATCTACATTCGTGACTATCGCCAGAAGAAGGGCTCCCGCTGGGGACGCCTGGGCGCTGTGGTGCTCATCGTGGGACTCATCGGCCTGAACTACATGGTCTTCCTCAAGGACAGCATCCGGTATCAGCCGCCCCTCGAGGAGAAGCGCCTCAAAGAGCTTCCCAAGATGGAAGACCCCCGCAAGATCCACGCCATCGAGCCCGCCGTCCCTGTGGAGCTGCCCAACGAAGAGCCCGCCACCACCGTGGCCGGCGAACTGCGCTCCGGCGAGAGCGTCCTGCAGGCCATGAAGAACCTGGGGGTCCAGGCGGACGAGGCCATCCCCGCCATCCAGGCCATGGAGGATGTCTTTGACTTCCGCAGCGCCCAGGCCGGGGATCGCTTCCGCATCCAGCTCGACCGCGTGGGCAAGGTCGTGGAATTCGAGTTCACCACCTCCCCCACCGATGTCTATGTGGTGAAGCGCGAGAACGGCCGCCTGGCCGCCCTCAAGAAGAACATCCCCACGGATGTCAAGCTGGTGTCCATGGGCTGCGTGGTCCAGGGCTCCTTGTACGGCAGCTTCACCCGCTGCGGGGGCGACGGCAAGCTGGCCCGCCTCTTCATGGATCTCTTCGTTTGGGACTTCAACTTCTTCCAGCAGGCCCGCAAGGGGGACACCTTCAAGCTGCTGGTCGAGAAGGTCTATGTGGACGGCCGCTTCCTGGATTACGGCCGCATCCTCGCCGCCCAGTACAGTGGCCAGGCCGTGGGCGAACACAGCGTCTTCTACTTCAAGGACGCGGAGGGCGTGGACGGCTACTACACCACCGACGGCACCGCCGTCCGCAAGGAGTTCGTCAAGACTCCCCTGGACTACGGCGTGGGCTCCTCCGAGGAGATGGCCGCCCGCTTCAAGCCCCGCCTGGTCAAGAAGACCAAGACCCGCTTCATGGAATACCCCGCCCCCCCCGGGGCTGAGGTCTGGTCCGTGGCCGCCGGCACCGTCACCTTCGCTGGTGAGGTCAAGGCCGAAGGCTGGGTCGTGGAAGTCCAGCACGCCGGGGGCTACAACTCCCGCTACGCCAAGCTGGACAAGCTGGCCCAGGGCATCGAGAAGGGCTCCCAGGTCTTCCAGAAGACCGCCCTTGGCCGCGTCAGCCCCCGCTCGGGCAAGTTCCCCCCCGTACTCCAGTTCTCCCTCACCAAGGGCCGCCGCTTCCTGAACCACATGGAAGAGAACTTCCCCGG
>CAZMEC010000120.1:0-9736 GCA_964565265.1 uncultured Myxococcales bacterium
ACCCAGCCCGCCGTGCCCGTCACGGAGAAGGACCTGGAGGGCCTGCCGGCGCCGGTGCAGAACTGGATGAAGGTGGCCGGAGTCCTGGGCAAGAACCGGGTGACCGCGGCCCACTTGAAGCACGGCGGACAGTTCAAGCCCAGCCCCGACGGCGGTTGGTCCGGTATCACCGGCGAGTATTTTCTTACGGCGGGCAAGCCGTCCTTTGCCTGGTACGGCTCCATGAACTACCTGCCCCTGGTCCCCGTGACGGCCCGGGACAGCTACTTCGAGGGCAAGGGGCGCATGCTCATCAAGCTGCTGGGCACCTTCACCATGTTGGACGCCACTGGCGCCGAGATCGATGTCTCCGCCCAGGGCCGCCTCCTGGCCGAGTTTGTGATGCTGCCCCACGCCCTGCTGCCGGGACCCGGCATCTCCTGGGAGGCCCTCGGCCCCACCAGCGCCAAGGTCACCCTGGACGACGGCGGCATGAAGGCCCGTGGTGTCTTCCACTTCGGCAAGGACGGTTTGCCCGAACTGGCCGTCGTGGAACGCTACTACTCTGCCAAGGGGGGCGCCGTGAAGGCCTCCTTCCATGGCACCTGTCTGGACTACAAGGAATTCCAGGGCTTCAAGATCCCCTCTCGGATGGAGGGCACCTGGGACCTGCCCGAGGGTCCCTACAAGTATGTGGACTTCGTGATCACCGAGGCCAGCTTCGAGTAGACCGCCCGATCCGCTCCCTTCGGTCGCGGCTGGGATTGCGGAGGGTTGAAATTCCTTCCCGAAGAGGCTACTTTGCCACGGTCTGGTTTGGAGGTTCCCTTGGCTCGCCCGGTTCTACAGCGCCTGGTCTTCTTGCTGATCGTCGCACTGGTACATGCGGCCTGGTTCGCGGTGCTGGCGGTCTGCCTGGGCCATGACCATGACGCCCACGCCCTGGTGGCAGGGCGTTCCTGCGCCGAGACCCACCACGGCCACGACCAGGGCGACCACCAGGGCCACGACCAGGGCGAAGAGTCCGGGCCTGACCTTGGCTGCCCCTCCGACTGCGGCCGCGGCCCCTGCGTGGACCTCGCCATTGATCTGAACTTCCGGGTCCCAGGTCCCCTGGTTCTGGACGGCCCGGAGGCGCCCACCCTGGTGGCTGACCTGGAACTCCCAAGGCTGCCCCATCAGCTTCCCCCGCTGGCCTTCCTGAAGGTCCAGGCCCCTCCCCTTCCCCTCGACCCCCTACAGCACACCCAGCGCCTTCTACTCTAGGGCTTTGTTGACGACCCCAGGCCGGTGAGGCCCCGCGGCCAATTCACCAGGCACGCTGTTGTTCAACTCGAACCCGGGAGTGCATTCATGTATCCGATCCTGTTGGTGCTTTGGGGCCTGGTGCCCCTGGCAGAGGACCTTCCCCAGTGCCGCTGCGAGGCCAGCGCCGCCTGCGTGGGGGACGATTGCCGCGACCTGGACCTGGGCGAACTGCAGGGTCTGGTGGACACCCTGCCCGCGCTGGATATGGCCCGGGCGCTGAAGGAGGCCGCCGATGCCCGGGCCCGAGGTGCGGGGCGCCTGCCCAACCCCGAGCTCTTCGGGGAGTTTGAAGACCTGGGCCTCTCCAACCCTGCCTTCTCCCGTTCCCAGACCACCCTGGGCCTGACCCAGGCTGTGCCCCTGGGGGGACGCCGGGGGGCGCAGCGCCGGGCCGCCGGGTTGGACGCCCGCCGGGCCGGCCTGGACCTGGCCGCTACCCGACGGGCAGTGACCGCCCAGGTGGCGGGGCTGTTCTTTGAGGCCCTGGCGGGGCGACAGAAGCTGGAACTGTTGGAGGCCGCCCAGCAGGAGGCCCTGGGGGAACTGGCCAAGCTTCGGCAGCGGGAGGGGCTGGGGGAGGGCGCCAGCCACGAGACCCTGGCGTGGGAGGCCGAGCTCTCCGCCACCTGCGGGGGCTTGCTGGAGGAGTGCGCCCGCTACCAAAACAGGCTGCTGGCCCTGGCCTCGCTCATGGGGCTGGAGGACTGGCGGAGCCTCCACCTGCGGGGGACCCTGCAGGGCCCCGAGGGGCGCGCCGAGCGGGCGCTGCCGGACAGCCAGTTCTGGCCCCAGCTGGAGGCCGCTGGCTTGGGTCTCCAGCAGGCCCGGGCGAACCTGGAACACCAACGGAGCCTGGCCGTGCCGGACCTGGACCTGGGGGCGGGCCTGCGGGGCCTGGAGGGCTTCGACGGCCAGACCCTGGTGTTCTCCCTGGCCCTGCCACTGCCCGTGTTTGACAGAAATCAGGCGGGCATCGGCGAGGCGGCGGCCGAGCTGCGACGCGCCGAGGCGCTGAAGCGGCAGGTGGCCCGGGAGGGCAGCCTGCAGGTGCGCCAGTTGACCCAGCAGCGGGAAGCCCTGCGGGCCCAGCTCGCGCGGCTGGAGACCTGGACCCTGCCCACCCTCCAGCGTTTGGTGCAGGCCTTGAGCCTTCGCCAGGTCGGCGCGGGCGGAGAACTGGCGGCCCTCCTGGCCGCCCGGGAGCGCCTGCTGCAGGCCCGGCTGCAGCAGCTTGAGCTGGAGACCAACCTGACCCAGGGCGACCTGGAACTGAACCTGTTGACCGGGGCGGAGGTGAGCCATGAATAGGGTTGCATTGTGGAGCGTGGTGTTGGGGCTGACCCTGGCCTTTGGGTGTAGCCGCAAGCAGGAGGCGGGGCAAGGGGGCCACGGTCACGAAGGGCATGGGCACGAGGGCCCCGAGGCCCCGGCCGCAGCGCCCGGCCAACCGGAACAGTGCGAGCACGGCATCCCCATCCGGGACTGCAACGAGTGCCGCTATGAAGCCGGCGCCGTGAAGGTGGACCCGGGCCTGGAGAAGAGACTCATCGAGGAGTTCAAGGCGGCGGGCCCCGTCCAGGGCTTTGCCACCCTTGCCCTTCAGTGCCGGGTGGGGCTGGACGAGTCCCGGACCGTGGACCTGCGGGCCCGGGTCGCGGGCGTGTTGGAGGAGGCCCACGGCGGCCCCGGGGACAAGCCCACCGGGGTGCCCATGGGGGTCGGCGTGGAGGTGCGGGCCGGCCAGGAACTGGCGAGCCTCCGGGGCGCGGCGCTGCCGGCCCTGGAGCAGGAGCACCAGGCCTCTCACAGGGAACTGGAGCTGGCCGGAGCCCGGAACCAGCGCCTGCTGGAACGGTCCCAGAGCCTGGGCCAGCTGCTGACAGAGTTGCGGGCTGCCGAGCTTGGTCCCGAGCTGCTGAAGAAGCTGGCGGCCCTGCCCGAGGGTGGCCAGACCAAGGGAGACATCCTGGACGCGGCGGCTGGTCTTTGGCGCGCCCGAGAGGACCACCGGCGGGAGCTGGCCCGGGTGGCAGGACTGGCGGCCCTGACGGGCGCCAGGGGGAGCAAGGGCAGTGCCCGAGCGGGGGCCGGAGACTGGGCCGGGAGGCTGCTCCAGGCGCGGTCCGAACTGACCCTGGCGGGCACCCGCTTGGGGCTCACCAAGGCCCTGCTGGAGGGTGGCGCGGCCAGCCGGACGGAGACCGCCGAGGCGGAGGCCCGGCAGCGGTCGGCCAAGGCCACCTTTGAAGCCCTGCGCTCGGAGGCGCGGCTGGAGGCCGACCGGCTGATGGTGGAGGCGGAGCAGCAACTGGCGGCGGCGGAGGCCCGGTTCTCGGCGGTGACCGAGGAGGCGGGCCTGGAACTGGCCGCCCGCAAGGCTGCCCTGGACGGCGAACTGGCCGGGGCCCAGGCGCGGCTCGAGGCCAGCCACGGTGGCCTGGGTTACCTGGGCCTGGAGTGTGAGTTCCCCGTGGGCGCGCCGCCGGCCCCCCTTGCCCCCCCCGTTCCGTCCCCCCTGGCCCCCCTGCTGAGCCCCATTGCGGGGACGGTGGTGGAGTGGCACACGGCGCCGGGGAATCTGGTGGAGGACGGGGAGTTGGTGGGTCGGGTCGCGGACCTCTCCCGGGTCTGGGTCTGGTGCGAGGTCCACCCCGCGGACATGGCGCTGGCCTCAAGGTTGGCCCTCCCTGCGGCGGCGCAGGTGGTGGCGGGGGACGGGGCCCCGATGGAGGCCCGGTTGGACCTGCTCAGCCCCCTGCTGGACGAGGCCCTGGGGGTCTTCAAGGCCCGGCTGGTGCTGGACAACCCGGTTGGGAGCCTGCGGCCGGGCATGGCCGTGAGCGCCACTCTCAAGGTGCCCGACGCGGTGCCCTCCGTGGAGATTCCGGGCAGCGCCGTGCTGGAGGATGAAGGGCAGGCCTTCGTGTTTGTTCGGGAGGGGCTGCTGTGGGTCAAGAGGCCGGTCACGGTGCTGGCGACTGGGGGGGGCCGGGCACGGATCTCCAAAGGGCTGGGCGCTGGGGAGACAGTGGCCAGTCGGGGAGCCTTCTACCTGAAAAGCGACATCCTGCGCGAGAAGATGGGCGCCGGCTGCGCCGACTGAAAGGACCAGACCATGTGGATTATGAAATTCTTTCTGCAGCAGCGGGGCCTGAGTCTGGTAGCGGTTGGCCTTACCCTGGTCCTGGGCGTGCTGGCCTGGCGCAGCCTGCCCATTGATGCCTACCCGGATGTGACCAATGTCCAGGTGATGGTGCTGACCCGGGCCGAGGGGCTGGCCACCACCGAGGTGGAACGCCTCATCTCCCACCCCATCGAGCTGGCCATGTCGGGGCTGCCCCAGGTGCGGGAGATCCGCTCCCTGTCCCGGAACGAGCTGTCCCAGGTGAATGTGGTTTTCGAGGACGAGGTGGACGCCTGGTTTGCCCGGCAACTGGTCCACGAGCGCCTGTCCGGCGTGGAGGACAGCCTGCCGCCGGGGGCAGACGCGGAGCTGGCGCCCATGAGCACGGGCCTGGGGGAGATCTACCAGTATTCCCTGGAGTCGGACGGACACAGCCCCACGGAGCTGCGCAGCCTTCAGGACTGGGTGGTGGCCCCGCGGCTCAAGGCGGTCCCGGGGGTCACGGAGGTGAACTCCTTCGGGGGCTTCGTGAAGGAGTTCCAGGTGCTGCTGCGTCCCGAGCAACTGGCCCAGTACCAGCTCACGCCCCAACAGGTCTTGGAGGCCCTGGGGCGAGACAACGCCAACCGGGCTGGCGGCTACATCCTGCGGGGGGATGAGCAAAGCTATGTCATCGCTTCCGGGCTGGTGCGCTCGGCCGAGGAGCTGGCCGGAGTGGTGGTGCCGCGGCCCGGTGGTAGCGCAGTGAGGCTTGGCCAGCTTGCCCGCATTGAGGAGGGGGCCATGCCTCGGCAGGGGGCCGTGACCCGGGATGGCCGCGGGGAGGTGGTGGCGGGCATGGCCATCATGCTCAAGGGCGAGAACTCCCGGGAGGTGGTGGACCGCATCAAGGCGGCTGTGACGGAGATCGCCAAGAGCCTGCCCACGGGGGTCTCCATCAACGACTTCTACGACCGCACGGACCTCATCCAGGCCTCCATCCAGACGGTCTCCGGGGCCCTGCTGGAGGGCGCGGCCCTGGTGCTGGTGGTGCTGTTCTTGTTCCTTTGGGATCTGCGGGGGGCCCTGGTGGTGGCGGCGTCGCTGCCCCTGACGGCGTGCCTTTCCTTCATGTTGATGCACGCCGCCGGCATCACCGCCAACCTCATGAGCCTGGGGGGGCTGGCCATCGCCGTGGGCATGGTGGTGGATGGCTCCATCGTGGTGGTGGAGAACATCACCTCGGCTTTCAAGGACGGCAAACGCGCCGCCCTGTCGCGCAGGGACCTGGCCCTGGAGGCCACCGCCGAGGTCTTTCGCCCCGTGGTCTGGTCCCTCCTGGTGATCATGGCCGTGATGATCCCCCTGCTGGGCCTCACCGGCATGGAGGGCAAGATGTTCCGGCCCATGGCCCTCACCATGCTGTTCGCCATGGGGGCCTCCCTGTTGGTGGCCGTGACGGTGGTGCCGCCCCTGGCCTCCCTGCTGGTCTCGCGGCGCCTCCAGGCCCCCGAGGAAAACCCCATGCTGCGCTTCATGCTGCGGCTTTACCGCCCTTCCCTGGACTTCGCGCTGCGCCACCGTCTTCCCCTGGCTGCGGTGTCCGGGGCCTTCCTGCTGCTGACCCTGGGCCTGCTGACGCGCCTGGGCACCGAGTTCCTGCCGCCCCTGGACGAGGGCTCCATCGCCATCAATCTGGTGCGCCTGCCCAGCGCCTCTCTGGACTCCAGTAGCCGCCAGGCCGAGGCTCTTGAATCGGAGTTGCGCACCCGCTTCCCCGAGATCCGAGCCGTGGTGTCCAAGACGGGCCGGGCCGAGCTTGCGGAGGACCCCATGGGCCCCGAGCAGAGCGACCTGCTCATCACGCTGAATCCCCGGGATTCCTGGCGGGAGGGCTATGACAAGCCGCGCATCGTGGCGGAGATGCAACAGTTCTTCGAGTCCGTCCCCGGGGTGCGGCCCTCGTTCAGCCAGCCCATCGCCCTGCGGGTCAACGAGCTGATCAGCGGCGTGAAGTCCGATGTGGCGGTGAAGATCGCCGGCGAGGATCTGGCCATCCTGGGGCGCACCGCCGAGCAGGTGTCGCCCACCCTGGCGGGCATTGCGGGGGCGGCGGACCCCCGGGTGGAGATGGTCTCGGGCATGAGCGAGGTGCTGCTGACCCCCAAGCGGGACGCGCTGCTGCGCTATGGGGTGGATGTGGAGGCCCTCCACGATGCCGTCCAGCTTGGGGTCAGTGGCGTGAGGGTGGGGGAGCTGTGGGAGGGAGACCGGCGATTTGGCATTCGCCTGGGCCTGGACCGCAGGCAACCCATGGATCTGGCCACCCTGGAGCATCAGGTGCTGACGACCCCGACGGGCCAGCGGGTGCAGCTTGGCGAACTGGCGACCGTCAGTCAGGTGGAGAGCCCCGCCCAGGTCAGCCGCGAGAACGGCCGGCGGCGCCTGGTGGTGGAGTGCAATGTGCGGGGGCGGGACCTGGGCAGCTTCGTGGCCGAACTGGAGCAGAAGCTGGAGCCCCTGCGGGCCACGCTGCCGACGGGCTACGAGATCACCCTGGGGGGGCAGTTCGAGAACCAGCAACGGGCCCAGCGACGCCTGGCCCTGCTGGTCCCCTTGGCGCTGCTGTTGATCCTGTTCATGCAGCTCACCGCGCTGCGGGATGTGAAGTCCACGGCCCTGGTGGTGCTGAACCTGCCCTTCTCCTTGACGGGCGGCGTGCTGACCATCTGGCTGCTGGGGATGAACATCAGCGTGTCCGTGCTGGTGGGGCTTATCGTGCTGTTTGGCATGGCGGTGCAACACGGCACCATCCTGGTGTCCTACGCGGACGACCTGCGGCGAGGAGGAATGACCCCCACGGAGGCCATCCGGGAGGCGGCCCTGCGGCGCCTGCGGCCGCTCCTGATGACCAAGCTGACAGCCCTGCTGGGCCTGCTGCCCATGCTGCTAAAAGAAGGCCCCGGCGCGGACCTCCAAAGGCCCCTGGCAGCGGTGGTCCTGGGGGGCCTGTTCTTCACCACCTTCCTGAACCTGTTCGTGGTGCCAGCCTCCTACGGCTGGTTCCACCGGACCGACCGAACTCAGCCGCGCACGAAGTAAGCGGATCCTGTAAGCCGATCCGCTTACTTCGTGCGCGGCTGGGATTGACGGGGTCGGCGCCCCCTACTGCTGGAAGTAGTCGACCCGCCACACCCCCAGCTCCCGGTTCAGGAACCAGTAGTGGCCGGAACGGGTCTGGACCTGGAGCGTGTCCGGGTCCACTTCCTTGAGGGCCACCACCTGCAAGCCAAAGGCCGAGAAGGAGCTTCGTTTGGAGGCGGACATCTGCTGGGTGATGAGGTCCGCCCTCTGGGCGTAGGGGCTGGCCGCAGAGAACAGCGTCAGGAGGGAGGCCACTGCTTCCTCGGAGGGTTCTTCCTTGCCCTTCTCGAACTCCCCCTCCAGGGTCTGCTCGATCTGGCCAAGCAGGGCTGAGACCGCCACCAGGGAGTCGGTCCCGGAGAGGCACAGGCCTGAGTTCTCGTCGCAGACCTCGAAGTCCTGACAGGAGGACGGCTCACAGCGCTGCTCGCAGTGGCCCTCCCGGGGGTCCCAGGCGCCGCCCTCGTCGTGCTTGCAATCCTTGGGACTCTCCAGGGCCTCGCCATATTCCTTCTCGATGGTCTTGAGGTTGCGGCCCAGCACCTCGATGTTGTCGAACATCACGCCCGCCAGATAGTCCACCCGGGGGTTCGTGAGGACCGCCATGAGGGTGGCTTCGTCGGACACCGTGTAGGCCACCAATCGCACCCCCATGTGGTTCGCCGTGGCCACCATGCAGTCGCTGATTTCGGCCAGGGGCATCAGCATGTAGTCGAAGCCCAGGTTCAGCGTGGCCAGGGGCACCTGAAAGTCCTGACCATCATAGGCGCTGTGAATGCGAGGCGAGGGGTAGAGGGTCTTCAGGTTGTAGAGGGCCAGCAAGTTGTAGGAGGTTACCACCGCGCGGTCGTAGTCGACCTGGTCGCGGATGATGGCCCCCACCGCCTTGGCCATGGCCTCCGCCTGGTCGTCGCTGGTCTTCAGCTCCACGAAGTACTTTTCGAAGGCCCCAAGCTGGGGCATCAGTTCAGCCAGGACGGGCACCTTGTAGCCCCCGGCGATGTTGCACTGGCGAATCTGCGCCAGGGTCTTCTTGCGGGCGTCGCCGCTGCAGTCGGTGGTGCGATCCAGGGTGAAATCATGCAGCAGGATGGGCACGCCGTCGGCGGTCAGCACCACATCGAATTCCACCGCATTGGCCTTCTCCTTGGAGGCCTGGAGGACCGCCTCGGTGGTGTTCTCGGGGAACTTGTAGGTGGCCCCCCTGTGGGCAATCATGAGCTTGCGATTCAGGGGGACGGCGGGGGCCTCGGCGAGGGTGCAGGCGTAGGCCGGAGCATCGAAGTCCAGGCCCGCTGAACTCTCCTCCGAACAGCCCCCAAGCAGCACTAAGCCGACAACCAACCAAGGTAGGTGTTTCACAGCAGGCCTCCCAAAAAAAAGAGCCTCCCTTGCCGATCCGCTTACTCCGTGCGCGGCTAGGAGTCGCTGGGCCAGCATCGCCGATCCGCTTACTCCGTGCGCGGCCAGGAGTCGCTGGTGGGACCAAACCAAGCCGCGAACGAAGTGAGCGGATCAGGGCTTCAGCAGGCAGGTTCCAGGGCTGGGCGCGGCCTGGATCTTCCAGCCCTCGGGGCCCCGTTCGATGCTGCTGCCCTGGGGAGCGTCGGCCACATCCACGGCGCCCACCTTGCCCGTCTCGTCCAGCAACTGGCCGCCGTTGTCGGCGCCGTAGATGACCGCGTCAAAGGGCACGGTGTCGGGCTGGATGTCCTCGGACAGGAGATTGAACAGCCCCAGCCCGTCGGCGGGGCTGCCCGAGTTCTGCAGGTCCGACCCAAAGTCCTGGGCCTGGAAGTAGCTGGGGCTGCCGTTGGCCACCGTGGACTGGGGCCCGCCCACCACCACACAGGCACCGGGCTGGAGCAGGCCGTCCAACTGGAAGTGGCCCTTGTCCAGGTTGTCGCCCCCCCAGCCCAGGGACCACCCCGACAGGTCCACGGGCAGGGAGCCCGCGTTGTACAGCTCGACCCACTCGAACTCGTCGTCGGCCCCGCTGGGGTCGTACAGTACCTCGGAGAGCTGCACCTTGTAGTTCTCCCCCAGCCAGGCGTACCAGGTGTCCAGGAAGTCCACCCAGAACTGGGGCGGCCTGGCTTCTATCAAGAGGGCCCGCTCGAAGATGGCCTCCTGCACGGGGAAGTGAATGGCCAGGCCCGTGGCCCCGGGCACGCCGCTGGCGTGGGCCTCGTCGATGACCGC
>CAZMEC010000121.1:0-9722 GCA_964565265.1 uncultured Myxococcales bacterium
CATCCGGCCCTTCGGGCCACCTTCCCCCACGGGGGGAAGGGAATTTGGAAGGGGTCATTAGCGGCACTCGGGGTCTTTCTGGGGACAGACGAAGCGGAAATGGAAGTGGTTCTTGTGGCCGGCGATGTGGCGGATTACTCCTCGTTTTGGAGTGTTGCCCACGGGGGCCTCGAAGAGCCTTTGGAGGTCTGATTCGGTCCAGCCCATCTCCAGGGCGGTGTTGTAGAGGGCCCGGTGGAGGGACCGGTCGATGAGGATGTACTCGACCTTGCCCGAGGAGAGCAGCAGGTCCATGAAGGTCCAGTTCTTCAGCAGATCCATGGACTCCGGGGTCACGGGGCGGAAGTGGCCACAGGGCTCGTTGTCCTTCAGGTAATAGGACACATCGATGTCTCGCCCGCTTTGGTGAGATTTGTGGGGCGATAGGCGCCCGCCCCCGTCCCGGCTGAGGTCCCCGACCACGGCTTGGGCGGTGCCGGGGTACAACTCGGTCATGCGCTGGAAGGCCCAGAGCATGAGGGCCACCGTCTCATCCGTACCGAAGGCGCCCCGCTTGCTTTTCTGGTCGAACCCCGGTCCCTTGTCAGGCATCAGGCGGCCGTTGCGCAGGCCCCCACGGCTGGCCTCGCCCCAGGACTCGCTGAGGTCGTTGGCCAGGAAACTGCGCCAGTCCAGGGTGCTCTCCAGGATCCGCTGGCCCTGCTCGGCGAGGGCCTCGTTGGCGCCCAGGTCCTCCTCCATGACTTCGTAGATGGACCAGTTGCTGCCCAGGGCCTCGTTCTCCACCTCGTTGCGATCATCGTCCTCGGCGGCGTCCTCGCGGGCCTCCAGAGGGCGCTGGGTGAAGAAGATCTCTTCGTAGAGGGGCAGGGGGGGCGTGGCGGCGGCCCGGGACGGACAACCGGTGCACAGCACGGCGAAGAGCAGGGCGTACTTGGTGACGGCGTTCAATGTTCCCAAAAAAACCTCCGGCGCCGAGTCTATATCGGTTTTCGCCGGCTGGGAAATCGGGCATCATTCTTGCGGCCTTGTTGCAGATAAGGAGGCCCCAATGCCCAAGCCTTTGGATGCCCATGTTCATGTCGGTCAGTGGAGGCTTCCAGACTTTGGAGGCCACGGCAGCACCGTGGAACAGTTGGTCCAGTTGTACCAGCGCTGGGGCTGGGGGGGCGCCCTGGTCTTCCCCACGGACGAGGCGAACAATCGCTGGCTGCTGGAGGCGGTGCCCGACCACGCCGGGGACCTGGTCCTTCGCCGGGCCTTCTGGGTGGACCCCCGGGACCCCTCGGAGTTGGAGTTCCTGGCAGCCAATGCCAAGGGGTTTGCGGCCCTCAAAATCCACCCCAGCATCCTGCGCCTGCCTATCAATGATGAAATGTACCAACCCTGGCTGGAGGCGGCTGCGCGCCTGGACCTGCCGGTGGTGGTCCACTGCGGCAAGTGGCTCGAGATGGCGGGCTATGGGGCCGCCCTGGAGGCCGCCGAGATGCACCCCAAGGTGCGCTTCATCCTGGGCCACATGGGCGGGGACCTGCCCCACCTGGTCAAGTCCTGTGTGCGGGAGATCCAGCGCCTGGGATTGACGAACTGCAGCCTCGGCACGGAGAGCATCCGGGAACCCTGGTTGCTGGAGTACGCCATTGCCGAACTGGGTCCCCAGCGGCTGGTCTTCGGCAGCGACTACAACCTGAATCACCCGGAGGTCTTCCGCCGCCTCATAGAAGTCCTGGACCTGGACGACGCCTCCCGGGACCTCATCCTGGGCGGAAACCTGAACAGCCTGCTGCCCGAGGGCAAACGATTCTACTAAGCAGCCGCCCTGCTCCTTGACGAGGCCCCGTGCGGGCGCTAAAGTCACGGCTTGGCGTTGGACCTTGTTTCGGAGGGACTGTAAATGCGCTGTTCCCACTGCGGAAAAGAGAGCGATCCACTGTTCAAGTTTTGTCTGCATTGCGGCAGGGAACTTGGTGAAAAGAAAAAAGAATCAGCCCCGGTCCCCGTGGTCAAGCCAGCCCCCGAGCCCATCAAGGCTCCGCCGGTGGCTGCTCCAGCGCCCACTCCAGACCTGGTCAACCTGACCACCCAGCCTCGGGTCACCCAGGTGTCTGATGCCCGGGTCACCCAGGTTGCCGTCAGCCGCAGCCTTGAGGACAGCGCTACGGTCAACGAAATGGAAGCCGTGGTCATGGACTCGGACGCCCGGGAACCTGGCGACGGCCTGCCCCGCTGCCCCCGCTGTCGGGCCAAGGTAGAGGAGGCTGCCAGGCGCTGCCAGCTCTGCGGCTATGCCCTCAAGCCCGAGCCCCCGGACGAGGCCGACGCTGCCCGTCGGGCGGGTCGGTTCTACCTGGTCAGCGTGGACACCAACACGGGCACCGAGGTCAAGCGCATTCCCCTGTTGGATGGCGCCATCACCCTGGGCCGCAAGAACTGCGACATCAACTTCGAAGAAGACGAGCTGCTCTCCCCGCTGCACCTGCACATCCAGGTCAAACAGGGCGAGGTCCTGCTCAAGTGCGCCGGTTCCCTCAACGGCACCTACATCAAGCTGGACAGCCCCATCGCCCTGGAGCACGGCGACGCCTTCCGCATGGGCCAGCAGGTGCTGCGCTTCGAAGAGATGCGCTTCGTCGAGCCCCTGGTCCGCCCCGCCGACGACGGCACCCGCGTCATGGGCAGCCCCACCACCTCCCTGGTCTGGGGCCGGGTCACCCAGGTGCTGGGCTCCAACCTGTTCGGGTCCTCCTATGTCCTCCGCGGGGACGAGGTCATCCTTGGCCGCGAAAAGGGCGAGATCACCTTCCCCACGGACCGCTACATGTCGGGTCGCCACGGCAGCGTGTCCCGGCGGGTGGACGGCTACTTCCTGAATGATCTCGGCTCCAGCAACGGCACCTTCGTGCGGCTCAAGGGCGCCCAGCCCGTTCGTCCCGGACAGTACATCGTGGCTGGAAGGCAACTACTGCGATTCGAATCATGACCCTTGTCCTCGGGCTCCTGTTCCAGCTTCTCCTGACCCCGCTGCCGGCCCAGCCCCAGGCTGAGATCGCCCAGCCCCAGGCTGAGATGGCCCAGCCCCCCACGCCCCCCTACCTGCCCGTGTCCAGCTCCCCCAAGCCCCTGGCTCCCCTCGGGGCGGGGCCCGTCGTATTGATCCACTTCACGGATGTGGTGGATCTGGGCATTGCCCCCTTCGTGGCCCGGGCCCTGGCCCAGGCCGAGGAGTCCCAGGCCGCCCTCTTCCTCGTGGAGATGGACACCCCTGGGGGCCGGGTGGATGCGGCCCTGAAGATCAAGGATGCCCTGCTTGCTGCCAAGGTGCCCACCATGGTGTTCATCAACCGCCAGGCCATCTCCGCGGGCGCCCTGATCACCCTGGGTGCGGATTACATCGCCTGGGCCCCGGGGGCCACCATGGGGGCCGCGACGCCGGTGCAGTTTGATGGCCCCGGGGGCGAGATGAAAGAGAGCAGCGAGAAGATCGTCTCGTTCATGCGCGGGGTCATGCGCAGCACCGCCGAGGCCAAGGGGCGCGATCCCCTGGTGGCTGAGGCCATGGTGGACCCCGAACTGGATCTGCCCGGCTTTGCCCCCAAGGGCAAGCTGCTCACCGCCTCCTTCAGCCAGGCCCCCCAGTTGGGCCTGCTGGACTTCCAGGCGGACGACCGTGGGGCCCTGCTGGATCAGCTTGGCCTGGGCCAACGGGAGGTCCTCACGGTGCAGGAGAACTGGGCCGAGAAGGTGGCCCGCGCCATCACCCACCCGGCGGTCAGCTCCATCCTGATGAGCCTGGGCGTCCTGGGCATCATCATTGAGTTCTACACCCCGGGCTTTGGCCTGGCGGGGATGGCCGGCGTGATCAGCCTGCTGGCCTTCTTCTTCGGCCACATGGTGGTGAACCTGGCGGGCCTGGAGGAGTTGCTGCTCCTCTTGCTGGGCCTGTTGCTGGTGGGCGTGGAGGTGTTCTTGACGCCGGGGCTTGGGTTGGCGGGGGTTGCGGGGGTCGTGGCCATTCTGGGGTCCCTGGCCCTGGCCCTGGTGGGGCTGCGCCTGGACCTGGCTTTGGACAGCGGGGTCCTGGGCAGCGCCCTGGTCCGGGTCTTCGGGGCCTTGGCCGTGGCGGGCCTGGGGCTGCTGGCCTTCATCCGGTTCTTCCCGAGCCTGAGGCCGGTGCGGCGCCTGGTCCTGGCAGACACCATCTCGGCGTCGGCCGGGGGACTGGCCGGAGTGGTGCTTGACCCGGGGCTGCTTGGCAGAGAACTGCGGGCGGAGACGGCGCTGCGCCCCGTGGGCTACGGCCGATTGGATGGAAAACGCCTGGAGTTGCAGACCCAGGGACAACACCTGGAACCGGGGACCCTGGTGCGGATCCTGGAGATCCGCGACGGCCACCTCCTGGTGGAGCCCTTGCCCGAGCCGGCGGCGCCCCCCCCGGCCCCCCCCAATCCCGCTTCCGAGGGAGGCTCCCATGCTTGATTCCGTTGCCCCGCTGCTGTTGCTGGTCCTGGGCATTGTGGCGCTGTTCATTGAGATCACCATCATTCCGGGCTTCGGGGTGATTGGGCTGGTGGGGGTGGGCCTCACCATCTGGGGCTCGGTGACGGCGATCAACGCCTACGGCGCCATCTGGGGCGGGCTGGCGCTGGTGCTGGCCCTGGGCCTGGCGGCGGCAGCGGCCTGGGCGTTCTTTCGCAGCAAGGGGGCGCGGGCGCTGATTCGGGAGGAGAAGATCGAGGGACCCTCGTCCCAGGTGGCCCTCCTGGGGCATCTGGTGGGGAAGAGCGGCGTGGCCGTGTCGGACCTGCGGCCCTCGGGAATTGCACTCATTGAGGGGGCCCGCCTGGATGTCCTGGGGGAGGGCAACTTCATTCAAAAGGGGGACGCGGTCCGAGTGGTCCGCATCGACACCAACAGCATCATTGTTACCAAGTCTGAATAGTGCTCAACAAGGAGGTTCCAATGTTCGAGTTTGCCATGAGTGACCTGGGTGGGAATTCCATCATCGTGACCGGCGTCCTGGTCGTGCTGGTGCTGATCCTGTTCTTCTACTTCGTGCCCGTGGGGCTGTGGATCGCGGCGCGGTTCTCGGGGGCCCCGGTGGGCATCCTGGACATGGTGGCCATGCGGCTGCGGCGGGTGTCGCCGGCCAGCGTGGTGAACCCATTGATCAACGGCATCAAGGCGGGCCTGGACCTCAAGGTGGGCCTGCTGGAGAGTCACTTCCTGGCGGGGGGCAATGTGGTGGCCGTGGTGAACGCCCTGATCAGCGCCAGCAAGGCCCAGATCGCCCTGGACTTCAACAAGGCGGCGGCCATTGACCTGGCGGGGCGCGATGTGTTCCAGGCGGTGCAGATGTCCGTGAACCCCAAGGTCATCACGACGCCCAAGGTGTCGGCCATGGCCAAGGACGGCATCCAGCTTCAGGTGGTCAGCCGCGTGACGGTGCGGGCCAACATCGACAAGCTGGTGGGCGGCGCCGGTGAGGAGACCATCCTGGCCCGCGTGGGCGAGGGCATCGTGACGACCATCGGCAGCTCCGAGAGCCACAAGAAGGTGCTGGAGAACCCCGACCTCATCTCCAAGAATGTGCTGGCCAAGGGGCTGGACGCGGGGACGGCGTTTGAGATCCTGTCGATTGATATCGCGGATGTGGATGTGGGCGCCAACATCGGCGCCAAGCTGCAGACCGAGCAGGCCGAGGCGGACAAGCAGATCGCCCAGGCCCGCGCCGAGGGACGCCGCGCCATGGCCGTGGCCCAGGCCCAGGAGATGACCGCCAAGGTGGAGGAGGCCCGGTCCAAGGTGGTGGAGGCGGAGGCCCTCATCCCCATGGCCATCGCCGAGGCCCTGCGCGAGGGGCACATGGGCATGATGGACTTCTACAATTACAAGAACCTGGTGGCGGACACCCGCATGAGGGAATCCATCTCCACCATGGGCGAGCCCAAGAAGCCCGATGGACAGAAGTAACCGACTGGTGATGGCGCAGCAGGAGGCGGCGCGGCTGGAATTGCTGGCCGCCGACGAGCGGGAGCGCCTGCAGGCCCTGGTCTGGACCGTGGTGCTGGACCAGCCGTTGTGCCGGGTGAGGCCCGGGCGGCGGCCGTTGTTCTCGGCGCCCAGGAAGAGGGAAGGGGCCTGATGCTGGAGCTGCTCAAAGAGTTCTGGCCGCTGCTGCTGTGGGGCTTCCTCATCTGGGCGGGGCGCAGGAAGAAGAAGCGCCAGCAGGACCAGCAGCCGGCGCCGGCGAAGCCGCGGGGACGGGGGCCGGGGACGGGAAGACCGTTGCCCGGACCCCAGCGACAACCCCGGCGGCCCGCGCCGCTGCCCCAGCCGGAGATCCCGGGGCCCGGCGAGTACGGCGGGCTGGAGGCGGAATTCCAGGAGCAGGTGCCCACCTGGGAGGTGGCCGCCCAGCCCCGGCAGGCCGGGCTCAAGCTGGGACCGGATTTGGCGGGGGCTGTGGGGGCGGCGGCGGCGCGACTGCGGGGGTCCCTGGGGCAGGGTTTTGCCCAGGGTCTCCGGCGTCGGGTCCTGGGCCTGGACTTCCCGGAGGGGTTGCCCCGGGCCGTGGACCTGGTGGTGCTGGGGCTGCTCAAGGAGCCCAAGCACCGGGCCGAGCTTGAAGCCGTCGCGGCGGAGCTCTTCGGACGGGAGATCCGGGCCGCCAACCTGGAGCAGTTCGTGGCCCAGGCCCCCAAGATGAGCGGCATCTGGGGCGGGGCCATCCTGGCGGACAGCTTGGGCATGGTGCTGTTTGGGCGGCGCTGGGCGAAGCTTCGGCTGGACTCCCTGGACCCCGAGGACAACCCTGTTCACCGGCTGGACGGGCAGCGCGCCGAGGCCCTCGAGCCGCCGCACCTGTTGCGGGCTCAGGCCCTGGCCCAACTGCTGGACCAGTTTGGAGAGGCGGGGCTTTCGGGGGACCTGATGCTGGAGGCCGAGCAGCGCTTCGCCCCCAGCTTCCAATTGTATCTTGGAGGGCTGGCGCCCCTGTCGCTTCGCTGTGCCCCCTTCGCCGGGGCCATGACGGAGCTGGCCCAGGAGATCCTGACCCGGCGCTTCGAGTTCCTTGAGGGCGCCACGCTGCTGGAGGCGGTGGACCGGTCTTCGACCAACCCCGAGCGGGCCCTGCGGGAGGCCCTGGTGGTGGCGCGGACCAGTGGGTTGGCGGGCCTGCCGCGGGATCAGGTGCCGGCCCTGTTGCTGGAGGCCCAGGCGGCGGGTGGGGACACCCTGCGGACCTTGAGCCAGAACCTGGAAGGGCGTATAAGACCACTCGGTTCGTCGGGCGCCAAGGGGGCCTCGCAGGCCCAGCCCTTCTTCTCCGGGGAGGCGCTGCTGCGGGGCGTGGTCCTGGGCCAGGCCCTGAGGATTGGGCGGAGGGTTGGAGGCTGAGGCGCATGTCGCAGGTTCATACCAGTTGGGTTGAGATTGACCGCAGCGCCCTGGCAGCCAATGCCCGGGCCTTTCTGGGGCTGTGCGGGGCGGGGACGCGGTTGCTGGCGGTGGTCAAGGCCAATGCCTACGGGCACGGCCTGGTTGAGTCCTCCAAGGCCTTTCTCCAGGCGGGGGCCTCCTGGCTGGGCGTGAACAGCCTGGGGGAGGCGGCGGCCCTCCGGGCGGCGGGCCTGACGGCGCCCATCTACATCATGGGCCATGTCCTGCCGGAGACCTTTGGCGAGCTGGTGGCCCTGGGGGATTGCCGGCTGGTGGTGTACCGCAGGGATGTGCTGGAGGCGCTCTCCCAGGCGTCCGTGGCCGCCGGGCGCCCGCCCGTGCCGGTCCACCTGAAGCTGGAGACGGGGAACAACCGTCAAGGAGTGTCGCCGGCCCAGGCCCTGGAGTTGGCGCGGGCGGCCCAGGCGCTGCCCGGGGTGGTGCTGGAGGGGATCTCCAGCCACTATGCCGACATTGAAGACACCACCGACCATTCCTTCGCCCGGCTGCAGTTGTCGGCCTTCATCGAGGCGGACCGGACCATGCGAGACGCGGAGCTGGGCGCCCCCATCCGGCATTTCTCCAACAGCGCGGCGGCCATGCTGTGGCCGGAGACCAGATTCGAGATGATCCGACCGGGGATCTCCTTGTATGGCATGTGGCCCTCCAAGGAGACCTTCGTGTCTGCGCTGGTCCACGGGGTGCGGCCCCTGAACCTGAGGCCCGCCCTCACCTGGAAGGCCCGGATCGCCCAGGTCAAGACCGTCCCCGCGGGGCAGTTCGTGGGCTACGGCCGCAGCTTCCGCACCACCCACGACAGCCGCATCGCCGTGCTGCCCCTGGGCTACTACGAGGGCTACGACCGCAGCCTGGGGAACAGCGCCGGGGTGCTGGTGGAGGGCCGCTTTGCGCCGGTGCGCGGGCGCGTCTGCATGAACATGGTGATGGTGGATGTGACGGACATTCCCGAGGCCCGGGAGGGTGGGGTGGCCGTGCTGCTGGGGGAGTCCAGGGGGCCCGACGGCAGCGTCCAGCGCCTCAGCGCCGAGAACCTGGCGGAGTGGGCCGGCACCATCAACTACGAGGTCACTACGCGCATCAACGAGCAGCTCCCCAGGGTGTTCCTATGAGCCAGGCCGACCCCAGCGGCAGGCCTCCGTTTCCCATACTTTTTGAAGACCGGCAGGTGCTGGTGGTGAACAAGCCCGCGGGGGTCCCCTCCCAGGGCGACGCCAGCTCAGACCCCTGCGTGCTGGATCTGATGAAGGCCTACATCAAGCGCCGCGAGGGCAAGCCCGGGGCCGTGTTCCTGTCCGTGGTCCACAGGCTGGACCGACCCGTCAGCGGGGCCCTCATCCTGGCCCGGACCTCCAAGGCGGCAGCGCGCCTGCTGGTGGCCTTTCAGAAGGATCAGATCCGCAAGACCTATCTGGCCGTGGTGGAGGGGCAGGTCCAGTTCAGCTCGGTCACCAGACGCTCGTTGCTGCAGAAGGATTCCCAGCGGAACACCGTCCACGAGTTCCCCCTGGAGGACCAGGACAAGCACCCTGAGGCCCGCACCGCGGTGACCCAGATGGACCTGGTGCAGGGTGGCCCGGACCTGTCCCTGATGCAACTCAAGCCCCTGACCGGAAGAAGCCACCAACTGCGGGTCCACTGCCAGGCCCTGGGCCACCCCATCCTGGGCGACCTGCGCTACAGCTCCAAGCGCGGCCTGGGCCCCCGCATCCTGCTACACGCCTGGAGGATCAGCTTCCCCCACCCCATCAGCAACGAGACCCAAGAACTGCAAGCCCCCGTCCCCCCCGAATGGCAAACCGCCCTGGGCCAGGACCATCCGCTGAGCAAGGCGCTGCAAGGCCTGGACAGCCAATCCGAGCCGCGCACTAAGTAAGCGGAGGCCGGCCGCCGGTACGGGCGGCCCCCTCTGCTTTTCCCAGGGGCCGGGGCGGGGGTAGCGCCCCGGAGAGCCGGCGTCCGGGGGGATTCCCCCCTTGACGCCTAGCCGCCGCAAGCCGCGCACGCCCCCCTTTGAAGCGGAAGGCGGCTTGCGGAGGCTGCCTCCGAAGCGCTACCCCACGCCCCGGCCCAGCAACCGCTGGCGTCACTTGCCCGGTCCCCCGTGGTAGCTGACGGCTGGGCGGTGGAGTGCGAAGGGGACCGAGGGGCGGCAGGCCGGCCGAACCCCAACACCCCAACACCCAGACACCCCAACACCTCACACCCTGACACCCCGACACCAAGCACCTACCTGTTCCCCCATGAACGCCTCCAGGCCTGGC